>JAPXSS010000091.1:0-14248 GCA_033812955.1 Syntrophobacteraceae bacterium | reverse complement strand
AATGGAATGGACAAAACTGTCCTGTCAGGTGAGCGAGATGGCCAGGCGAGTCCACCTTAAAGAAGCGCAAATTCTGTCTAGACAAATGGGTACACCATATACTTCAAGCTCAGATTGTACCATCTCCATATTCAGAGGTACTCGTTAACCGGATGAACCGTCTTTCTTTCGCATGGTCACTAAATGGTCACCAAAAACAATAAGGGGTTAAGCCCACAAAGCTAACCCCTTGATTTTTCTGGTGGGCGGAAGAGGATTCGAACCTCCGACTTCCACCGTGTGAGGATGGCACTCTCACCGCTGAGTTACCCGCCCATAGACTGCCTTGATTCATACCCTAAAGCGGCAGCGAACACAAGTCCAAAAGCTGGGGCCGTCGTCTCCTTCCCCCGAAAAAGTTTTCAGGCCGGTTTCTTCTTGGTCACCGTGAGCATCTTGATCCGCAAATAATCGTCTTTCGCCTCTTTGTCCTTGGGATCAAGCTTCAGTATCTGCTCCTGTTTTTTGAGTGCGTTGGCATGGTCGCCGAGGGTCTCATAGAGGCGGGCCGCCTGCCGTATATGCTTCTTCTCTTTAGGCTCCAGGCGGATGAGCTCTTCCAGTTCCTTCAGGGCCCCTTTGTTGTCTCCCAGCTTGAGCTGTCCGTAGAGAAGGTAGTTGTGTACCGCAACGCCATCCGGGTGGCGCTGCAGCGCATTCCGGAAGAAAGCCACCATACCCTTGTAGTCCTTCTTATCATCATAGGAGGTGAAAATAGCCTCGTAATAGCTGGTATTCTTGGGATCCAGTTGCGACAGCGCCTGGAGCATCTCGCTTTCGCCCTTTTCGTTTTTCAGCTTGCGATAGATATCGAGGAGGTACTTGCGTGATTCGACATCTCTTGGCCTGGCGGCGGCGATGGCTTCAAACGACTGGGCCGCCTTGTCCCACTTTCTGCCCTCATAATACAGAATGCCCAGATTGTACTGGACGGTACGATTGTTGGGCTGAAGCTGGGCCAGCTTTTCGTAGGCTGTCTGCAGGCCGGCTTTGTCCTTGCTTTTCTCGAGGATGGCGATCAGCTTGAGGAGCGCATCCTTGTGTTGCGGGTTTTTTTGTAGAATCGCTTCATAGGTCATTTTCGCCTGCGCCAGAGCCCCCTTCTTTTCCTGCAAGGCCGCGAGCTGCATCCAGCTTTTGAGATCGTTGGGGTTCTTTTGGAGATATTGTTCCAGAGCCTGGGTCGCTTTGTCCGAATCCTCGCTGTGCTGGTAGGTGACTGCCAGATTGTAGAGCACATCGGGATCCTTGATGCCGGCCTTGATTGCCTTTTCGTAAGCAGCGGAGGCTTTGGACCAGTTTTTGGTCTGAGCGCTGAGTTCCGCCATCAGGAGGAGTACGGAACTCTGATAGGCCTTGGGAAAACTCTGCTGGTTCTTTTCCAGAAATCTTAACGCATCCTCCTTGGACTTGTGCTTCTGGAGATACTGGAGAAATTCTTTGAAGGTATCGGCATCGTCGGCAAATTTGAAAAGATCGAGATAGGTCTTGAGCGCCTCATCGACCCGATTTCGGGCCTGATAGGCCAGCAGGAGACGCTCCAAAATGGTTCTGGATTTGCCCGATTCATCGATTTCTTCATACAGCTTGGCGGCCGGATCATACTTCTTGTTTTCAAAATAGACGCCGGCCAGCTGAGATTTGACCAGGACATTGCCGGGGTTTTCTTTCAAGGCCTTTTCAAGGAAGGCGATTTTGCGATTCACCTCCGTTGTGGTATTCGCCTTCTGCAGCCAGTCCTTGGCATCCAGTTGGACCAGGAAGGAAACCTCTCCGATAGGCCGGTTCCACGAGGTTGTCTGAAGCGTGATGGTCTTCGGCGTTTCAAAGGACTCCTGGGGCATGAGATCCTTGAAGGCTACGGGCTCCTCCCGCAGCCGCGAGGCATCGAGTTCGGCGGCCGAAACCCGGGTGCCCCAGGAAAGCCAGCCGTCGGTTTGCACCTCCAGGAGCTGCACTGTATCGCGCGGGTTCAGCACACACTGGGAACCGAACATGAGGATAACTTCCCTGCCGTTATGCTGCAGGCGCATGGCCACCAGTTGCCTTGGAAACGGCATGGCAGAAAGCACGGCATTGCGAGCGGGTTCGCTGAAAACGAGGGTCGCCACCCCTCCGATCAGGATGAGGGCCAGCAGCATCACCACCAACAGAACGCGACTCCGCTTCTTGCGTTTGAGCGGCGGGCGCCTCATGGTGGATTGCGGGAATGGCCGCTCCATGCTGTAGGGGTAGCTGCCTCGCCTTTTGTTCGCCATTTCCTGTTGCCTCACTCTTCCTCGAACCGGACCATGGCGTAGAGCCCCCGAACTTCCCCGGGAGCGAGCAGCCGCCAATTTCCGGGAGCGGTGCGGCCCAGCCGCAACTCACCGTAGGCCACTCGTCTGAGCCTCAGGACCGGATGCCCCACCGCCTCACCCATTCGCTTGAGCTGGCGATTCCAGCCTTGGCGCAACACGATCTTCAGCCACGTCGCCTGGGGCAGGCTGCGCATGCGCTTGACCTCGGCCGGAGCGGTAACACCCTCTGCGAGCGCCACCCCGGTGCGCAGCCGGTGCAGGGCCTGCTCGTCAGGGTGTCCTTTCACTTTCACTTCATAGGTCTTGGACACACCGTAGCGAGGATGCTGCAAGCGATTGGCAAGCGGCCCATCATTGGTGAGCAGGAGCAACCCTTCCGCGTCGTAATCCAACCGCCCCACCGGGAAAAGGCGCACCCCGCAATCGGGAATGAAGTCGAAGACAGTCTTGCGGCCCTGCGGATCCATGGTGGTTGTAACACATTGTCCGGGCTTGTTGAAGACGAGATAGACCTTCCGTGTTGAGACCGTGATCGGCACCTGGTTCACGCAGACCTCATCGACCTGGAGGTTCACGTGTTCGCCCATGGTTGTCACCACGCGGCCATTTACAGAAACCTGTCCTCGGCGGATGAGTTCTTCCGCCGCCCGTCGCGAAGCAATTCCGGCCTGCGCAAGCGCCTTCTGGAGGCGAATCGCTTTCATAACCAGCACTACCTGGAATTGCCGTTCAACCCGACCGCAGTTCTCACTTCGCTTATGGTTGCAGCGGCTTCAGCCCTCGCCCTGGCGGTACCCGTGGCAATGATCTCTTTCACCTGGCCCATGTTTCGCTCGAGTTCGAGCCGCTTTTCGCGAAGCGGGTGCAGCCTTTCCAGCATGTTCCCGGTAAGTCGCTTCTTGCACTCGACACACCCCATCCGGCCCGACCGACAGCCCTCCGCAATCTCCCTCACTTCCTCAGCCGGTGAGTAGAGCTTGTGATAGGCGAACACCGTCGACAACTCCGGATCGCCGGGATCGGAACGACGCACCCGATGGAAGTCAGTCAACATCCTCGAAATCTTCTCGCGGACACTCTCCTCGGGTTCCGAAATGAAGATCGCGTTGCCATAGCTTTTACTCATCTTCCGCCCATCGATGCCGGGCAGCACCGGGACCTCGGTCAGGAGGGCGTCGGGAATAGGAAACACCTCACGCGCGTACATGAAGTTGAACCGACGGGCGATTTCCCGAGTCAATTCCACGTGCGGCAACTGGTCTCTTCCCACCGGCACTCCGTGCGCCTTGTAGATGATGATGTCGGCAGCCTGGAGCACGGGATAGCCAAAAAAGCCATAGGTGGAGAGGTCCTTGGTATCGAGCTGCTGCTGCTGATCCTTGTAGGTGGGGTTGCGTTCGAGCCACGGCAGCGGGGTGATCATCCCCAGGAGGAGATAGAGCTCGGCGTGTTCCTTGACGTGCGACTGGATGAAAAGCGTGGCGTATTCCGGGTCAAGCCCGACCGCCAGCCAGTCTAGCACCATATCCCAGGTATTCTGTTGGATGTCTCCGGGCGTTGCATAATCGGTGGTCAGGGCATGCCAGTCAGCGACAAAAAAAAAGCATTCGTACTGGGTTTGCAGCTCGACCCAGTTGTCGAGCGCCCCATGCAGGTTGCCCAGATGCAGCCTGCCCGTCGGCCGCATCCCACTAAGAATCCGTTTTCTTTCAGCCATTGGCGAAACTCCTTTCAGCGCAACTGCCGACAGCAGGGTTGATGGCAGGACTATCCCAGCAACAAACGCATGAACGTGTCCACAATGGGATTCAGAAAATACCCCCAAAGCGATGCCCGCAGCACGGGGACCGCAATGATGAGCAGGAAGATCAGCATCCCATAACGCTCGAGTGGCTCGAGCCGCACCGCCAGACCGGCAGGCAACACCCCCACCAGGATGCGGCCGCCATCCAGGGGCAAGATCGGGATCAAATTAAACGCCATCAGGACCAGGTTAAAGATGACCGAGATCCTGACCATGAGTAGGAGCGGTTCCGCCAGCCAGGCCAGAGCCCCCTCCTCGGCGATCCAGCCACCCTGAAAACCTGCCAGGAGTACATGGTAGGCTATCGCGCTGGCCATGGCCAAGAGCAGGTTGGTCGCCGGCCCGGAGAGCGCCACGAGGGCCATGTCGCGGCGTCCTCCGCGTAGATTGGCGAAATTGACGGGAACCGGTTTTGCCCATCCGAACAGAAAGGGGGATTGAATGAGAATGAGCATCAGGGGCAGGACAATCGTCCCCATCAGATCGATGTGCACGAGGGGATTGAGGGTCAGGCGACCCATGGCGCGGGCCGTGGGATCGCCCAGTTTTTCGGCCATCCAGCCGTGCGCCACCTCGTGAGCGGTCACGGCCAGCAGCAAGGGGATGGCATAGAGGGCCGCTTTGATCAGAATATCGTGCAGCATTACACTGTTGTCCCTTGAGCCACTCCCGAAGCATCTGTCCCCTCCGCGTCCAGCTCATCCGCCTGCTCGCTCCCAGCGGTCTCAAAGAGCTCGGGATAGCGGCTCCGCAGGAGGGAAATTTCTTCCTCACGGTTCTTCACCTCGCCGTTCAGCCGCGCGTCCAGCAACTGGTCCAGAAGGGTCTTGTAGATCCGACCGGGAGGTATCCCCAAGGCCTTCAGATCCCTGCCCGCGAGTTCCGTCACCACGTGCCGATAGCGATGAAAGTAATGGCTGATGGCACGAGTGGTAGTCTCTTTCTCGGCCCTTCCCATCAAGAAGATGAGTTCTTCCGGGCGCAGCGGTTGAAGTGCCCGATAGATATCACTGGGGCGATGATCAAGCAACTGGAAAAACCCCCAGAGCAATTCGTCGATCTTTGCATACGCCCAGAGCAAACGTTCCTGCTGACTGGAGGGCAATTGCAGCCGCTCCCACAGTTCCTGCTGTTCCTTGGGCTTCAGCGGGGAAAAAAGTCCCAGCAGATAAACCCACCACTGCTCGAGGGGTTCCTCCAGGAAGCTCAGTTGATACCACGATATCAGCTCTCTCAGGCGTCGGAAGCATTCCTCCATTTTCTGATCAAAATGGAGCCGGGATGAAATCACCGCAAGCAGCCCGAATTGCGCCATCCTCCTGAGGGCTGGAGTGGGATTGTCTTCCATCAGGATAAGCTGAATTTCATGAAAAATGCGACGCCCCCCCAGTTTCTGAATCAGGCCCATACGCACCGCATTGCGGGCGAGGGTCGCCGCCTGTTTCCCAAGACGAAATCCAAACCGCTGTTCAAACCGAATCGCCCGCAGGATTCGCGTCGGATCCTCAACGAAGCTCAGATTGTGCAAAATGCGAATGACCTTCTCTTTAAGGTCTCGCTGACCGCCGAAGAAATCGATCAAATATCCGAAGCTCTTGGTATTCAAAGACACCGCCAGCGTATTGATGGTGAAGTCGCGCCGGTAGAGATCCATCTTGAGCGAGCCGAACTCAACGATGGGGAGAGCCGCCGGATACTGGTAATACTCGTAGCGGGCTGTGGCGATATCCACCCGCTGATCGTTGGGGAAGATCAGCACCGCCGTATTGAATTTCTTGTGCGCCCGGACTCGCACCCGATGTTCCTCGGCAAAAGCCTTGGCAAATTCGATGCCGTCTCCCTCAACCACGATATCCAGATCGAGATTGTGCCGTCGCAGCAATAGATCCCGGACAAATCCCCCCACCGCATAAACCTTGAAGTGCAGACGGTCGGCGAGTTTCCCAAACTCACGCAAGACCTGGACGGTTTCCCGGGGCAACTGTTCCATGATGATGTTGACGATGCTCTTGCGCCTGATCCAGTGGGACTGAGAAGGATCATCATAGAGTGCCCGGGGGATATTGGAGCGGTCGGTCACCAGGAAATTCAGCAGGTCTCGGCGCGTGATCACCCCAACCACTTTGCCCTCGTCCATTACCGGCAGGATCCGCTGCTGGTGCTCGACAAGATAGGTCTGGATCTCAAGCAGGGTAGCAGAAGATTCCACCGTAAAGAAGTCCTGGCTCATGTACTCACGCACCGGCACCGCTTCGAGACCGTGAAAGACGGCCTTTTCCAGGAACTGGCGATTGGCCAGGCCCACAATGGCGCCGTCTTCCAGGACAGGAAGGGCATTGATGTTATACCTGGTCATCATTTGCGCCGCTTCTCCGATGGGTGCGTCGGCCTCGACCGATATCACCGGACTGGTCATGAGATGTTCGGCCATGGGAAACGGACTGACGTGGCTTCGCAATACTTCCACGAGGCGGTCTTCCGCCTGGATCAGGGTCATGTCCCGAATGGTCGCGGAAGCCGCCGTGCTGTGGCCGCCCCCGCCGAAATGGGTCGCCACCACCCCGGCGTTCACTTCGCTGATGCGGCTTCTGGCGATCAGGTAGATTCGATCATCCATCGCCGCCAAGGCAAAGATCACATCCAGGTTTTCGATATCCTTGAGCTTGTGGACCAGGACCGCGAAGTCGCCCACGTACTTTTCCACGGACACCGTCGCGATACAGACCTCTACTCCCTGAATGTTATAGGTTCTGGCGGAGAGGATGAGTTCGTTCAGGAGGCTGACCTGTTCGGCGGTCAGTTCCTGCGCTACCATGTCGGCCACCACGTTGAGGTCGGCGCCACAGCGTCGCAGAAAGGCTGCTGCTTCAAAATCCTCGGGAGTGGTGGAGTTGAAGGTGAACGAACCGGTATCCTCGAACAGCCCCAGACTCATCACTGTGGCCTCTTCGGCGCTCAGCGGAAGGCCCCGTTCCCGAATGAGCTCGGTCAAGATGGTCACCGTCGCTCCCAGCGGCCGGACCTCCACCACCTCACCCTTAATGTCCTCCTCCGAATCGGGATGGTGATCATAAATGTGGATCTCGAGGTCCGGGCGGTCGATGATTTCCTGAAACTTGCCGATCCTCGAAAGCTGACGGGTATCCACCAGGATGAGCCGGGTCACCTGTGCGAGGTCTACATCCCGGAGGCGTCTGAAATCATAGATGTATACCGTGGCC
Source organism: Syntrophobacteraceae bacterium (assembly GCA_033812955.1). GTDB lineage: Bacteria > Desulfobacterota > Syntrophobacteria > Syntrophobacterales > Syntrophobacteraceae > JADGQM01. The sequence continues at coordinate 6,884 of JAPXSS010000091.1, read as the reverse complement.
TTCACGAAAAACTCGCGCAACGTCCGTTCCTGTGAGCCCGGGAAGACCAGGACGGCATCGGGGTAGAGTTTTTTCGCGGCGATCATGGAACCCATCGCATCGAAATCGGCGTTCACATGAGTGGTGATCACTTCCATAGGGTCCACCTGTCAGGGACGGGGATGGTATTTGGCATGGATTTCCTTCAGTCTGGTTCGGGCCACATGAGTATAGATCTGAGTGGTCGAGATGTCCGCATGCCCCAGCATGCTCTGCAGAGAGCGCAGGTCGGCACCGTGTTCGAGCAGGTGGGTAGCGAAGGAATGACGGAGCATATGGGGCGTGATGTTCTGCCGGAGGCCCGCTTTCAAGGCGTGGAGTTTGATGATCTTCCAGATGCCCTGGCGGGTCAGTTTCCTGACGCTGGTACGGGTTCCGGGCCGCTTCGGGCTGGTATCATGATGATTGAGGAAGACCTCTGCTGCTGACTGTCCCTTGAGCAGGAGCGGGCGGGCCTCTTCGAGATACACCTTCAATGCCGCTATCGCCCATTCCCCCAAAGGGACCAGGCGCTCCTTCCCTCCTTTTCCCAACACCACGAGATAACCCGGTTCGAGGTGGAGCTGCCTGATTTGCAGGTCAGCCAGCTCGCTCACTCTGAGACCGGTCGCATAGAGTACTTCGAGCATGGCCCGGTCTCTCTTCCCCAGGATCAGGGCGGGATCGGGCTGCTGCAGGAGAGCTTCCACCTCCGCTGCCGAGAGGGCCTTGGGGAGGTTCAGCCGGGACTTGGGAAAGGCCACCCGCACCGCTGGATTCTGTCGAATCACTCCTAACCCCAGCAGGTGCTTGCAGAATGAGCGTAACGCGGCCAGGTGCCGTGCTCTGCTCCGTTCCGAAAGCCTCCCTCCGATTTCCATCAGGTAGGCGGAAATATGCTCCCGCGTCAGCTCCTCCCAACCGGTGACTCCGGCCGCCCGCAGAAACCCCTTGACCGCCTGCAGGTCGCTGCTGTAGGCCGCAACCGTGTTGGCACTCAAGCCACGCTCGATCGCCAGGTAGCTCAAGAAGCGGTCGATCGCAGGGTCCATTGCATCCGTTGCTGGCGAGTCCAAAGTCTTCGAACCCTCGGCGACCCTTCCGGGCGGACGGCGGTCACATGAGTCTGAAAATGGTGATCGACCAACAGCGAGGTGTGGGCAAAGTCACCAGCACGGCGGGTGGAGATGCTGTCGATCCGGTGAGTATTGCCGCCATAGTCAGGAAAAGTGATGCGATGCCCGTCCTCAAAACCGCCCCGCCAAAGCCAGACCTCGGGAGGCAGCAGCCAAGTCTTGCCATATTGCTCTTCGAGGCGAAAAAAGTCCACCGCATCCCGCGGAAACTGGAGATAAAGACAGAGCTCCTCATCGCTTGCGGACCGTTTGGGCTGCTCTTCGAGCTCCCGGCGGCGGCCTTCCAGGTCTTCGTCGCTGAGCTGCTGGATGCCGCCCTCGTCCACAATGATCCGATAGCATTTCTTGCCATCCGCGCGGTTGCTCTCCAAGACCTCATCCACTGGAAAACAGTGGGTTCCCGAACATACCTTTTACTCTTTACTCTCTTCCGGAGAAAATGTCTCCCCCCTCCCCCGGGCCGGGGGGACTCTTTCGTCGGTGGTTTGGGGACCGTCTGTGCAGTACGGGCGGCAGACTAGCATCAGTGAAGGAGGTGGTCTTCCGAGGAGCCAAAAACGAGCATCCGGGCGGCACTGCCTGGGAAGGCCGCCCCTGGACAGGTCATCTCGAGGCTCGACGGCAACACCGGCACCCCGTAGCAGCGACCTTTCCGCTGTCGCCAAGGGAGCCTTTGCGGTCCGCCTCGAACCCCGGCAAAGGACGGGCAGTGGCTCGCGCTTTAGATTCTCGCCCCAGCGGCCCATCCTCCAAGCCGATGCTTGCTTCGCACAGCATTCAAATAGCGTCGATCCATCAGATTGCATTTGAATGGTTTGATAATCGCCTTTACTTCCCGTTGCGGCCGGTCCTCATCCTGCAGCAGGTCCTTGATGCTGTTCCACTGAGCCGAACTGTAGTATTCGCAATTGTGACCTTCATTGAAAAACTCACAGTGCTGCTGGCTCACATACTTACTGTATCTTTTGCAATACTTGATCTTCATTTCACCCTCCATTTTGGGAAATAGCGTCAAAGCCTGATCTGCAAAAAGCGTTCCTCCACCCACATGGTCACTGCCATTGACACGAATTGGGCGGAAGTCACTGTCTGCAGAAGTTGCCGGGCAAATAGAGGGAGAGAATATTCCAGCTGGAAATATCGCGGGCGAATAGTTCGATAAGATTATCACAAAATCCCGTATTACCCTGACTCACTAACAGTAACCCTATGCTACTGAAAATCGGACAGAATTGTCAATCTCAAAATCGCGGCCAAGCCTCCCGGCCATCGCCGCCACGGCTTGGGGATATTTCTCTTTACATCGAGGGTGCAAGTCGTTATAAGAGCTCCGAGTGCAGGCCAGTAGCTCTAACGGTTAGAGCACCGGACTCCAAATCCGGGGGCTGGGGGTTCGAATCCCTCCTGGCCTGCCACTCCCTCATCAGCCGCAGCAACCCGCTCGTTTCCCGGTTTGCCAGAATTTAGCCAGGGGTTATTGTCCTTTCTCTTTTCCTAATTGTCTGCCCAGGGGGACGTGCGACCGCAAGGGTCGCGAGGGTTCAGGATGTGGCGATGTGACTCAAATTGGTTCCTTTTAACCCAATCGTCTCTTTGTTTCAGTGCCACCGGCCGGTAGGTTTCGGCGAGAAAAGTTGCACATCCATCCACCCTTTCCGGATGGGTTGGTGATTCTTTACAGGCGCTGATCAGAAGCCTCGACCGCTCTGGTGGATTTCAGTGAGAGTCCCGCCGTGGAAACGTAGCGTGTGGACGAAAAGTGAATCCTTTCCCTTTCCTGCCATTCGGTACCCCTCGACACTCCTGTCCTGGCCCCGACTGATCATAATGGCTAACGCATTCAGGCCGACACCGAACCGGTACCCCGATTTGCGGCCCGGTGCTTTCCCCCGGTGTTCAGCTCTCAGCCCTGGTCTCACGGTCGATCAGTCGATCTGACCGGACCCCCAGGAGCCGCTCAACTTCTTTCTCCAGGCCCACCTTGACCACCCACCCGACGAAACGATCGCCAGCCAACAGGGTGTCATTGTCGGCACTGTCCACGAAGCGCATGCAGGACTCGATCCTTTTCCAAGTCTCCCGGTCAACTGGAGCACTCAGGGTATAGCAGTCGACGCTCAGGCGATCTCCCTGAAAAAAGACCTTGACAAGGTGGATATCTTCCAGATGATCGCGGTTGCGAAGGTCCTCACGAGCAGCAACGATGCTGTTCCAATCCTTCTTGGGAACCTCGATCACCCGGCCTTCGGTAAAGATGCCTTCCATCATCCCCTCCCCGGTTTTCTGAGCTCCCCACCCATGGCACAGACAGCGTTCACCAGGGGTGGTCGCCGGGATCATGAAGTCAGCATAAACCTGGTACACACCGTATCGGTCCCGGTCGACGAACAACCGCACCGCTTCTCCCGATTTCGATTTCGAGCGGATCTCCATTCCTGCTTTATCCTTGAACTTTGCCGAAAGCCATGATAGTACTGTGCGTCATCGTGGCGCAGGATACATTCGTGGTGGGTGTAGCTCAAACGGTTAGAGCACTGGGTTGTGGCCCCAGAGGTTGCCGGTTCGAGTCCGGTCACTCACCCCAGTGTCAGTACCGCCTTCTATGACGATTGACGGCTTCGGGGTCCCATCGGCTTCCCCACCGCTCATTTACCGACTCTACCATAGCCGATTTTGGCATCCCTGCAAGTGCAATTTCCAAGAAACTCAGCAGTTACGAGCGATCCCGCGGTCGGATAATGCCGTCCTGGCAGGAGAAGTCATGCCCTCGATAAGGTGATGCACCGGGCCGTGACGCGATCTCATGGCGACGGAAGCCTTGGAAAGCCCTTGAACTGAGCGGCTTTGTTCTGCTAAGGTACGATTTGCCTCAGGATTTGCATGTCATTGCATAGGGTCGTCTCAGGCATTGGAGCAGGAAAGTCACCACATGAAACAGATCATTTTGGGAACTGCCGGCCACATCGACCATGGCAAAACCTCTCTCATCCGGGCCCTGACCGGGATCGATACCGACCGTCTCAAGGAAGAGAAGCTGAGGGGCATCACCATTGAACTGGGTTTTGCCTACATGGACCTGCCCTCTGGAGATCGTCTCGGGATAATCGATGTTCCGGGGCATGAGCGATTCGTGAAGCACATGGTGGCGGGGGCATCAGGAATCGACCTGGTGGCCCTGGTGATTGCGGCCGACGAAGGGGTGATGCCGCAGACCCGCGAACACATGGAGATCTGCCAGCTGCTCGAAGTGAGAAAGGGCTTGGTGGTTCTGACCAAGACCGATCTGGTGGACGACCCCGACTGGCTTGAGATGGTCCAGGAGGATGTCGCCGAATTCCTCAAGGGCACGTTTCTCGCCGGAAGCTCCATCATCAGGGTATCGGCCGCCACCGGCGAGGGAATTACCGAGCTGCGGGAGGAGCTGGCCCGCCTGGTGGCACAGGTGGAGCCGCGCAGTTCCGACGGCCCCTTCCGCCTGACGGTCGATCGCGTCTTCAGCATGCGCGGCTTCGGCACCGTGGTGACCGGGACGAGCGTGGCCGGCTGGTTGCGCATCGGCGACCCCGTGATCGTCTATCCGCTGCTGCATAAATCCAAGGTTCGGGGTCTCCAGGTTCATAACGATGAAGTGCAGGAGATCCACGCCGGCCAGCGCACCGCCGTCAATCTCCAATCGATGGAACGGGCTCTCATCCGGCGGGGCGATGTAGTCGCCACCCCCGGTGCGCTGGTGCCGACCCACCTACTCGATGTGCGCCTCGAGCTCCTCACCAGCAGCCCCCGTCCGCTCAAGCATCGGGCCAAAGTCCGATTTCACACCGGCACCGCCGAACAGCTGGCCACCGCCGTGCTCCTGGATCGAGAAGAGCTGGTTCCGGGTGAAGCCGCCTTCATTCAGGTCCGCCTCGATCAGCCGCTTACCGCGCTCCGGGGAGACCGCTTTGTGCTGCGATCCTGTTCCCCGGTGCAGACCATAGGCGGGGGCACGGTCCTCCATCCGCTCCCCCGTAAACACAAAGGTCACGGCAAGCGGGAAGCCGCCATCGCCCTCGAAGGTCTGTTGCATGGCAGCGACGATGAAATCATCCTCTGGCACGTCCTCGATGCCGCCTGGAACGGCGTAACGGTCGAAGAACTCCAGGTTCGCGCCAACATCTCCCGAGTACACCTGGATAAGGCGCTCCAGCGTTTCACCAGCCAGAAGAAGCTTATCCTCTACGACAAGGAGAACCAACGGTTCCTTCATGCCGACGTCCTGGCGGACATTCAGCAGGCCATCCTGACGATGCTGGAGGATTACCATCGCCTCTATCCCCTGAAGACCGGCATGGCCAAAGAAGAACTGGCGGCACAGCTACCCCATCCGATCGAGATGAAACTCTACAACTTCGTCCTGCGGCAGTTGATGGAATACCAGCAACTGGCCGTGGAAATGGAATGGGTGCGGCTGTATTCCCACAAAATCGACCTTTCCGGTGACGAAGAAACCATTCGCGGCAGGATCGAGCAGACTTTTCGAGAAAGCGGGCTGCAACCGCCCTTCTTCAAGGACGTCGCCCCGAACCTGCCGGGAACTCGCCGTCAGCACCAGGATATCCTCGAGTGGATGGTCTCCCAGGGAATCCTGGTCAAGGTCAAAGAGGACCTCTTTTTCCACGCAGCGGTCCTGGAAGAGCTCAAGCAGCGCCTGACGGCCTATCTGCGGGAGCATGGGGAGATTTCGACGCCCGACTTTAAGGAAATGACCCAGGCCAGCCGCAAATATACCATCCCGCTTCTGGAATACTTTGATGTGCAGCGAATCACCATCCGCATCGGCGATGTTCGTCGCCTGCGGGAGAGCCGAACCGGCTGATTTCAGCCACTGGGGATTTGAAACCCACCAACCATGTAGAGATGCTCGGATTGCTGATCATGACGTGTTGTCATTTGCTGAAAGGGAGACAATAATGCTCAAGCACGTGGTGTTCATGAAGTTCAAGGACGATGTGACCGATGCCAAGATTGCCGCTCTGGAACAAGGCCTTGCCGGCCTTCCCGGCAAGATTGCCGAGATCAGGGGATTTCAGTTCGGCCGCGACGTCATCCATTCGGAGCGCTCCTACGATTTTGCCCTGGTCGGCGATTTCGATGACCTGGAAGCCATGCAGCGCTACCAGGTGAACCCGGCCCACGTTGCCGTGGTGGCGCTGGTACGCAGCCTCAGCAGCAGTGTCCTGGCCGTCGATTTCGAGTGCTGAGGAAGACGGGCATTTTGGGGAAGCAGCCACGACTTTTTCGGTAGCATCCGGTTCAACGCGACGGGCAGGAGTATACCGAGTCCAGCTTCGAGGCACCTGATAAGGTATCCCCAATGGCTTTTCGCAGGTTGCGCTGGCCGTGTGGCGCGCCGCACAGCCGACAATCGGAATTGGCCGATTCAAGACCTTAGCCTGGATCACCTAACCACTTGGTTGCGTGATGGATGATGTTCAGGCTTCTTCTTGAGGCGCTGTCAAAAGAGAACAGCGACGTGTTCGGAAAGCACGGGCTTCTTCAATGCTGCTGAAGCGCGCGGGAAACGCGGGGCGATATTTGAGAGTCTTGAACTGCGCCTCGGAAAACGGATTGTCATTGCTGGTATGGGGCCTACTGTGATACTAATCCTGAGTTTCTTGTTTTTTTGCCAAGATTTTCCTTCATACTGCGGATTTAATTAGTAAATCCGAGCTGGCATTTAGAGATGCAAGG
>JAPXSS010000090.1:0-14289 GCA_033812955.1 Syntrophobacteraceae bacterium | reverse complement strand
GTTCCAATCCGAAACGATCAGGTCCACCTTCTGAGTCTTCAGAATCTCCACCGCGCTGCTGCCGTCATCAGCTTCGAGGATCTCCTTGAATTCCAGTTCGCGCAGAATGTTGCGAACGATTCGGCGCATGGTCGAGAAATCATCCACCACTAATACTGTCATGTCTTTGTAGGCCACGAGAAGCCTCCCTTAGTAAAGATATCCTGCAGTCCTCAACGAACTCTTTTCCACTCTGCGCTACTTTCGACTTCATCGCCGGTTCCGCTCAATTTGCCGGCTGCTCTCTCTGGCTGACCGGTTGCGCCAGCATCTGAAAAACGACCTGGGGGATCTGCATCAGAGGCGCCACCTTTTCCACTCCTCCAAGCCGAATGGCTTCCTTGGGCATACCGAACACCACACAACTGGCCTCGTCCTGAGCGATATTACGAGCCCCGGCCTGCCGCATCTCGAGCATCCCCTTGGCCCCGTCAGCACCCATCCCGGTCAAAATGACGCCCACGGCATTGGCCGCGACATACTGAGCAACCGAGTGGAAGAGGACATCCACCGAGGGGCGCTGGTGGCAAACCAGCGGACCCGACTTGACCTCAACGTAATACCGGGCCCCACTCCGTTTGACCAGCATGTGGTAATTTCCCGGGGCAATCAGCGCGAGGCCGGGCAGGAGGGTGTCGCCATTGCGGGCCTCACGCACTTCAATCTGGCACAAGCTGTTGAGGCGGTTAGCAAAAGCGGTGGTGAAACGTGGAGGCATGTGCTGCACAATGACAATGGCGGGACTGTTGGGGGGAAACTGGGTCAGAACGGCTTTCAAGGCTTCTGTGCCTCCGGTAGAGGCACCAATGGCAATGACCTTATGCGTGGTCTGACTCAAAGACTTGTTCAGCAGCCCGGTCCTGATCACCTGACCGCGGGATGGGGCCTTTTCAGGTTTTTGCGCCGGATCCAGCCGCACTTGGGCTGCGGCACGAATCTTTTCCACCAACTGCACACTCATGTCGCCAACCGAATACGATTCTCCAGGCTTGGCAAGCACCTCCACCGCACCATACTCCATTGCCTCCAGAGCCATTTCACTATTCTTTTGCGTCAAGGAACTGACAATGATGGTCGGCAGGGGGTGATACTTCATCAGCTTTCGCAGGAAACTCAGCCCGTCCATGCGTGGCATCTCGATATCCAGCGTGAGTACATCGGGCTTGAGCTGTACAATTTTGTCCCTGGCCACATAAGGGTCGGGGGCAGTGCCAACTACCACGATATCCGGATGCTTGGAAAGCTCCTGGGCGAAGATCTTGCGAACAATTGCAGAGTCGTCGACCACCAAGACTTTGATTGGTTCCATATCCACCTCTGGTTTCTCGTTCCCCGTGGGGATTACACCCGCTTGGCAAGGACCTTATCGCAAGCCCGGACGAATCCGGTCCGGGTGGTCCCGCGGCGGCCTGGTTCCCTTCCGGCACCACCGACTTCCTTCAGGACCGCTCTGCTCAAGGCTCCACGTAAAGATGGATCAAAGCCATCTGTTCTTCATCGAGCAACAGCAGGAGCGAGCACATACGGGGCGCCGAGTATTCCTCGACACTGGCCTTTGACGGTTCGATCGTCGGGATTCCCAGTTGCCAGTTATCGCCCGGCAGGCGCGCCAGACAATCACCCCCCACCATGTTGGCAAGTTCCTTCAGCGTGTCCTCCATCTCTTCCGGAGCAACTTCTTCCTGCCCAACCCCGAGGAAATTGGCGGTGAGGGTACCGACAAAGGCCTGAGTTGCCCTGAAAAGCAGCCTGAGTCGCTGCTTCTCGCCTGTTATGGTGATGCTGGCATCGAGCAGGAAGGGCACCACACCAGCCGCCTCTAGAGGTTGCCCCTCCTCAAAGTCCGGAACCAGAAAAAACATGGTTTCCAGCACGTTAGAAATCGCTTCCCTCATCATTATCGAGAATTGCATCATCAACCCGGTCTCCCATAACGCGTGCCAGAAAGGATCGGATGTTTTCAGGCGTAAAGGGCTTCCGAATGTAGCCCTTCGCACCCAGCGCCATTGCCTTCTGAAGGCGTACTTCATTGGCCTCGGTAGTGATCATCACCACCGGCAGATCATGCCAGTTCTCGTCTTCCCTCAAGGCCTGAAGCAGACCGAAACCATCCATTTCCGGCATATGGATGTCCGAGAGAATCAGATCAACCCAGGCCCGGGAAAGCACCTCAAGTGCTTCTCGCCCATTACCGGCCTCAAGACACTCGCCAACCTTAAACCCTGAAAGACTCAAGGCCTTCTTGATGACCTGGCGCATCGTTCTGGAATCGTCAACTATCAGTATGTTGTATGACATGGCCCTTCTTGCCTCACAGGTGATCCGAGCTCAGCTATTCTGTTAGCTCCCAGAATAGGCTGAAGCAGCAGCGGATGATGGCTACAATTCCACCTCTCCAAAGCCCGAGACTTTGAGCATAACGCGCCCGGTTGCGATTTCCAGACGCACCGTCCGATTCACACTGCCCCCAACGTGTTCGGCCGCAATCAATACGTTGTTTTTCCAAAATATCTTGCGTATGGCCAAATAGTTGCGCTTCCCGATGTTAAAGACCCCATTTTCATCCATGATTTGGGAACCACCGGCAACCTTGACGATAGTGTTTTTTTTGGTTGCCCCCAACTGATAGGTCTGCTTGAACAGTGCAGGGATGCCGGAATCCGCAAACATGGCGGGCTTTTTCCTGGCCTTTTCCATATCCATGGACGCTTCAGGCAGCATGAAATGCAGAATCCCACCCACCCCGGCTACCGGGTCGAAGGTGATCACCGCAATGCACGAACCGAGAGAATAAGTGACCAGACTCTCTTCCGGCTTATTGCTCACCGCCATATCCGCAACGCCAATTACTGTCGCCATAAGTCACTTCTCAGACCAGTTGGTGCCATGGGCGGAGGAGACGGAGCAACACCTTTCCGCTCCCCCCGATATCCTCCATTGCATTATTTATACCATCTTTCAACTTTAGGGCTTTCCTCTTCGATAGACCGAGGGCTGCACGTAGGACAGACCGTGCTGGAGCCCTGTGAGGCTCTCAGAATGGCCAACCATCATGTACCCTCCCACCGACAAGTAGTTGGCCATCTTTTGGACGAGATGCTGTTGCGTCTCTTTGTCAAAGTAGATCATGACGTTGCGACAGAAGATGAAGTCAAACGGGCCAGAAAAGGGATACCTCTCCTTGAGGTTCAGACGGCGAAACGTGATGATATCCTTCACCTTGGGGCTGACTTCATAGGCTTCTCCATTCTGCTGGTGTTGTTTGTGGAAGTACATTTTTTGAAGATTGGCAGGAACCTTGGCAATCCTGTCGCGGTGATAAACCCCGTTGATTCCAACCTGCAAAACCCTGGTGGAGATGTCCGTGGCGAGGATCTTGAAATCCCACTTAACGCCATCCGGGAGCTGACTTAGGACACACATTGCGAGGCTATAGGGTTCTTCACCTGTCGAGCAACCGGCACTCCAGATCCGGAGACGCAGGTTTCGCTCCTTCATCTTGCTCTGAAACAGCTTGGGGAGAGCCGTACGCTCGAGAAATTCGAAGTGCTTGGGTTCGCGGAAAAAATAAGTGAGATTGGTGGAGATGCTGTCCAGAAAATGGATGATCTCACCCTGGTTGTCCGATGAGGTTATGTAGTCATAGTAATCGCTATAGGAGGCAATCCCCGTTGCCCGCAGCCGCTTGTTCACCCGCGCCTGCAGGAGCTCTTTCTTGCCACTCGTCAAATTGATGCCGCACTCCTGGTATACCAGGCGACTGAACTTTTCAAACAGTTGATCTGTAATCATCTTGTGATCTCCTGCCATTCCGACTACCACCAAGCCCCTTTCGCGCTGCCAGAACCCCCTCGTCGGACAGGTGCCTGCCCGCATACCAGACCCAACTCCCATCGGGAAGTTGCTCTCTTTGCTTATATCGGCAACAGTGATTGATGACTTGAGGAGAAAATGCAGAGGCAGGCCCTCCCATGGGGACAAGGAGGCAGGCGCTCGCTCAGGATTGGCACTTATTGAGGGGGATTGCTCACCCGAGGATCAGAAAATCGGCGGGGTGGTTGTCTTCCGTCAATAATGACATTGTTCAGCATGTTCCATGACTTTTTCTTGTCGCTGTCGCGCTCATCCCGCTGTCGCCACAGATATTCCCGGTCTTTGCCCTCAGTCCGATAGACTACGCTGTCTTCGCGCTTTTCCATCTCCGCCAGGCGAATGCTCGTTGGCTCTTGCGACCCAGCCAGGCCAAACGCCAATCGCCCCTCGCTCATCACCCCATAGCCCCCCGCCAAGGGCACCGGTTCAGTGCTGACGATCGCGAAAAGCGTCAGGAGCATTCCCCCGGCGAAAAATCGTCTTGTGACTCTTTGCAACTTAAAACCCATGGGTTAGAGATAATCTCCTCTGCGATACTTCACCGTTTCAACATGAGAGAGCACCGCCAACTCATCCGCCAATTGCCGCAGCTGATGATTCTCCGGCAGACTCGCCACACTCTGCCCCAGTGCTTGTGTGCCGGCGGCCAGATCTTCAATGGCTGCGCCAACCTGTTTGAGTCCACCGCCAGGATCCTGCAGCGCCATCTGAAGCTGTTCAATGCGATAGATAGCACCTTCCACCGCAAGTGCCGCTTGCCGGTATTCATCCGAAAAGTCATTGCGGACGGGAACCAGTTGGGGCGGTATTGCTGAAGACAGAGTCCACAACTCCGGGCCGCGGCCGATCTCACCGGCTGCTCCCGTGATCTTCCCCGCCTCTTCAGCCAGCAGACGGCCAAACTCTGCCGGCGTCTCCCGAGCCGATTTCGCCTTCTGCACCTCCTGCTCCACGATGCCTCGTTGGACTTCAGAAATCTTCATGGTCATTTCCCTGCTTCAATGTTGATGCGTGAACCGTCCAAAACCCCACAGCCGCCCCCATCGGGAGGGCGAAGCACGATGCTGCAATACCGATCTGCAAATGTTCTGCCAGTCTCTGTCACCTTCCCGGTTTCTTCCTGCAAAACCAGAAACCGGCTCGCTGCAAGCATTCGGAGAAATCGCCGAGACCGCGATCAACAGCAGCCAACGATCAGCCCCCTCGCCCAGGCAGAGGAGAAAGGGAAAAATTTGCCGGTAGCATTGAGAAACCGGTACTTTTCAACCCCGACACGCACCCCCATCCCTCGCTCACGTCGGGATCTCCAAAGAAGCGACCGTTTCACGGCCATGAGTCCTCAGGGCTACCTTGATGGCATAGGGTTCAAGAAAAGCGGAGACCAGAAACAGGCCGATGCCATGATGTGTTTCCGATTCGCGGGCCGCCTCCGGCCAGCCGCAATAGAATGGTTCGAAGCAGCGCTCTTCCTCACCTACTTTGAGACCGCAGCCTGTATCCCGGAGCGAGAGCTGGACCGCGCCAGCTTCCGCCCGACCTTCAATGGTCAGGCGCTTTTCGGGTGCTTCCCGCAGGGCAGTCATGGCGTTACGAAAGAGATGAACCAGGGACGGAATCAAATGGCGGGCAGGGACCGAAATGGCTGGCAGATCCTTGGCGAGCCTGAGCTCCAATTGCACCTGATGCTTGAAAAAGAGATCAAACTGGAGGGTCTGGACCAAACTGAGAACCAGCAGATTCAAATCAACCTCACCTGGATTGCGCTCAATCTCGTAAAGCATCCTCAGGTCTCGCATAATGCCATCGAGCATTCCCACCTGTTCGACCAGCTTCTGTAATCGCTGTTTTTCCCGCTCCAGGACTCGGTTTTTCTCCTCGGCCAACGCGCTTCCGTCACCGGCCGTCACCCTGTCCAACCGCGCCAACCCCGTCTGAATGAGCTCAACCAGCATGGAAATGTTGTGCAGTGGACCATTGATATTATGGATGAGACCCCGAATGAATCCTCCATAACAGCTCAGCATTTCTCTTTCCAGCAACAAGTTGAGCCAGCGGGGGTCTAAATGCTGCGTTTGATCTTTCTGATACATCCCTTTACCCAGTTGTCATTTGGAGTGAAGGCAATGGGCAACCAACCTGGAAACCAAGCAGAATCACGATCCGGCTCACAAACTGCCAGACTACGCATCGCCCTACGACCTTTCGATAGTTGGCAACCCTTGGAGAAAAGCAGCAACGACCCTGGGGTCAAACTGGCGACCCAGGTTTACACGCAATTCCTCGATGGCATCCGCATCCCGCATGCTGGCCCGGTAAGTCCGCAGGGACGTCATCGAATCAAAGGCATCGGCCACCGCCACAATTCTTGCCAACAGCGGCACATCCTCTCCCGCCAAGCCATCGGGGTACCCTTTACCATCCCAGCGCTCGTGATGATGCCGGATAATGGCCCGCTGCTCGGCATTCAGTCCCAGTTCGGACACAATGGACTCGCCAATGATGGGATGGCGCTTGATTAGCTCGTATTCTTCGGGAGTGAGCGAGGCTGGTTTGTTAAGAATGCGATCGGCAATGCCGATCTTTCCAATGTCATGGAGATAGCCGACCGTTCGCAGCGATTCAACCTGCTCAACTGAGCAATTCAAGCGTTTGGCAATGGCAATGGCGTAGGTTGTCACTCGCTCAGAATGGTGCCTCGTGTAAGGATCTTTTGCTTCCAGCGCATTCACCAGGGATTTGAGGATACCATAGAAATTGCTCACCAGGTTTTCATAAAGAGCAATATTCTCGATGGTCAGGACCGCCTTTTTCACCAGCATGTCCAGGAGATTGGCATCACTCTCGGAAAGCAGCTGCGATTTCCCATTGTAAAAGGTTATCAGGAAGCCGAAGAGCTGTCCTCGAATGCGGAAAGGCCAACACGCAAGGGTCCCGCCATGATCCAGCAGCTCCTTGAATTGCCCTTCGCTCCGGAGCATCTCCGCATCCATCAGCACGTGGCTCACATCCGGACGGCGAAGGCTCTCCATCAGATCATTCTGCAGCCGGTAAATTCTCTCCGTCTGTTGTTGCTCACTGAACCCATGACCGGAGATGAGCATCAGGGTGTTGGTCTCGCCGGATAGAATGAAAAAACCTGCCTTTTCCGCTGCAGTCAAGCGGGAGGCCAAGCTGACAATGCGATGATAGAGACTCTCGCTTGACCGGATTGATTCTATTTCTTTAAAGATATCAAATAGCTTGGCCTGCTCCTGAACCTTCTCATGCAATTCCTGATTCAATTGTTCCACATGTCGGCGAGCCCTCGACTCCAGCTGCAAACTCAGGTTTTCCAGCAGCAACCTCCGTTCTCGAGCCACGCGTTCAACCGTCAGGGCCAGATCCTTGAAGTTGAAGGGTTTTGCCAAAAAATCGCACGCGCCTTTACGCATGGCCTCGATGGCGTTCTCGGTGGTCGGGTATCCGCTCATCATGACCACGGGGAGTACCGGATTGATGATCCGGATACGGTCGAGCAGTTCAAGACCATCAATGTCGGGAAGCCTCAAATCGAGAAAGACACAGTCAAAACCCTCTTCCTTGATGGCACTTAGAGCCGCTTCGGCAGTCATGCAAACCTGGACCTTTTCGTGGGAGAGATCCAGCAGGAAGTCCCGGAGGCACTCCCCCAACAGCATATCATCTTCCACGATGAGGATTCTCATAGAGCACCCGAACGTGGGCGATCCATCCGATCAAGCACCCTCTTCTTCAAAAGATCCAGCTCCCCGTCATTGATGATGCCCTGTTGCCTCAAATCCTTCAAACGCTCCAGGACCGCCAATACCCCTCCCGATTCTTCCGGCAGCTTTTCAAAGAGGGCGAGCGGCAGCGTGTGTCGGGGAAAGAGTGAGATGGTATGCAAGGTGTGCCCCAGCCCGTCATCGCCCTCCCTGGCCGGAGAGGATTCCCGTGATCCTTGCTCCGCTTTGATCTGATTGAGCTTATGGTAGGCCGACCTCAGTTCTTCGAGAATCCGCTGCTTCTCACGGACCAACTTGATCTTTTCAATAGCATTGCGCGTGACAATCTGGATTTCTTCAATCTTAAACGGCTTCTGGATGTAGTCGTAGGTCCCTTTACGAATCGCTTCGATGGCCGACTCGAGACTCCCGTATCCGGTGATGATGATGGTGAGAATATGCGGATAATGCTCCCGAGCCTCCTGCAGCAGGGTCAGACCATCCATGCGCGGCATGTTGAGGTCCGTAATCAAAACGTCGAAAGGCTCCGTAGAAAGCTTCTCCAGGCCTTCAAGGCCGTCACCGGCGAGAGACACCGTGATTTCCTGAGACTCGAGCGTCTCGCGCAAGATCTCACGGCAAATCTGATCGTCGTCTACTATCAGCACCTTAATGGAAAGATCCACAGCAAATCCTCGATGAACTCCTGCAAACAGCGTCCTTTTCTGTTGCTGTCCGGTGAGCGGCGTCTCCACTCACCGGATACCCTGAAGCCATCGCCTGATGTAAAACCATGGTGCTCAGATTCCAGCCATTTTAACACTTACCAGCATTACGGAACACCACGTTTTCCACTCTTCGCCACCCACCCGATCCTGCCCTGGTGTCGCAACTTCGCTCTCGTTGGCAAGGCACACTGGATCAGCCGCCGCTCCGCCCAGGGGTCGCGGTTCCCGTGACGAACCTGGGAATACCTCTGATTGATCTGAGTACCTCATCAAGTGGTCAGTAAGCAGGCAAATCTTTAGTCTCATGCCTTCCCGGCAAAGAAGACGCCTCGTAGTACTTCCAGCTTGTTGCGAAGGTCCAACAGCTCCTCTGGAGGGATCTGCCGAATTGCCTCCCGGGTCTCCCGGTTGATCAGCTTAACCACCAGATCTCCCATATTATCGTAGATCTCAAAGGTGATGCCGAGCTCCATATCCGAAAGATACTGCTCAATCTGTTCGCCTATCTGCCTGACCTGACGAGATTTCAGCAAGCCCAGCCGGTCCTTTTGGTCCCTGCTAGCCTCTTTCTGCAACCTCCGGAAAGCAGCCCCTTCGTTCCTGGCAACCGGTCTGATCAAAGCGGGCTCTCTGACAACCGTATCCGGCATCACCCAAGGCTCCAGAGCCATCGGTTTGATCTCGGGGATTTTGCTCTCCATCATCCTTCTCCTCTCTCTTGGAGATCAAGCCCTACTCCTATACTCACCACTTCGGAAAGAATTGACTCCAACTTGAGTGAATTCAACACCGCCAAGAATTCATTGGCCAAGGCCTGCCCGGTGATATGGCATACTTCTTGCCTTGATGTTTCCCGGAAAACCGACGTTTTCCCTGGTGACGCTGCCTGATCGTTTCCCCAGCCGCCTGGGACATCCGGCCGTCTGCCACTTTCCCGGCTTAGCCCAACACGGGGCCGGATCAGGAGGGATGTTTCGCACAGCACTAACCGCCAGGGAAGGAAGGGAGCGATCTTGTGAAGATAACCGAAAAAGCAAAACATGCCGCCACCGTCAACAACCTAAGCAATCGGCAGAAATTGCTGACAAACGCCGAAAACCGGTCAAAATTTGCCGCTCTGGTCGGAGCATTCGGCAAACAGAGGCCGCCAAAAGAAACACCCGAAGTCAAAAACATGACTCCCATGACACTTGATGAGTATCGCAATCAGGCACATCCGGTACGCCTTAGAAATTTCAGAGCCAAGATCGCCGCGGCCAAAAGCGAACGGCCTGTCAAGGAGGAGTTCGATGCGCCCGAACACATTCAGCAGGCCATCGAACAGAATGCCCGCCGATTCAGACTGCCCGTGCAGCTGGTCAGCGCTATCATCAAGGTGGAATCCAATTTCAACCCTCAGGCGATATCACCCAAAGGCGCCCGGGGGTTGATGCAGCTAATGCCCGCAACCGCCACCAGCCTTGGAGTCAGGAACGCTTTCGATATCGCCCAGAATATCTCCGGCGGCTGCCGTTATCTGAAGAGTTTGCTGGAAAGGTATGACGGCAACCTGCAACTGGCTGTCGCAGCCTACAATGCAGGTCCGGGGGCGGTTGAAAAATACGGTCGGGTCCCTCCCTACCGGGAAACCCAGGAGTATGTAAAAAGGGTCCTGGCCTACTGCTGAGGATTGGCCTGTGCCCGTTTCTCCAGGTTACCTCCCGTTGGCCCCGTTGATGATTGAGGGTCGTCGGTCGGTATTGGAGAGCTTGAGGCATCGTCATTCCGCACTACCGCTGAGTGAAAGCAATGAGTCGACACCGCATGGAGTACCTCAACACCCCCAAACGCACGATGATGTTCCAGAGAAAAGGAGGGGAAGGACAAAACCATGAGAGAAGATCTGCAAGTGATGGACCAGGCAGTCAAAAAGATGGCCAACCGGGAGGGCAAATACCTGACTTTTTCGCTCGACCGGGAGGAATATGGCATCGGTATTCTGAAGGTCAAGGAAATCATCGGCATGATGCGCATCACGCCGGTCCCCCAGACACCCGAGTTCGTTAAGGGGGTGATCAACTTGCGGGGTAAGGTCATCCCGGTCATTGACCTCCGCCTGCGCTTCGGGATGGAAATGATCGACTATAATGAGCGGACCTGTATCATTGTGGTCGAGATCAATACAAACTCCGGCAAGATTCACACCGGGATTGTCGTGGATTCCGTCTCTGAGGTCCTCAACATCAAGAACTCGGACATCGAGGACACCCCAAGCTTCGGCACCAAACTGGATACCGACTACATCCTCGGCATAGCAAAAATGGGCGGAGGCGCCAAGATCCTCATCGAAATCGACCGGGCCCTGAGCTCCCAGGAACTCGATGCCCTGGAAGCCGTAGCCTAGCTGACCTTCGGCCGTCAAACCGGACCCCCGGACCGAGTGTTGTTCAGTTATGGGTTTCGGAGAAGCTCCTGGGCGGGGATAACCCCCGCCCCTACAATGCACGACAACGATTTAGGGATGGGCGGGTTTCATGCCCGCCAGCATTCTTCGGCCTAACTCGAGAGCATTGCCGGACCGGGGACTCCATGGTCTTGCCAGGGAACCCCGGTCTCACTCTGGGCTTGCTTCTTGCCATTATCGTTGTGACTGCCTTTTACGGCTTCTCTGCAGCGGGCAGCATCGGCTTCACGGCAGCTTCCCAACCTGCTGTCGCGGCTCCCCGTTACCTCTCTACGACCCTTCTCCCTTCCACCAATGGAGGCGTGTGGCAAAATGCGTAAAATGCCGGCACCCGCCTGCTCGAGTTTCTGCTCCTTCCTACCATTGGCAAGCATGGTTGCTGCCATTGACCAACACCACCAATTCCCCCCCCCAGATACTGCGAGACATCTTC
The DNA here is from genome assembly GCA_033812955.1 of Syntrophobacteraceae bacterium. Lineage (GTDB taxonomy): Bacteria > Desulfobacterota > Syntrophobacteria > Syntrophobacterales > Syntrophobacteraceae > JADGQM01. Next base: position 3,051 of record JAPXSS010000090.1, on the reverse strand, counting down.
AGCCTGACCGCTCAAGGCCACCGAAGCGGATGCCGACTCCTCAGCGTGAGCCGCATTCCGCTGGACGATTCCGTCCATTTCCGCAACGACTTTGCTGACTTGGGTCGATGCCTCGAGCCTGCTCATTAGGTGAGGTGAGCGTCCTACACCCCAGGCTCTCCTCGGAGGGAGAACCGGGGCGCCATCGCTGACGGGCTTCAACTAAAACCCTTTCAAATGCGCTTCCTCAAGCGGGATGGGCTTCTCTGGCGAAATCTGACCCTGCTTTCCCGGTGACGCCGGATTCTGCTATGACGAGGTCCCCGCCTGACGGGCGCGGTTCCCGTTCGAATATCCCAGCCTGTAACGCCAACTCTTGGAATTTACAGGATCAGAAAGAGTCGATTCTGCCCTCACTTGTCCATTTTCATCGGCATACTGTTCGGTTATCATTAAAAACATTGCGATCGGTCACGATTTCCCTCCTCCTCGACAGATTATGGCCTGTTCATTGCAAGGTAGTCCCCATGTAATAATTCTACGCCGCCTGGAATCAGGCGATACCCCTGGGGGACTGCTGCCGGCTGCCTTGGAAAGGGGACACACCATGCACCATCTTCACTTCAGCTGGAATTTGCTGCTGCTGGCCGTTATCCTTCCGGTTCAAACCGGCTGCCTGGCAACGCCCATGAGCATGCTGACCCAGCCTAGGACCACCATGGATACGCAGGTCTTTCTGAAACCCGCATTTATCAGTCATCAGCGCTCAAGATTGCTGATTTATCCCTTCACTGAGCCAATGTATGCGCCCCGAACCGGAGGTATCGTCACCCGCGAGTTCTACCAGGAAGCCATGAGGTCGGGCCTGTTCCGTCAGATTGCGCTCAGCAATCAATTTCAGAATGACCCAGGAGATCTCCTGGTCGCCACGGAGTTAGCTGATTATGATCTGGCGCTGAGGGGAAAGATCGTTCACCTGCTGGCCGGTTCAGGTAATACCCCCAGTCAACTGACGGTTGAAATCCAGATCATGACCGTACCGACCGGATTCCTGGTGTGGTTCCTGAGGCTCGACGCAACTTCGGAGATAGGTGCCGATGTCGATATGGTCTGGCATACCTATGAAGGGCAAGGCCCTCAGTCCTATCAAGTCCTCGCCCGCGCCCTTGCCCAGCAGCTTGTCAAGGTTATGACTCCGCCTCCCGAACCTCCGACTCAGCCTCTTCCTGTCAAGAGCCCTCTGAGTCCGCGCCCTCCCGAGAACGAAGATGAGAGTGGAGATCAGTCCGTGGGTAGACAAAATTCGGTAAGGCTGCTAGATTCTTAAACGTTTCCATCGGTTGTTCCTCCCCGTGATTTGTTCGTGAAAACAATCTTGGGGTCAACGACCGATTGAATTCAAGTTCTTAAAACTTCACAATATTTTTGGCTAGTGTTTTCCCGTACCGGGAAGACGTATGGATGGGCATTTTCGCTGGCAGTTTTGTGAACTGTTGTTGCCGGCTCATCACCCAGAAAACAGAGGACAAGATTATGACAGAACCCTCTTCAACCGAGATTCTGGAGAAAGTACTTGCATCGGCGGAGAAGCTCCCTCCCTTCCCGGATGTGGTCGGCAAGGTTTTGCCTTTGATCCAGAGAATGGCGCCGGTCAATGAAATCGAATCCGTTATCAAGCTTGATCAGGCTATTACCGCCCGCGTCCTGACCATGAGCCAGTCTCCCTACTATGCCGTGCGGCAGCCGGTACACTCCTTGAGGGATGCCATTCTTAGCCTGGGGCAAAGGCAGCTCATCCAGATCATCACCCTCGCCTGTTCTTCCAGCTATTTTCGTGGTGACGGCAGCGGCTATGATCTCCGTGAGGGCGAACTATGGCAGCACGCCGTAGCCGTTGCCCTGATGGCGGAGCTGGTTGCCCAACGCACGGGACTGAGCGACCCGTTTGCGGTCTATACCGCAGCATTACTGCACGATATCGGGAAGACGCTCTTGAGCCTTTACGTCAAGAACTATTACGACGCGATCCTGCCCCTGGTCCAGAACGAGAAACTGCCTTTTGTCGAGGCTGAACGCCGGGTCTTTGGTATCGATCACCAGAGCCTGGGGGCCACAATTGCGCGTCGCTGGCGCTTGCCTCCGGGAGCCATCACCGCCATCGGCTATCACCACTATCCCAACGAAGCCACAGACTCGCGCGAAATCGCTGCTACCGTGTACGTAGCCAACCGAATGGTCTCCGCGATGGGGATCGGATGCGGTCTGGATGGTTTTTTGCAGCCCAATCAGGACCAAGTGTTTGTGGAGCTGGGCATCACGACCCGGATGGTAGAACAGTTCATGGCAACCCTTCTGATTGCACTCGAAGATACCAGGGCTTTTCTGGCTGAAACCGCATGATGATAAAGGGAAGTGGATGGAGGCCCTGCCTGCACCCCTTCCCTCAACCTGCCGCCGCTGGCGCCCTGTCGTTTCGAAAACGCCGGATGCAGCCGGTCCCCGAGCTAGAGCTCTGGAACCGGCCGCCAACCATCACGATCCCGTTGCAAATGGCGTTTGCTGAGGAAAGGAACTTGTCGCTGTTCTGAAAGGGTAAGCGGCACTTCCTGTACCTCATGGGCCTTGACGTCAAACTCTTGCCGCAGCATATCGGCCTTAATGCTTGCCTCGAGTCTCCTGGCAGTGGTGAGGTTGTCAACCACGCACATGGAACGATGAGTCCATCACGACAGAAGTGTCGCCACTGGACAATACCGGACACTCACAGCGGCCTTCATCAGGATGACCTTTCTGATCGCTCAGGGCCTTCCATTTCCTGGCCCGGTTTCCTGCTCCCGGTGCATGACTTGATCTTTCATCCAGCCCAATGATCGACCCCCCTCACCACTGCCGCTGAAGCGCCACGATGGCTACGCCAAGCACCATTGACAGGATGACATTCCCGGTTTTGTGGGCACAGATTGCGGTAGCCAAGGCTCCCAGTCCTCCCCACCAACCGGCGGAAACGATTCCCGGCGCGATCAGCGATATGAGGATCGTCCCCGGGAGCGCATCCATAAAACATTTCCAACC
>JAPXSS010000089.1:0-14465 GCA_033812955.1 Syntrophobacteraceae bacterium | reverse complement strand
CAAGAACAAGGAAATCCAGCTGGTCATCAACACCCCGGCGGGCAAGCTGAGCAAATACGACGATTCCTATATCCGCAAGGCCGCCATCAAGTACAAGGTGCCCTACCTCACCACCGTCGCGGCGGCCGTCGCCGCCGCCAAGGGCATTGCCGCCTTTCACGGCGGGCACAGCCAGGTCAAGTCGCTCCAGCACTATCATGCCGACATAAGGTAGGCTTTGGGCAGCGGTTGGCGTCGAGCGCGGCGACGGAAATTCCCCCTTTGAGAGACGGCTCACGAGCGAGTCCCGCTCAGGGTTTGGGCTGGCGTCAGGCACCCCGGCGATGGCGGCGAAGCGCCTCATCTCTCTCAGTCCATAGCCGGTTCGAAGCAGTTTCATGAAGTACCTTCCTCGACTGACCCACGGTTACAGGAAGCTGGAATGGCTGACGAGGCACGGCCGGCGGCGGCTCTCCCGGCGCCTGCCGCACTGGACCGGGCTCACCTGGACAATACGTTCTTCCGACACGATTTGCGTGGGAAAATTGGCTGGCGGGGATGGAGTTTGCTGCGTTAATCAGCCATACGCCAATTTTTTATGGTACAAACAATTGTTTTTGAGTTATGAAAGACGATTGAATCATCCTTTGAAGAACATGCCTAATGAAATCCTGACCTATGACCAGGCGGGCAGTAGAGGAACGATCAGATGAGATTGAAGGGAGCACAGATTTTTTTCGAATGCCTGAAAAAGGAAGGTGTAGAGATAATCTTCGGCTTTCCGGGGGGATCTGTCCTCGACATTTATCATGAATTACCCAAGTCCGGCATTCGTCACATCCTCGTGCGTCACGAGCAGGGTGCAGCGCACATGGCAGACGGCTATGCCCGTGCCAGCGGGCGCGTGGGGGTTTGCCTGGTAACGTCAGGTCCCGGCGCCACCAACACCGTTACGGGAATCGCGACCGCCAATATGGATTCAATCCCCATGGTGGTTTTTACCGGGCAGGTGCCCACCGCCATGATCGGGGATGACGCCTTCCAGGAAGTCGATATCATCGGCATCACCAGACCGTGCACGAAGCACAGTTATCTGGTGAAGGACGTGAACGATCTGGCACCCACGATCAAAGAGGCCTTCTACCTGGCCCGCAAAGGACGCCCGGGCCCCGTGGTGGTCGACCTGCCCAAAGACATGATCCAGTCCGAGACCGAGTTTCGGTACCCTCGAGGCGAACCCTCGATCCCCGGTTATCGGCCGACCTATGAAGTGAACATGGGGCAGGTGAAAAAAGCCTATGAATCCATCCGTCACGCCAGGCGGCCCGTGATCTACGCCGGCGGCGGGATCATCCACTCGCGGGCGGTAGCGGAACTGGTACGATTTGCCGAATTGATGCAGATCCCCGTTACCAACACGCTCATGGGGCTGGGAACTTTCCCGGCCGTGGTGCCGACTGCCACCGGCAAGACCAACCCTCATCCTCTGTCGATCATGAACCTCATCAAGACCCACGGAACCTTTGCGGATCCGGCCGACAAAACGGTGTTCCATCCCCTCTGGCTGGGAATGCTGGGGATGCACGGAACCTACCGGGCCAACATGGCGGTCTCCAACTCGGACCTGCTGATTGCCATCGGGGCTCGGTTCGACGATCGCGTAACGGGAAAAGTCACGGGGTTCGCCCCTGATGCCAAGAAGATCCAGATCGACATCGATCCTACCAGCATGGGAAAAACGGTGCCGGTCGACACCCGCATCGTGGGGGACTGTCGGGACGCTCTTCAGAAACTGATCCAGCTGGCCGAGTCCGATCCAGTCAAGGGCCTGGACGGGCTGCGAGCTCCCTGGCTCGAACAGATCCGCCAATGGGAACAGGATCATCCTCTGAGCTACCAGCAGACCGGCAAATTGATCAAGCCCCAGTTCGTGATCGAGAAGATCTACGAAGTCTGCCAGGGGGATGCCATCATCACCACCGAGGTCGGGCAGAACCAAATGTGGGCGGCGCAGTTCTTTCACTTTTCGCGCCCGCGCACCTTCCTGACTTCCGGCGGCCTAGGCACCATGGGCTACGGACTGCCGGCGGCTATCGGGGCGCAGGCGGCCTTTCCCGACCGGCTGGTAGTGGATATTGCCGGGGATGGCAGCATCCAGATGAACATCCAGGAACTCATCACGGCAGTCTGCAACGACCTGCCGGTGAAGGTGGCCATCCTGAGGAATGAGTACCTGGGGATGGTCCGCCAGTGGCAGGAACTCTTCTATGCACGCAACTATTCCGGCACCTGCCTTGACGCCGGCCGATCGCCTGATTTTGTAAAGCTTGCCGAAGCCTACGGCGCGGTCGGCCTCAGGGCCACCAAACGGGAACAGGTGGAAGAGGTGATTCGCGAGGCCTTTGCCGTCAGACGGCCGGTTTTGATGGATTTTTTGGTCGATCCGGAAGAAGGCGTCTACCCGATCGTTCCCCCGGGAAAGACTCTCCGCCAGATGGAGCTCGGAGATCAGGACAAACGGTCCGAACCAGAAGCAGACAGCAGTTTTCCCGAAGCTCTGCCTGCCTAACAACGCGGAACGCACATGCTGACAAAAAGCTATCAAAAGCAGACCATTGGCATCCTGGTTGAAAATCGGCCGGGAGTTCTGGCCAGGATCGTCGGACTTCTCAGCGGCAGGAACTTCAACATTGAAAACATCACCGCCGCCGAAACCCATGAACCGGGAATAACCCGCATCACCCTCGTCACCACCGGCGATGACCAGGTGATGGACCAGATCATCAACCAATTGCGACGACTGATCAATGTGATCAAGGTCGTCGATTTTCGGGAGAAGGATTTTGTCGATCGCGAGATGGCCCTCATCAAGGTCCATGCCGAGCAGCCGAATCGGGCCGAAATCCTCCGGATTGTGGACACCTTTCGGGCCAAGATTGTGGACGTAAGTTCCCACTTCTACACGCTCGAGATCACGGGCAACGAGAGCAAGATTTCCGCGATCATTGAACTGCTCAAGAGTTTCGGCATTGTGGAAATAGCCCGTACCGGCAAGGCTGCACTGGCTCGGAACCGACTGCTCGAACCCGAACGGGATGAATTCCTGGCCCGTGAAGAAAAGGCCATGCTGGCCCAGACCAAGACCGTTTTCATCAAGGTCCATATCGATCGGCAAAACCGGGCCGAGGTGCTTCGGATCGTGGACATCTTTCGGGGACGAGTGGTCGAGGTAACCGCCGATTCCTGCACCGTTGAAGTCTCCGGCAACGAAGGAATGATTTCGGGGATCCTCGAACTTCTCAAAGGTTTTGGGGTTTCGAACATCGTTCGTCTGAGAAGGTCAACGACTAAGGAGCGCCGGAAGCTCGAATTCCAAATGGGTGAATTGGTCCAGTCCCCCGAACCGGCGGGACCGGCCCGAAGCAGAAAACACTGACACAATTCGCAGCTTTTTCAAGCAATTGCTGCCTTGAAACCTTAAAAGTGATTGCCCATCACAAGGAGGATACGGAAATGGCAATTATTGATTTTGGTGGCGTGAAAGAAGAAGTCATCACCCGAGAAGAATTTCCGATGGAAAAGGCATTGGAAGTGCTGAAAGACGAGACGATTGCGGTTATTGGCTACGGCGTGCAGGGACCGGCACAGGGATTGAACATGCGGGACAATGGCTTCAAGGTGATCGTCGGCCAGGCCAGGCAGTTCGAGAGCGATTGGAACCGTGCCCTGCAAGACGGCTGGGTTCCGGGCGAAACCCTGTTCGAGCTTGAAGAAGCGGCGCAGCGCGGCACCATCGTGCAGATGCTGGTCTCGGATGCGGCCCAGCGGGCCATCTGGCCGACCATCAAGAAATGTCTGAACCCGGGCGACGCTCTCTATTTTTCACACGGGTTTTCCATTACCTATAAAGACCAGACCGGGCTGATTCCGCCGAACAACGTTGATGTCATTCTGGTGGCCCCCAAGGGCTCCGGGACGTCGGTCCGCCGCAATTTCCTGTCGGGCGCCGGCATCAATTCGAGCTTTGCGGTGGAGCAGGATTACACCGGCCGCGCGAAAGAACGTTGTCTGGCCCTCGGGATCGCGGTTGGCTCCGGCTATCTCTTCCCGACCACGTTCCGGAATGAGGTGTTCAGCGATCTGACCGGAGAGCGCGGGGTGTTGATGGGGGCCCTGGCGGGCATCATGGAAGCGCAGTACGAGGTGTTGCGCGCTCACGGCCATTCTCCCAGTGAAGCCTTCAACGAAACGGTGGAAGAACTTACCGAGAGCTTGATCAAGCTGGTGAGCGAGCGCGGCATGGACTGGATGTATGCCAATTGTTCGGCCACGGCTCAGCGTGGGGCGCTGGATTGGAAGCCGAAATTCAAAGCCGCCGTGCTGCCGGTGTTTAAAGACCTGTACGAACGGGTCGCTTCAGGAGCGGAAACCAAGCGGGTTCTGGAATCCGGCGGCAAACCGGATTACCAGCAGGACCTGGCCAAGGAACTGGCGGAAATCGGCAATTCCGAAATGTGGCTGGCGGGCAAGGCCACCCGGTCGCTACGGCCCAAAGAGCCTGCCAGAGAGATTACGGAGGCCACCAAAGGCGTGGGCGGACGACAGTACTGATAGCCAACGCAGGAATTCACCCTTTGTTTTTATCTTTCGTGTCCTTCGCAGTTTTAAGAGGATAGAGTGCTAAAGGTGAGGTGCTCGCATGGGGGCAGGATCATTTCGAGACAAGAGAACGCACATTCCGTTCGCTCGGGAAGGGCTCCCCTTTGTGCTGATGTTTGCCTTCACGACGCTGATTCTGGCGATCCTGGGGTGGGCTTTGGCGGCGGGGTTGTTCCTTGTCATGACTCTTCTGGTGGGTCACTTCTTTCGCGATCCGGAACGAGTGTTCACGGGCGACGCCGGAAATGTGGCAGCCCCCGCCGACGGCCGGGTGATCCTGGTCGAACGGGTGGCTGGAACCCTACTGACGCAAAAACCAGCGCTCAAGATCAGCATCTTCATGTCGGTATTCGATGTCCACGTGAATCGTATCCCCATCTCGGGCACGGTTCGGGACCTGCACTACCGGAAAGGCCGCTTTCGGGCTGCTCAAACCTCTCGCTCCAGTTCGGAAAATGAGCAGAACTGGGTGTGGATTCAAAGCGAGGACGGTGTTGACGTGACTTTGACGCAGGTTGCCGGGTTGATTGCCCGTCGCATTGTCTGCTGGCCGCGCGTTGGTGACCGGGTGCTTCAGGGTGAACGCTTTGGGCTGATTCGCTTTGGGTCGCGGGTCGATCTTTATGTGCCGGAGGAAAGTGAGGCGCTGGTGGCAGCGGGTGACCGTGTGTATGGAGGGGAAACCATCCTATGTCGGCTGAAATAAAGAAACGCCGTCCCCGAAAACGCCGCTGGCGGCGCCCCAGGGACCAGGACGGGAAACCCTACCGGGGAACCTATATCGTACCGAACCTGTTCACCACGGCCAACCTTTTTGCCGGTTTTTTCGGGATTGTCAGCTCCATTAACGGCAGGTTTGAGGTGGCCGCTCTGGCCATCCTGTTTTCCTGCCTCTTCGACATCCTGGACGGCAAGGTCGCCCGGCTCACTAAGGCTACCAGTCGATTTGGCGTGGAATATGACTCGCTTGCCGATCTGGTGGCGTTTGGCGTAGGACCGGGGCTGCTGGTCTACCTGTGGGCGCTCAGACCCTTTGGCCGGCTGGGATGGCTGGCGGCCTTCGTGTTTGTGGCCTGCGGGGCTTTGCGGCTGGCTCGCTTCAACGTTCAGGCGGGCAGCGTGCACAGCCGGTATTTTGTCGGCCTGCCCATTCCGGGCGCCGCCACCATGCTGGCAACGACGGTCCTGTTTTTCAGCAGCTGGAAGATCCCGTCGCCCCATCTGCTGGGAATCCCACTGCTGGTCTTCACGTACCTCCTCGGGTTCCTGATGGTGAGTACGATCCCATACAACAGTTTCAAAGATCTGGCGTTTGTGAAGTCTAAACCCGTGCCGGTCCTCTTCATCGTGATCCTGCTGGTGACGGTGGTGGCGGTGAGTCCCGGCCCGATGTTGTTCACGCTCCTCTTGAGCTATGTGATTTCGGGCCCGCTCGAATACCTTGTCAAACGCTACCGTACTTTGAGAAGCGAACAGGCGGAGGGCTCCCCGGAGGCGGCCAGCTATGAACAAAAGCCGCAGGATGAGGCGACTCGCCCGTAGTCCGATCCTTGACTTCCGATGTGGATGAAGGCCCTCGGCCATGCTGTGAAAGGCAACAAGATGGCAATGACCATTAGTGAAAAAATCCTGGCAGCTCATGCCGGCAGATCGCACCTGCACCCGGGAGAGCTGATCGAAGTTCCGCTGGATTTCGCCTTGGGAAACGATATTACAGCGCCCCTGGCGATTGAAGCCTTTCGCAAAGCGGGTGCCAGGAAAGTCTTCGACCGTGAACGGGTGGCCCTCATCCCCGATCATTTCACCCCCAACAAGGACATTGCCTCGGCCATGCAGGCCAAGCTGGTCCGGGAATTTGCTCTGGAACAGCAGCTGGTCCATTACTACGAAGTCGGACGAATGGGCATCGAACACGCGCTGCTGCCCGAAAAGGGCCTGGTGCTACCCGGAGACGTCGTCATTGGCGCCGACAGCCATACCTGCACCTACGGAGCCCTGGGAGCCTTCGCCACCGGCGTGGGCAGCACCGATCTCGCCGCGGGCATGATGACCGGGAGACTCTGGTTCAAGGTCCCGCCTTCGCTCAAGCTTGTTTATCGCGGCCAGCGACGGCGGTGGGTGGGCGGCAAGGACCTCATTCTCTACACCATTGGTCGGATCGGGGTCGATGGCGCCCGCTACTGCGCCATGGAACTGGTGGGCGAGGTGATCGCTTCCCTGCCCATGGCCGATCGGCTGACCATGAGCAACATGGCCATCGAAGCCGGCGCCAAGGTGGGGATCATTCCGCCCGACGCCATCACCGAAGAGTATGTCAAGGGACGGGCCTGCAGGCCTTACCGGTGCTATCAGAGCGATCCCGATGCCCACTATGAAGCTGTTTATGAATGGGATGTGTCGACCTTCGAACCGATGGTGGCCCTCCCTCATTCACCGGAAAACGTGCGGCCGGTAACGGAACTGCCCCGGATTCCCATCCAGCAGGTGGTGATCGGTTCCTGTACCAACGGCCGGTTCGAAGATCTGGAGCAGGCGGCGGCGCTTCTCCGGGGTCGGAAAGTGGCGTCAAACGTCCGCTGCGTCATCATTCCGGCGACTCAGGAAATCTACCGACAAGCCCTCCGAGCCGGCTTGATCGAAATTTTCATTGAGGCCGAGGCGGCGGTGAGCACCCCCACCTGCGGACCCTGTCTCGGAGGACACATGGGCATTCTGGCTGCCGGCGAACGGGCCGTGGCCACGACCAACCGGAATTTCGTCGGCCGCATGGGACATTCCGAAAGTGAAGTCTACCTCAGCAATCCCGCGGTTGCCGCAGCTTCCGCCATCACGGGCTACATCGTCCATCCGGATGAGGTTTAAGCCCCCAAAAGGTAGGATCAGACCAATGAAATTTAGAGGCAAGGCCTGGAAGTTCGGTGACGATATCGACACCGATGCGATCATACCGGGACGCTACCTGGTTTCCACGGACCCCGCGTTTCTGGCGGCCCATTGCATGGAAGACGCCGCCCCGGAGTTTCCGGGCAAGGTCAGGGCGGGCGATATCATCGTGGCCGGGAAGAACTTCGGCTGCGGGTCATCGCGCGAGCATGCCCCGATAGCCATCAAAGGAGCCCGGGTAAGCTGCGTCATTGCCCACAGCTTTGCCCGCATCTTTTATCGCAATGCCTTCAACATGGGGCTGCCCATCCTGGAATCCCCGGAAGCGGCCGCCGCCATAGCAACGGGCGATGACCTCGAAGTGGACCTCGACCGTGGCGTGATCATCACTCACACCCGCCAGGCGACCTTCCAGGCACAGACCGTGCCCCCGTTCATGCAGCAGCTCCTGCAGGCAGGCGGCCTCATGAACTACGTGCGTCAGCAGATAGCAGAGTCAGCGTGAGGAGTGACGGGGCAGGCGTGAGGCGTTGGGAATCAGGGGTTAAGAGAAGAAGGATCTGGATGATTCATGGAAACGAAGAAACAGTACCGTATTGCGGTGATCCCGGGGGATGGAACGGGCCCTGAGGTCACCCAGGAAGCCGTCAAAGCGTTGCAGGCCCTCACCTCGAGCGAGAAGTTCGGGGTTCAGCTGACCTATTTTGATCTGGGGGGTGAGAGATATCTGCGGACCGGCGAGGTTCTTCCCGAGGGCACTCTCGATGAACTTAAGACCCATGACGCCATTCTGCTTGGAGCCATCGGCCATCCCGACGTGAAACCGGGCATTCTCGAAAAGGGTCTCCTGCTGGAACTTCGCTTTCAGCTGGACCAGTACATCAATCTGCGGCCGGTAATCCTTTATCCCGGCGTGGAAACGCCCCTGAAAGACAAGGGGCCGGACGATATCGATTTCGTCGTGGTCCGGGAAAACACCGAGGGCCTTTACACCGGTTCGGGCGGCTTTCTGCGCAAGGGTACGCCCCATGAGGTGGCCATTCAGGAATCCATCAACACCCGCAGCGGGGTCGAGCGTTGCCTGCGCTTTGCTTTCGACTTCTGCCGTCGCCGCAACAAACGGAAGAAGCTCACCCTGTGCGGGAAGACCAACGTTTTGACCTACGCCTTCGACCTTTGGGAACGGGTATTTCAAGAAGTCGCCCTGGAGTACCCGGACATTCAGACCGATTATGCCCACGTCGATGCCACCTGCATGTGGATGGTGAAGAACCCGGAATGGTTTGACGTCATCGTCACGGACAACATGTTCGGGGATATCATCACTGATCTTGGCGCCATGATTCAGGGAGGCATGGGCATTGCCGCCGGCGGCAACCTCAACCCCGACGGGGTGTCCATGTTTGAACCCATCGGCGGCTCCGCTCCCAAATACACCGGGAAAAACATCATCAATCCCCTGGCGGCGGTTGGCGCAGCGCAGATGCTGCTCGAGCATCTAGGCGAGGAGAAGGCTGCAAAGCGTCTGGAAAGCGCCATTCGGCAAATCGTCTGGAAGGACCTGAAGAGTCTCTCGGCAGGCCAAATGGGTTATTCCACCACGGAGGTGGGAGATCTGGTGGTCAAGTATGTCAGCAGTGAGTAGCTGAGAAAGGAACTGAACATGGCACCAAAATCTCTGAAAGTGGCGGTAGTTGGGGCAACCGGGGCTGTCGGCAACCTCATGCTGAAGGTCCTCGAAGAACGTTCCTTTCCGGTTGGTGAGTTGACCCTTCTCGCTTCCGTGCGCTCGCTCGGCAAGACTCTGCCCTTCAAAGGCGCCGAACTCCCGGTGCAGGAACTCCGGGAAGATTCCTTCCACGGCATCCAGGTGGCATTGTTCTCTGCGGGCGGCTCGGTCAGCAAGAAGTTCGCGCCCCATGCGGCAGCCGCGGGATGCGTGGTGATCGACAACTCGAGCGCTTTTCGGATGGACCCGAAGGTGCCTCTGATTGTCCCCGAAGTGAACCCTGACGCCATCGCACCTCATCCCAATATTATCGCCAACCCGAACTGCTCCACCATCCAGATGGTGGTCGCACTGAAACCCATCCATGATGCAGCGGGGATCAAGCGCATTGTGGTGACGACCTTTCAGGCGGTTTCCGGAACCGGCAAGCGCGCCATCGAGGAACTCCAGCAGCAGGTGGCGGCCGTCGTCGAGGGCCGCGAAGTGACCAGGGAAATCTACCCTTATCAGATTGCCTTCAACTGTTTTCCGCACATCGGCGCGTTTCTCGAAAACGGCTATACCGAAGAAGAAATGAAGATGGTCAACGAAACCCGGAAGATCTTCCGCGATCCGGAGATCGCGATCTGTGCCACCACGGTTCGCATCCCGGTTCTTTTCGGTCATTCGGAAGCGGTGAACATTGAAACCAGGACCCCCATTGGGGTGGATGAGGTCCGCGCGCTGCTGGCCAAGGCGCCCGGCGTGCGCGTGGTGGACGACGTGGCCAAAGCCCGCTACCCGATCCCCCTCGAAGCCGCCGGCACGGATGATACCCTGGTGGGACGCATCCGCCAGGATCCTTCGGCCCCCAATGGCCTGGCCATGTGGGTTGTAGCGGACAACATCCGCAAGGGGGCCGCCACCAATGCGGTCCAGATTGCCGAACTGCTGCTGGCACGGGGTCTGCTCTAAGCCCACGACCAGCTCCAGCCCGGTTGGGTTCAGGGTTGGTTACCGATTCCTCCACTGCTCACTGGCCGCTCGCGGTTACCGGACACACGATGCGCATCATCGCAGGCAATTTTGGCGGCAGACGACTGCACCCCCCGAGAGGCTCAGCCATCCGCCCGACGGCTGATCGCGTTCGAGAAGCGGTCTTCAGCATTATTGGGCCGACCGTGGCGGGGACCAACGTCCTCGATCTCTTCGCCGGCACCGGCGCCATGGGCCTGGAAGCGCTCAGCCGGGGAGCGTCCCGGGCAACCTTTGTGGACCAGAGCCGTCACGCCGTCCGGCTGATTCACCTCAATCTCGAGCTGTGCCGGGTTTCCGACCACGCGCGAGTCATTCACGGGTCGGTCAACCAGGTGATCCGGCAGCTTGCAGGTCAGCAGGAAACCTTCGATTTAATCTTTATCGATCCGCCTTACGCTAAGGACTTCATTCAGCAAAGCCTGGCGCTTCTCGACCAGGTGGTTCGGCCTGGCGCCCTTGTGGTTGCCGAGCATGGTTCCCGGAAACCCTTGCCGCTGCAGGTGGAAGATTGGTTACAGATGGTCGAGCGGCACTACGGCGATACTACGGTTACCTTCTATATGAGTGCGCGTGCCCGTTGAAGCGGAGAATACCCCTCAGGATCTGGCTGAAAAGGAGAATAACATGGAAAAGACGGCGGTCTATCCCGGTTCGTTCGACCCTATCACCAATGGTCATCTGGATCTGCTGGAACGAGGCCTCAAGATCTTCGATAAGATTGTGATCGCCATCGCCGCCCACCCGGGCAAAAACCCCGTCTTCACTCTTCAAGAACGCATCGATCTGATCAAGGACTCGATCAAGGGACACCCCCTCGAGCATCGCATCAAAGTGGATTCCTTCCACGGCCTGCTGGTAGACTATGTGAAGCGCGCCAAGGCTCACGCCATCCTCCGCGGCCTGCGGGCGATCAGCGACTTTGAATACGAGTTTCAGATGGCCCTCATGAACCGCAAGCTCAGCACCGAAATCGAAACCCTCTTCCTCATGACCGGGATGCGGTACATCTACATCAGTTCGAGCATCATCAAGGAAGTGGTCATCTCGGGCGGCTGCGTTGCCGGCCTGGTGCCTGAAGCCGTGGAGAAGAAACTGGTCGAACGACTCTCGCAAAAGACAACCTGATCCACAGCACCGCTCTCCCGGGAGCGTGCCCAAAAAGTCACCCCAAACGTCACCCGAGCCTTCTCCAGGTTTTCCGGCCGGAGCGTGCTCCTTGCCCCGACCCTCTGTTCCGGATGAAACCCTGAAAAGCAAAGCTCGACCACAGAGAAAATGGTTGTCAGGAACATCAACATAATACATTGAAAAAACAATGTGATGCGGGAAGTCAAGACAAATATCACCCCCCACAGGATACGTCACCCATTGCCGGGCTGTCGGGTACACCTTCCCGCTTCGTCAGGCGAACAGAAACATCGCCTGTTCCATGACGAGGAACGAATCCTGGGCGTTATGAATGGCAGCGAAGGTACGGAGATCTATCGCACTATGGAGGTTGATGACGCCCGTGACCATGTCGTTTTCAAGAACCGCTACAGCGCCTTTCACTCGAAGCCGCCGGAATTACAGGACAGGCTAGAGGGGCTCGGTCGGAGAATTCGCCGCTACCGGGGAGGGATGGGGCGGAGCATCCTGGACACTTCGATATCGATCACCCGCCGTACCTCGAAGGGCGGCACCGAGCTGAGGTCGATGCCGATGCTTCGGGACGCCGGCACCCGCTCATTGAAGCTGTAGACGTTGAGGTCTACCGTCACAAAGCTGGTGGCTGCCGGTGAAATGAGTCCCAGCGCACCGCCGCTGGCAGCCCCGATTGCAGCCCCCGCGCCGGGGTCACCCACCGCGGCGCCGATCATCGCTCCCGTTGCCGCGCCGACCATTGCCCCTCCCAGGGTATTGCCCGCCCTCAAGTCGGGATTCTCACGCAACCCGCCGGAAATGTAGACTTCCACCGTGAAGTCGGCTTCCCGTTGCCGGCGGACCTGGTCGTAGCCCTTGTTATAGAGGAAATTACCGGTCCGGGGCAGGTCGTAGATCCCAAAAGGAGTGCTGTCATCGACCCGGAGGACAAAGTTCTGATCATTGGGACCGAGGACGAAGGGACCTCCCCCGGTGGGCTGGCGATTGTCCTGAACCTTGTAGTAGGTTCCCGGCGGCCCGTAGACACAGCCGCCAAGTAATCCGACAAGGCAAAACAGGACCGGCAGGCAGCAGATGCGGCAAGATGTTCTCATCTCGTGTTCCCCCCTTCCATGGATCGGTCAACACGCTGACAGGTTCGGCGGGATGCATCATAACATTGCCGCTCCAGGGCGGCAAAGGGCAATCCGGAAGGCTTCGCGAGGGGGATGGGGAATTGACATCGCCGCCGATTTTTGCTAAGTGGGCTTCGCAATTGGACAGTATCTTATTGAATCTGTTGTTCTAATTGTCAGACTCTGGAAACTGGAGAAAGCCACGATGATCGAGGCATTGCAATTATCCAAGTCTTTCGGCCCCATCGAGGCAGTCAAAGAGCTTTCCTTCGATATTCGGGAGGGTGAGGTGGTCGGCCTGCTGGGACCCAACGGAGCCGGCAAGAGTACGACCATCAAGATGCTCACGGGTTATCTCACGCCCACCAGCGGTTCCGTCAAGGTGGCGGATCTGGATGCCTCCCGCCACATTCAGGCCATCCGCCGACGCATCGGCTACATGCCCCAGGATATCCCGCTCTACGAGGATATGGTGGTGCTGGATTACCTTAACTTCATTGCCGATATCCGCCGGATTCCCGCCGCCAGCCGTCGCGAGAAGCTCAGGGAGGTGGCCGAACAATGCAGTATCGAAAAGGTGATCACCCAGTCCATCGGGACCCTGTCGAGCGGCTACAAGCAGCGCGTCGGACTGGCGCAGGCGCTCATCCACAACCCCGACATCCTGATCCTCGATGAACCCACCTCGGACCTCGACCCCAACCAGATCGTGGAGATTCGGAACCTGATCAAGGACATCGGCAGGGAGAAAACGGTCATCGTGAGCTCCCACATCCTCTCGGAAGTCCAGGCCACCTGCGGGCGGGTGATGATCATCTCCGAGGGCCGGCTGGTGGCGGACGGCTCCCCGGACGAACTGCTGGCCCAGGAACGAAGTGAAAATATCGTCCACCTCACCTTTCAGGAGGCAGGGGTCGAGGAAGGGCTCGTGGCTCTGCAGCAGATCGAGGGCGTATCCCGCGTCCGAGCTCTGGAAGAGGGGCGCTTCGTCGTCGAAGCCGGCAAGGGCCGGGATATCAGGCCGCTTTTGTTTCAGCTTGCGGTGGCGCGCAACTGGGTGATTCTGGAGATGCGGACGGAACAGCTCAGCCTGGAAGATGTGTTCCGCAAGTTGACCCTGAACTGATGCCATCACCATTCGAGGTGCTGCCATGAATATGCTCAACAATACGCTGACGGTGTTCAAGAGGGAATTCCAGTCGTTTTTCAATTCACCCGTCGCCTATATCGTGCTCACGGTGTTTCTGTTGTTTTCCGGCTGGCTCTTTTTTCAGCAGTTCTTCCTCATGGGCCAAGCCAGCATGCGTCCCCTGTTCGGTCTGATTCCCGTGCTTTTCATCTTCTTCGCCCCGGCCATCACCATGCGTTTGGTGGCCGAGGAGCGCAAGACCAAGACCATCTCGCTCCTCATGACCCTTCCCATCGGCCATGCCGAGATCATCCTCGGCAAGTTTCTGGCGGCGGAAGCCCTGCTTGGGGTGGCGCTCTTCCTGACCCTGCCCTACGCCCTCACCGTCGCCAGTATCGGGACGCTCGACTGGGGGCCGGTCTGGGGCGGCTACCTGGGGGCCCTCCTGATGGGGGCGGCCTACCTGGCAGTAGGAATGTTCTGTACCAGCCTCACCAGCAATCAGATCGTGGCCTTCATCCTCGGGCTGGCCATCTGCTTCGTCTTTTTCATCATCGACAAGGTCCTGGTGTTCCTTCCCGGCGGACTGTCAACCTTCTTTGAATACCTTTCAGTGGACTATCATTTTCGCAACATCGCTCGGGGAGTGATCGACCTGCGGGATGTGGTCTTCTACCTGTCGTTCATCGCCGCATTCATCATCTATTCCATCTACGCCATTCAGCGCGAAGACTGGCGATAGCGGGAAGGAGGTCAGCATGTCGAAACCCTATACCAGCAGCTTGACCAAAGGCATGTTCCTGATCGTCGT
>JAPXSS010000088.1:0-14856 GCA_033812955.1 Syntrophobacteraceae bacterium | reverse complement strand
CCGTGGGTTCTCTTCCTCTTAATATTACTGGGTTGAAAGGTCATTTTCATGGAATCTTATCCTGGTAACTCCTGATTGATTAGAAACCAAATTATCGGCAACCGGCGCCTGTGGGCGATCACGAGCATCCTAAATCGAAGCCGAGCCATACAGCCCAATTCGATCCTGTAAAAATACACCCTATAGTCGGAGTTTGCTTTTATTGTCAAGGCGCAAAGCAGCAGGGCGGGGGTTATTTGAAAAAGTTCGGCTTCAGCACGGCCGTGGTACGAGCGGGAGGCTCCGAAAGAGCCATGAACCTCTGGTGCAGGGATCCGTTGTGCAGTCTTCCGGCAAAGCCGGCAAGGGATTTCTCCAACATTCTTCAGATCCCGGCTTTTCCGGGGAGGTCGGAATTTGAGCGTTCTGCAAAGCGCGCCATTTTTCCTAATTGAAGATACTGCCATCGCGTGCTATGAATTGGGCGCTCTTGAACCCTGTGCTGAAAGGAGATGGTGGCTGATGGTTTGGGATCGCATTCTGGGCTGGTTTTCCAATGATCTGGCGATTGACCTTGGTACCGCCAATACGCTTGTCTATGTGCGAGATAAGGGGATTGTTCTTTGTGAACCTTCGGTCGTGGCGGTCCGCAAGGATGAGCGGGGGGCCAACCGGGTGCTGGCGGTCGGCAAGGACGCCAAGCTCATGCTGGGCAAGACGCCGGGCAACATCGTCGCCATTCGTCCCATGAAGGATGGGGTGATTGCGGATTTTGAAGTTACTGAAGCGATGATTCGTTATTTTATCAGGAAGGTCCATAACCGGCGCAACTTGGTCAGGCCGAGGATTATCGTCTGCATTCCCTCCGGGGTGACGCAGGTGGAACGGCGGGCGGTCAGGGAATCAGCCGAATCGGCGGGGGCAAGAGAGGTCTACCTCATTGAGGAGCCCATGGCGGCCGCGATCGGGGCTGGTCTGCCCATCACCGAACCGGTCTGCAACATGGTGGTCGACATTGGTGGTGGTACCACCGAAGTGGCGGTTATTTCCCTTGCCGGCATTGTCTTCAGCCGGTCCGTGAGGGTCGGGGGCGACAAGATGGATGTGGCCGTGCTGCAGCACATCAAGCGTCAATATAACCTTTTGATTGGCGAGCGAACGGCAGAGCAGATCAAGACCAGCATTGGCAATGCCTATCCCGTGGGCGAGCGGGAGACCATGCTCATCAAAGGTCGGGATCTGGTGAGCGGCATCCCCAAGACGGTTGAGATCAATTCCGACGAGATCAGGGAGTCCATTCAGGAACAGATCGACTCTATTGTTGAAACCATTAAAGTGGCGCTCGAGCAAACCCCTCCCGAGCTGGCTGCCGATATTGTGGATCGCGGCATTGTTTTGGCCGGTGGCGGGGCTCTTCTGAAGGGCCTTGATCATCTGCTGCGGTTGGAGACAGGGCTGCCCATAATGCTGGTAGAAGATCCCCTTGCCACCGTAGTTGTCGGGTCCGGGAAGGCTCTCGAGGAAATAGCTATTCTCAAGCAGGTGCTTACCTAGAATCCAATGCCCCACACGCATTGAGGCTTTCCAACTATGACGGATTGGTTGCGCCGTCTGCGCAGTGCCCTGGTGATCGTGACCTTTTTCTGTATCTTTCTTTATGTCCTCTCGCTCAATTTTCGGCCAGCAGAGCGCATGGACCTGCTGCAAAGAGCCGTGAGTGAGTCTTTCCTGCCGCTGTTCAAGGGTTTGAGCAAAGTTACGGCTTTTGCGGACGAGGTGATAGGGGACTATTTGCTGCTCAGGCAGATGCACACTGAAAACGAGTCCCTGCGGGAACAGGTGACAGCTCTTGAACAGAAACTGATTGATTACCAGGATGCCTATCTCGAGAATCTGCGGCTGCGGCGCCTGCTGGATTTCAAGTCAACCATCCAGACTGAAACTATTGCTGCCCAGGTGGTCCTCCATGACCTTACCGGATGGTTTCAGACCCTGATGATTGATAAGGGCTTACGAGACGGTATTGGGGTGGATATGGCGGTTGTGAATGACGAGGGGGTGGTCGGCCGGATTCTGGAGGTCTCCGACCGCTATGCCCGCGTCCTGCTCATCACCGATGCCGGCAGCTCCATCGATGCGGTGATTCAGCGGAATCGCGTGCGTGGGATTGTCGGGGGCAAAGACGCCAACACTTGTGTGCTCAAATATGTGCGTGGTAATTTGGATGTTCAGGAGGGCGACCTGGTGGTTTCTTCCGGCAAGGATGGGGTTTTCCCGAAAGGGTTGCGGTTGGGAACCGTTCAGGGGGTCTACAAGGACCCTCTGGATCTGTTCCAAAAGATTGATGTCAAGCCGGTGGTGCGCCTCAGTGCGCTTGAGGAGCTGCTGATCATCAAGCGGGACTTGAAGTTTTCAGATAGAGTTGGAGGGAGCTGATTGATGTGGATGCCTGAAGTGAGCAGTGCCCTTGGCCTACTGTAAAAGCGCACTACCCTCGGGTTATGTTCTGAAGGTTGGCCTTTATACGCTGTTCCTCCTGTTTGTGCAGTCGGCCTGGGTTTCGCGTTTTCCACCGCCGGCATTTCGAATTGACCTGTTGCTGCCGCTGATGTTCGGTACCGCCATTGAGTGGCCGCCGATATTGACTCTTGCCTGGGCTTCGGGGTGGGGCTTTGTTCTGGATACCCTTTCCGGGAAATTCTGGGGCTTCCATGTGGGGTCGTATGTAGTGGCGGTATGCCTGGTCAATATTGTGACGGAGCGCTTCGAACTCCACAGCCTGCCCCACCAGATGCTCTTTGTCGGAGCGTGTGCACTGGGTCAATCCGCGGCGCTCGGCCTGTTCTTGTTCCTCGAAGCGCCAGCGCAATTCGAAGTGCCAGCCTCTTATCTGAGTCTACTCGTTCGCTCTTTCCTGACGGTGTTGGTGACGCCTCTCATCATATATCCCATCAACTATGTCAGAGGGAGCAAGCTATGAGGAAGGTGGCTGGGGAGCTAGACGCAGTATGAGACTGCCGTTGCTGAAAAGAGGCCGGGAGAGCGACCACCTGCAGCTTCTGAACTGGGATACGACCGATGCGGTGGTCTTCCAGAGACAATACTACCTCCTCCTGGCAATCATGGTGGTGGTGCTGGCTGTCTATGTCCTTCGGATGTGGTATCTGCAAGTCCTGCATGGGACCAAATACCGCTACCAATCGGAGAATAATCGCATTCGTCTGGAGGAGGTGCCAGCGGCGCGGGGCATTATTTTTGACCGCAACGGAAACCCTCTGGTAGAGAACCGGCCAGCCTATCACCTGCACCTCATTCGCGAAGATGTAACGGATTTGGATCACACTGTCCGGGAGGTGGCGCGTCTTTGTGAGAGAGATCCGGACGAACTGTTCGGAGTCCTCGAAAGCAACAAGCATGTTCCCAAGTTTATGCCCCTTCGCCTGGTAAACGATATTGATCGCGATTCCCTGGCCCGCGTTGAAGCGCAGCGGATTCATTTGCCCGGGGTGTTTGTGCAACTGGAGCCAAAGCGTGAATATCGCTGGCCTGGAACGGCACCACATGTCATTGGCTACCTCAGCGAGATTACCGAGGCCGAGCTGAAAAGCGAGCAATACGAGAGCTATTTTCCCGCCGAAGATGTGGGAAGGATGGGGGTGGAAAGCGGGTTCGAGAAGTACCTGCATGGCAGGAGAGGGGGGCGGCAGGTAGAGGTGGACGCCATTGGCCGACGCATTCGCCTTCTCGATGAGGTGCTCCCGGTATCCGGGAAAAATGTCTGGCTAACCATTGATCTACAGCTTCAGAAGGTAGCGGAATTCTGCCTTGAAGGTAAGATGGGGGCCATCGTCGCCCTCGATCCCCGGAATGGAGCGGTTCTGGCCATGGCCAGCAGTCCGGGCTTTGAGCAAGAGCAATTCATTCGTGGCATGAGAAAGGAAGAATGGCAGGCCCTGACCCGTGATCGCAACCATCCCATGCTCAACCGCTGTATCAGCGGCATCTATCCTCCCGGTTCCACCTACAAGCCCCTGGTAGCCCTGGCGGCCCTGCAGGAGGGGGTGGTAACTCCAGGAACGACTTTTTTCTGTCCCGGATATCTTGAGTTTGGCGGCCGCAGGTTTCGCTGCTGGCGAGACCATGGCCATGGGTCGGTCGCGGTGAGCAACGCTATCATCCAGTCTTGTGACGTCTACTTTTATCAGTGTGGCTTGCGACTCGGAGTTGATCGTATGGCCCACTGGGTCAAAGCGTTCGGGCTGGGAGACAAGACCGGCGTCGGCATGCCGGCAGAAAGCGCCGGCTTGATACCCACTTCGTGGTGGAAAAAGCAGGAGCTGGGGGTTCCCTGGCAAAAAGGGGAAACGCTTTCCATCGCCATCGGCCAGGGCTTTGTGGCCACGACTCCATTGCAGATGGCTTTGGCCTATGCGGCTATCACCAACAATGGCAAGGTATGGCAGCCTCATGTGGTGCGCCGGATCGAAGGCCACGGTCCCGATGAGGTCGAGGAGATCAAGGGACGGCAGAAGAATAGGATTCTTATTGACCAAAAGCACTTCGACGTGGTGAAGCGAGGATTGTTTGGGGTGGTGGCCAGCAATCAGGGTACGGCCCATGCCATCAGAGACAAGAACATCGCCATTGCTGGCAAGACCGGTACTGCCCAGGTGGTGCAACTGGCAGATAACGTGAATCGCAAGTTGGCGGCCAAGGTGGCCAGGGAGAAGGAACGCGACCACGCCTGGTTTGTGGGCTATGCACCAGCCGAGGATCCCCGGATTGTTGTTACGGTCCTGGTTGAACATGGCGGTCATGGTTCGTCGGTGGCTGCGCCTCTGGTCAAGGAGGTCATCATGGCCTATCTCGGCGATGTCCCCGCCAGCGTGGCCCAGATCTCAGGACGCCAGGATGGGCCTTGAAAAAGAAAAGGATTGCCACCCATGATGGATCGACGGTTGATCGAAAACTTCGATTGGTCAATCGTTTGGGTTTTACTTGGGATTGTCGGTATCGGTCTGCTGAGCATCTACAGCGCTCTGTATAACCAGATCCAGGCCCACCCCACCCACAATCTCTTCATTAAGCAGTTGATCTGGCTTACGGTCGGCCTGGCACTCATGTTCTGCAGTCTGCTCGCTGACTATCAGCGGCTGAGAAGGGTGGGGCTGTGGTTCTACCTGGTATCGCTTCTGTTGCTTGTGATAGTGCTGCTTATCGGCAAGGATGTCAATGGTTCGAAACGCTGGCTGGAACTCGCCGGTTTTCAGTTTCAGCCCTCGGAATTCATGAAGCTGGCAATTGTGATTTATCTTGCAAGCTACTTCTCGTCGCAGGAGACTTCCCCCTACCCTGACCTCAAGAAGCTCATAACGCCGCTGCTGCTCATTCTTATGCCGGTGCTGCTGATCCTGGCGCAGCCGGACCTGGGCACAGCGCTCACGATCCTGGCGATTTGTGCCACGATGATTTTTTTCGTGGGCATCCGGTGGCAATATCTTGTCACCGGAGCATTGTTGGTCGTTCCGCTCCTGTATCCGGTCTGGGAGCATGTTCTAAGGCCTTATCAGAAGCGGCGAATCCTAATCCTCCTGCGTCCCGATCTGGATCCGCTCGGGGCAGGCTATCATATCCGCCAGTCGAAAATTGCCATCGGATCCGGCATGCTGTGGGGAAAAGGGTTCCTCAACGGCACCCAGAACAAGCTGCGTTTCCTGCCAGAAAAACACACCGACTTCATTTTTTCCGTGTGGGCGGAAGAGTGGGGCTTTGTGGGTTGTTTTGTTCTCTTGACGCTTTTTGGGCTGCTTATCGTGCTGTGCCTCAGGGTGGCCCGCCGTTCCAAAGATCGTTACGGGTCGATGCTGGTGGTGGGCATGACCTCCCTGATCTTGTGGCAGATGCTGATCAACATTGGCATGGTCATCGGCTTGCTGCCGGTGGTCGGGATTACTCTCCCCTTCGTCAGCTACGGAGGTTCTTCGCTCATTGCCCTGTGCCTTGCCATAGGGTTCATTGAGAATGTCAGCATGCGTCGCTACATCTTTCAGTTCCGTTAGCCAGTCATCGTGTGTGTGGGAGGCTAATTGTGATTTTTATTACTTTTCACTTGCCATGGCTGGGATCTTGTGCTAACAAGCACGCCCGATTAAACAACCGCCGATTTGCCGTGGCAAAGCCCTACGGCGTCCCGCGTGAGCGCCTCAATGCTCACCCAAGCGGTTTGAGATCGGGAAGGTTTGGTCTGAAGTCCAATCGCCGAACGTAGCAGCAGAGGAAGGGTAAACATGATCAGCATTGATGTAACGTTTTTTATCCAGATGGTTAATGTGCTTGTCCTGGTTTTCCTGATGAATCTCTTTCTGTACCGCCCCATTCGCCGAGTTGTTGCTCAGCGCAACCAGTTTGTCGCGGAGCAGCGGGAGGCGATTGAAGCGGCGGAAGCTGAGACCGCTGGGGCCATTCGGCAATTTGATTCGAGCCTTTTGGAAGCGCGTAAGCAGGGGCGGGAAAGGATTCAGGAAATCAAGGCGGCAGCCTACGAACAGGAAAAGGGGATGTTGCAGGCAGCGCTAGATGAGGCCGGCAAGCAGGTGCAAGCCACGCGGGCGGCGATCCAGGGTGACGTCCGCAAGGCGCGTGAGGAACTGACGGCGCAAATCGAGGCGTTTTCGGTGGAGCTTGCGCAGAAGATATTGGGCAGGAAACTATAACTGGTCGACCGTGAGAGGGGGTATGAGATGAGGGAGAAGGGTGCGTTACCCCTCCTATGCGCAGCATCGCTCCTTGCGTTGCAGGGGATCTGCTGGGCTTCAGAGGGGGGAGGTCATGGACATGGTCTGAATTGGACGGACTTTGCGTATCGGCTGGTGGCCTTTATCGCGCTGGTGGCGATCCTGACGAAGCTTCTCAAGAAGCCGATCAGCAATTTTTTCCGTTCGAGACGCGATGAGATTCAGCAGTTGCTGGCTGATCTGGAGGCCAAGCGGTTGGAGGCCGAACAGAGAAGCGTTGAATATAAGGCAAAGCTCGTTGCCCTTGAGGATGAGACCAAGAATATTGTTGCCGAGCTGATTGCCGAGGGGGAAGCCGAAAAGCAGAAGATCATCGAGGCTGCCCACAAGCAGGCCGCTTACCTCCAACAGCAGGCACAGCTTGCCATTCAGCAGGAACTCAAGGCTGCCAAAGAGAGTCTCCAGGAAGAAGCTGGCGAGCTTACCGTGGCCGCAGCTGAAAAGCTCTTGCGCGCCAATCTTCAACCTGCGGATCAAGATCGCCTGGTTCGGGATTTCATGACCCGGGTGGTGGAGGCAAAGTAGTGAAGAATCTGATCATAGCCAAACGATATGCCAAGGCATTGTTCAATCTGGCGGAGGAGGACGGCAAGATTGAGCAGTATGGACAGGAGCTGAACGAGTTCATTCGGCTCCTAGGGGAGCTTCCCGATCTGGCAAACGCCCTGCAGAACCCGATGTATGCGGAGGCAGCCCGAAAAGCGGTATTTCATTCCATTGTGGGAAAGGTGGGCCTCTCGCCGATTCTCACGAGCTTCATCAATCTCCTCATCGAGAAGAAACGGCTTCAGAACCTCGCCGAAATAGCGGAATTCTACGGCAGACTCATCGACGCCCACGCCAATATCGCACGGGCTCAGATCAGGGCGGCAATAGAGCTGAAAGATAAGGTTGTACAGGACATTGCCAAGACTCTAGAGAAGATGACCGGTAAACACGTGGTGGTCGAGTTTCAGCAAGACAGCAGCCTGATTGGAGGCATTGTCGCGAAGATTGGCGACGTCGTTTTTGATGGGAGCGTTAGGCGACAGTTACTAACTTTCAAGGAAACCATGAAGAGGGGTGCATTAGGTTAATGGAAATCAGAGCCGAAGAAATCAGCCAAATTATCCGCGAGCAAATCAAGGATTACGAGAAGCAGGTCGAACTCAGCGAAACAGGCCGTGTGCTCTCCGTTGGTGACGGTATCGCCCGCGTCTATGGCGTCGAGAAGTGCATGTCCATGGAATTGCTTGAGTTCCCTACGGAACATGGATCAGTTTTTGGCTTGGCCCTCAACCTCGAAGAAGACAACGTCGGTGTTGCCATCATGGGGGAAGACTTCCACATCAAGGAAGGGGGAGAGGTCAGGCGCACCGGGCGCATTGCCGAGGTCCCGGTGGGAGATGCGGTTCTGGGCCGAGTCATCGACCCGGTGGGCACCCCAATAGATGGGAAAGGACCGATTGAAGCCAAGGAATTCGCCCGCATCGAACGGATCGCCCCTGGCGTTATCGCTCGTCAGTCTGTGAACGAGCCCTGTTACACTGGGCTCAAAGCGATCGATGCGATGACCCCTATTGGCCGCGGCCAGCGTGAGCTGATCATCGGCGACCGGCAGATCGGCAAAACGGCTATTGCCATTGATGCCATCATCAACCAGAAAGAGACCGGCATCATCTGCATCTACGTGGCGGTGGGGCAGAAGAAGTCCACAGTCGCCCAGGTGGTGGAGGTGCTCCGCCGTCATGGTGCCATGGAATACACGACGGTGGTTGCCGCTAACGCCAGTGACCCGGCCTCTCTGCAGTATATCGCTCCCTATGCGGGATGTGCCATGGGTGAGTATTATCGTGATAAGGGTCGTCATGCTCTGATCATTTACGATGACCTTTCCAAACAGGCCGTGGCGTATCGCCAGGTATCCCTGCTGCTGCGTCGTCCGCCGGCGCGCGAAGCCTATCCCGGCGACATTTTCTACAATCACTCCCGCCTGTTGGAACGGGCTGCGAAGCTCAACGACGAACTGGGGGCAGGCTCCCTTACGGCGTTGCCGATCATTGAAACGCAGGCCGGTGACGTTTCTGCCTATATCCCCACCAACGTTATCTCCATTACCGACGGGCAGATCTACCTGGAGCCTTCCCTATTCTTCTCCGGGGTGCGGCCAGCCATCAACGTCGGTCTTTCCGTATCCCGCGTGGGCGGGGCGGCGCAAACCAAGGCCATGAAGCAGGTGGCCGGTCGGATGCGGCTGGACCTGGCTCAGTACCGGGAGTTGGAAGCCTTTGCCAAGTTCGGCAGTGACCTCGACAAGTCCACTCAGGATCAGCTGAATCGCGGGGTGCGCCTCGTTGAACTGTTGAAACAACCCCAATACAAACCCATGCCGGCGGAAAAGGAGGTCATGAGCCTCTATGCCGGAACGAGAGGGTATCTCGACCCGATCCCGGTGGAGAAAGTGAGCGAGTATGAAACCGAGATGCTCGCCTTTATCGAGCGCAAGTATCCGGAAATCCTTGCAGAGCTCAAAGAGAAGAATGTAATTGGCGACTCGCTGGACGAGAAGATGAAAAAGGCCCTGCAAGAGTTTGCCGAGGTCTTTAAGGCTGCCTAGGCGTCAAGTTCAGGTAATCACATAAGAGAGCATACAATTATGGCTACCTTGCGGGATATTAAGAGGAAAATTGACGCCGTCAAAAAGACCTCGCAGATCACCAAGGCTATGAATATGGTGGCTGCTGCCAAGCTTCGCGGTGCGCAGGCGAATATGGAAAGGTTCCACCCGTATGCGCTGAAGTTCAAAGAGGTCATCGGCCGTCTTGCTGCGGGAGTGGAAGAAGGGGGGGAGTATGAACTCCTCAACCCGAGAGAACAGGTTAAGAAGATAGTACTGGTTCTCGTCACCGCGGACAGAGGTCTGTGCGGCAGTTTCAACAACAATATGATCGTCACCGCTGAACGGTTCATCAGGGAAAAGCAGGCAGCGGGAGTAGAGGTTTCGTTAATTACGGTAGGCAGGAAGGGGGCTGACTATTTCCGACGACGCAGTATCGAGATTCGCCGGAGAATGATCGGTGTTCTGAACAAGCCCAACTACGACGATGCCTTGAGTCTGGGTCGGGAGTTGATCGAGCTGTTTGAAACAGGCGAGTGTGATGAGGTGTACGTCGTGTACAGCAGTTTCTTGAGCATGGTGAGGCAGGTGGCGACGATGGTTCAGCTGCTTCCCATCACTCCGGCAAGCCCGAGCGAGGAGCAGGAAGAAGGATATTTCGAATATCTGTTCGAACCTTCTCATCAAGCACTGTTGACCGATCTTCTGCCAAATTTCTTGTATATTCAACTGCTAGAGCACTTCTATCAGACGTCCGTGGGTGAGCATGCCGCCCGCATGGCGGCGATGGAAAATGCGACCAGCAACTGTAAAGAGCTGGTGCGTAGTCTGACGCTGACATACAATAAGGCACGACAGGCGGGCATTACTAAGGAGCTCATGGATATCGTAGGCGGTGCTGAGGCCTTGAGGAAATAAGTATAGACCGCAGGCGGCGGTTCTTTCGGACATAGGAGGTAAGAAGCCCATGAATATGGGGAAAATCGTTCAAGTCATCGGTAACGTGGTAGACGTGGAGTTCGAGGAGGGCAAGCTTCCTGAACTCTTGACGGCACTTCTGGTCACCAATCCAGGGATTGACGATACGGAGGATAACCTGGTGCTCGAAGTTGCCCAGCATCTGGGTGACAATGTGGTGCGGACCATCGGGATGGACATGACGGATGGTCTGGTACGCGGCATGCCGGTCAAGGACACCGGCCAGCCCATCACCGTTCCGGTTGGCAAAGGGGTCCTGGGCAGAATTATCAACGTAGTGGGTCGGCCGGTGGACGGTCTGGGCCCGGTTGCGACGGACAAGCGCTCGCCCATCCATCGCGCGGCGCCCGCCTTCACGGAACAGGATACCTCAGTGAAAGTGCTCGAAACCGGGGTCAAGGTTATCGACCTGCTGGTTCCGTTCCCCCGTGGAGGGAAAATGGGGATGTTTGGTGGTGCTGGCGTGGGCAAGACGGTCGTTATGATGGAAATGATCCACAACATCGCCATGCAGCACGGTGGTATTTCGGTTTTTGCCGGTGTGGGAGAGCGCACTCGGGAGGGCAATGACCTGTATCACGAAATGAAGGACTCGGGAGTCCTGCCGCGCGCTGGCCTGGTCTACGGTCAGATGACCGAACCTCCGGGAGCCCGGGCACGGGTTGCTATTTCGGCCCTGACCGTTGCCGAATATTTCCGCGATGTGGAAGGCCAGGACGTGCTGCTCTTTGTTGACAACATCTTCCGGTTTACCCAGGCGGGCGCCGAGGTTTCTGCGCTCCTTGGCCGCATGCCGTCCGCGGTAGGTTACCAGCCGACTCTGGGTACCGACCTTGGCGAGCTCCAGGAACGGATCACCTCGACTACCAAAGGCTCCATCACGTCGGTTCAGTGCGTTTACGTCCCGGCCGACGACCTCACCGACCCGGCTCCAGCTACCACCTTCGCCCACCTGGACGGGACCGTCGTGCTTTCCCGCCAGATCGCGGAACTCGGGATCTATCCTGCCGTGGACCCCTTGGACTCCACCTCACGCATTCTTGACCCTAACGTCCTTGGCGACGAGCACTATTACACGGCGCGCCAGGTCCAGCAGATCCTTCAGAAGTACAAGGACCTGCAGGATATCATCGCCATCCTGGGGATGGACGAGCTATCCGAAGAAGACAAGGTGGTGGTGGCGCGGGCCAGACGAATTCAACGCTTCCTGTCCCAGCCGTTTCATGTTGCCGAGGCCTTTACCGGCACTCCCGGCAAGTATGTGAAGATGGAAGACACCGTAAGAGGCTTTAAAGAGATTTGCGAAGGGAAGCATGATGAGATTCCCGAGCAGGCCTTCTACATGGTGGGAGCGATTGAAGAAGCGGTTGCCAAAGCCAAGTCCATGGCTGGAGCATAACCACAAAGAATGGTGAGCATATGGCCAATAAAATTCTGCTAGAGATAGTGACACCCGAGCGGAAAGTCCTGAGCGAGACGGTGGACATTGTCGTGGCGCCGGGGGAAGAGGGCGAATTCGGTGCCCTCCCCAACCATATCCCGTTTCTCTGCAAGCTCAAGGTAGGTGAGTTGCGGTTCCGGGTTGGTGCCACCTCGCGTCACGTTGCCATCATGGGGGGCTATGCCGAGGTTCTGCCCGATCATGTGACGATCCTGGCCACCGCCGCTGAAGAAGCCTCCGAGATTGACGTCATAAGGGCGAAGGCCGCGCGGGAAAGAGCCGAACGGCGGATGGCGGAGGCCCGCGATCGATTTGAGTTTGCTCAGGCACAGGCTGCCCTGCAGCGGGCTCAGGCGCGCCTGCGGATTGCCGACAAACGTTAGGGGATAATCTGTAAATCGTCCTTTCGAGCTGCAGCGAGGGCTAAGTCCGTCGCCCTCTCCCTGGAAGGGGACAGGGGGCTTGGCGCACTTTTCTGGCAGGCTCAAAAGGATCTTAATGGGTCGTTGGCGAGGCTCCTTACCCACAGCGGAGGGGGCATCGAGATATCAAGCCCTTCCTTCCGGGAAGGGCTTTTTCTATGCCTACTCTTACCCTTGCTTGTTTGATAAACACGCCCACGGCATCTGAGTGTGTTCGTCCGAGCTATCGTGCTCCCGATGAGAGGGGAGAAAACGGCGTGTGTGGCATCGTAGGTTATGTGGGGGGGCAGTGACGGCCAGCAGGATCCTGATGAGGATCTCAAACGGGTTGAATATCGCGGTTGTGACAGTGCTGGAATCGCCATTGATCGGGGTCCCGACCGGAGGGTCAAGATCGTGCGTTCCTAGGGCAAGATTGCCCTGCTGGAGGAAAAGGTGATGAGCGATCGGGTCTGCGGCACCCTCGGCATCGCCCACACCCGCTGGGCCACTCACGGCAAACCTTCCGATCAAAACGCTCATCCCCATCGCTCAGGACCTTTTATAGTGCTTCACAACGGCATTATCGAGAATTACGCCGACATCAAGGAGCAGCTCGGACGGGAAGGATTTGTCTTCGGTTCAGAGACCGAGAGAAGATCTTGAGCAACGTCCAGGAGGTCAAGGCCAGAGGAGGACAGGTGCTGGCGCTTGTTGCATCACAGACCGACCCCGGACTGGGCAGTGAAGAACAACAATTGGTGCTGCCCCCGTCTTCGGAGGGGTTGGCGTCGATCCTGTTTGGCATTCCTCTGCAATTGCTGGCCTATCATATTGCGGTGTTACGCGGAACCGATGTCGACCAACCGAGGAACCTGACGAAGAGTGTGATCGTCGAATAGTGATTGGGAAGCCGGCCGGTTTCCCGAGAATCAGCTTGACTTGGTTTTCGAATTTCCAATATACTGTGCATGTATAGGCCCCTGGGTGTCTTGTGAAGCAGCCTGATGGTGTGAGCGGAAGGGTAGGGTTGCCTTACCCGCGGTCGAAGCCGGGCCCCCCGAGGGCCTTTGACGATAGATCGCAGGAAAAGCTCATAGCTATCGAAAGGTGCTGTGAACAGCGAGCGCTGGAGAAAGGCAAGTCTGTCGTTCTGGTTGATAGAGGCCGACACCGAACTGCGGAAGGTTGTGATCAGCGCGAAGTTGGGGGTTTAAAGTGATGTCTGGGCACGACGCGCACACGGTGAGAGGACATCTCGGGGTCTGAGGAGGATGTGACGCAACAGGGTGGCGGGGGAAGATCTCCCTTTTTGTTAATGGCGATGGGCGGCAATGAGCCTGGACCCCATAAGCCGTAGCAGGAGCCTGCCGGAAAACACCTGAACCCCTGCTGTGTTCGTGATCGGTAGAGCGTTTCTGAGCCAACATAAAGATTCACGGGGACCACCTCTTGTTCTGGTGTGCATACCGGGAACCCGGAAGCCTGAAAGAGCAATGCGGTGCCCACCTTGACCCTTCGGTTCATCACCGACTACCGACACGGCATAATGCGGGGGTTCTGCATCATCTCCAGATATCTTCCTGGTCAAACCACAGCATGATGGTGTGGGCATCAGCCGTGTGGTTAGGGTTGCTGATGACCGCCACAGTTCTTGTCAAATCAAGCCCCGTGGTGAGCTTTTCCCACTAGCAAGGCTTCTTTTTGCATACCGAGTACCTTCGGCTGAAATGTTTTGAGAGAGACGATTCGTGTTGGTGAGACGGAACCGTTCACCTCCGTGACTTGTCTGTGAGTAATGCGCACTGATGGTGGAAGAGGGATAAATCGTCATGGGCTACATAACACAAATGCTGTTGCTGTTGCTGTTGCTGCTCATTGGAGCTGGTCTTGGCGGGGTGGCTGCTCGCTACTGGCTGGAGCGGCAAGGTGGGCGTGTCAAAGATCGTGCTCAAGAGATGTTGGGCGAAGCTCGCAGAGAGGCTGAGACCATTAAAAAAGAGGCCATATTGCAGGCCAAGGACAGCCTCTTTCAGATGAAAGCCGATTTTGAAAGAGAGACCAAAGAGGCCCGGAAAGAATTTCAGAACGTTGAAAAGCGAATTCTTCAGAAAGAGGAGAACCTCGATAAGAAGGCTGAGTCCCTCGATAAGCGGGAAGCAACTATCGCCAGGAGGGAAAAGCAGATCGGTCAGCAGGAAAAGGATCTGGAAGAAAAGGATAAGCAGCTGCAAGCCCTGATTGAAGCGCAGCGCAAAGAGCTGGAGAGCATGTCGGGATTGTCTTCGGAAGAGGCCAAGGACATGCTGCTGCAGGTGGTAGAGAACGAAGCGCGCCATGATGCTGCGGTGCTGGTGAAAAAGATCGAAGTCGAGGCTCGGGAGATGGCCGATCGCAAAGCCAAGAACATTATCTCGCTTGCCATTCAGCGCTATGCGGGGGACTATGTGGCGGAAAAGACGGTATCGGTGGTGACTCTACCCAATGAAGAGATGAAAGGGCGCATCATCGGGCGAGAAGGCCGCAATATCAGGGCCATTGAGGCCACCACCGGAGTTGATCTGATCATTGATGACACCCCCGAGGCGGTGATCCTCTCGGGCTTCAATCCCATCCGGCGGGAAGTGGCCAGAGTCTCGCTGGAACGCCTCATCTCAGACGGTCGGA
>JAPXSS010000087.1:0-14881 GCA_033812955.1 Syntrophobacteraceae bacterium | reverse complement strand
CGTTACCGCCATTACTCATCGCAAACACCCGGTCTATGCCGCCACCATCGTTGGCCGACCGCCCATGGAGGATTGCTGGCTGGCGAAGGCTACGGAACGGATTTTTCTGCCCCTCCTCGGTACCATGCTCCCCGAGATCCACGACTACTGGCTCCCTTGGGAAGGGGTCTTTCATAACGTTACGGTTGTTGCCATGAACAAAGAATATCCCGGGCATGCCCGCCGCGTTATGAGCGCCCTGTGGGGACAGGGTCAGATGAGTTTCTGCAAGGCCCTGGTGACAGTCGATACTGAGGTTGACCTGAACTCACCCGCGAAGGTGTTGGAAGTGCTCCTCAATAATCTGGACCTGGCATCCGATCTGGTCATCACCGAGGGCATTCTGGATGTGCTGGATCACAGTGCTCCCGATCCCCTGTTTGGCGGAAAACTCGGCATCGATGCGACCCGCCGTATCCCTGGAGAAAAGGAACGCGCCGTCTCTGGCAGGTCGGAGATACTCCCTTCCCGAGACCTCATCCGCAGTACTTTGCACCAAATCTCGCCAGCCCTTACCGGCTTTGAGGTGCCCCCGGTCGAGTGCAGAAATCGCTTGCTGCTGCTAAGCTTGAACAAGGACTACGGGATCATTGGCCGTGAGGTAGCGGACCCTCTATTGGACCACCCTGAATTGAGGGCCTTCTTTATTTTCGTCTTATACGATGCTGTTCTCGATTTGACCGATGCCTCCCTGGTGCTCTGGAAACTTTTCAACAACGTCGACCCCAAGCGCGATCTCATCAGAAGAGATCATCGTCTAGTCATCGATGCCACCAGAAAGGGCCTCGCCGACGGCCACCTACGACCCTGGCCCGACGACATCGTGATGGACCCCGGCGTGGTGGAAAACGTCCGTCGTCGAGCCGGGGAGTTGGGCATACAACACCTGCTCAGTCCCCCGCTTTCGCGTGGGGTCACCCGTAGAATATGACCAGGCGCAGGTCTACCCTGAGAGCTATGAGAGAAAGATGGACAAACGCTTTTCGAGTGTGTTATGCACCTGTTAATTCAATAATTGGAAGGCATATCAAGATGGGAGGTCGGCAAAATGAAAGGGACGCTAATAGATACCTTGGTGCGGCATTCGGTTCGAGGTCGGGCTGTTGTCGGAACGGTCATCCTCATGCTGATTGTCGTCTGTTGTGCCCTTACCCTGCCAGGGCCTTTCGGGACCGGGTCTGAGGAAGCACGGAAGCCGCTGGTGCAGAATGCCTACGGTCGCCTGCCGCTCTATTTCATTCAGAATCAAGGCCAACTCAACGATACTGTAAAATATTACGAGCGGGGCCTCGGACATTCCATCCTTTTTACCCATAGTGACATCGTGTTTAACTTTGAATCAGGCGCCGTCCATTTGAACGCGAGCATGGAAGGTGAATCCCGGCGAGTTCTGAAAGAAGGGACTGAAACCCGACAAAGTGATGCGCCCCCCAGGTTTTCCCAAGTTCGCCTGAGTCCCCTGCACATGCAGGAGGGGGTCTTCTTGGAAGCTCTGGAGCCGCAGGAGGGCAAAGTCAACTATTTCCTCGGAAATGATCCGGCGAATTGGAAGACCAATATTGCAACCTACCGTTCGGTGGTCTATCGGGAGGCGTATCCTGGCATTGATCTTAAGTTCTATGGTTCCAATGAGCATCTCGAATACGATGTCATTGTCAAACCCGGTGCCGATCCCTCTCAGGTTAAGTTCGGCTATAGTGGCATTAAGACTCTCAGCATCAGTGAAAGCGGAGACCTCCAGCTACGACTTGCCGATGGGGGACAGTTGATTCATAGGAAGCCCTTGATTTATCAGGAGATCGATGGTGAGCGTCACGCGGTGGAAGGGGCCTTCGCGATTGAGCCTGCGGTTGCCAGGGAGGCTTCAGCCAAGGAGGAGTCTTTTGTATTCGGGTTCAAGCTGGCAGCCTACAATAAGGCTCATCCCCTCATCATTGATCCGGTGCTGGTCTATTCGAGCTACCTTGGTGGCCTGAGCAGCGACACCGGCTATGCCATTGCGGTGGATGGCTCCGGCTATGCCTATGTGACAGGCCGCACCTACTCGTCCAGTTACCCCACCGCGGGCTCGCCGTTCGACAGCTCTTTCGGAGGAGTGGATGCTTTTGTCACCAAGCTGAATGTCGCCGGAACTGCTCTTGTCTATTCGACCTACCTGGGCGGCAGCAATTCAGACTGGGCCAATGGCATCGCCGTAGATGGTGCCGGGGTTGCCTACATTACCGGGGAAACCACCTCGGCCGATTTTCCTACCAGTAACCCTTTTATGAGTGCGCTCAGCAGCGAAGACTTTTCGGATGCCTTTGTGGTCAAATTGAACTCCAATGGAACAGCCCTCATCTATTCAACCTATCTTGGAGGAAATCTGTATGATGTTGGGTTCGGGATTACTGTGGACAGCAGCGGTCGAGCTTATGTGACCGGCGAGACTTCATCCACTGACTTTCCCATTGCCGGCGCTGCCCTCCAGTCCATCTACGGCGGCGGTTACGCTGACGCGTTCGTAACTGTATTGGACGCCTCTGGCACGGTTGCCACCTACTCGACCTACCTTGGCGGCCATGATGCTGATTCAGGCTATGGAATTGCAGTCGACGCCAGCAGCATTCATGTGGTTGGGGAAACCGCTTCTGAAAACTTTCCCACCACTGGCGGTTCCTATCAGGATCTCTACGCTGGGGGAAGCTTCGATGCTTTTGTGGTGAAGATTGCCCGTAGCAATTATGCAGTACTTTATGCCACCTATCTCGGTGGCAGCCGCGGTGATTACGGCCGGGGCGTTGCGGTTGGCAGCGACGGCGCAGCTTACTTGACCGGCTCCACTACTTCACCTGACTTTCCGCTGGCCAATCCTCTGCAGGCGACTCCCGGCGGCGGTGAGGACGTCTTTGTTGCGAAGCTCAACTCGGCGGGGAATGAGCTTGCCTTCTCCACCTATCTCGGGGGAGCAACCGACGATACCGGTTTCGCCATCGCCGTGGATACTAAGAACAATGCCTGTATCACCGGCAAAACGTCGGGGAATTTCCCGACCACCAAGGCCGTTCAGGCCGTTTATGGCGGTGGCGGTTCGGATGCTTTTGTGACCAGAATCGATTGCACTGAGGGACAGATCGCCTATTCCACTTACCTCGGGGGAACGGGTGTCGACGTTGGCCGCGGCATTGCGGTGGGCGCTGGCGGGAATGTCTATCTCACCGGCTGGTCCTCATCTGTCGATTTCCCCACCACATCCGGCGCTTTCATGCAGGTCAATGCCGGGGCGTACGACGTCTTTGTCACGAAGCTCCAGGCTCTCCTGGCTGATTTCACCGCCACCCCCACCACCGGTTTTTATCCGTTAACCGTTGCGTTCTCTGACACTTCTGAAGGCACCGCCAGTTCTTGGTTCTGGGACTTTGGTGACGGCGGTAACGCGACCACCAAGAATCCGAGTCACACTTATACCGCGGCCGGTTCTTACACGGTCACCCTCACTGTCTCCGGGACGGGTGGAGAAGACACCATAACGCGAACCGGGTACATCAGGGTCGGCGTTCCGGAAATCACTGTTTCCGCCACCACTCCCAGCATTCCCGAAACGGGCGGGGGCAATGGCCAGTTTACGGTCCGTCGTTCCGATTACATCTCTGTGCCGTTGACGGTGAATTATACGGTTAGCGGGACCGCGGTCAGCGGGTCGGATTATACGGCCCTGAGTGGATCGGTCACGATTCAGAGCGGCTCGTCTTCCGCGGTAATCCCCGTTGCCCCAATCTGGGACAAGGTCAACGACGGTGACAAGACCGTGGTCGTCACGCTCTCCAGCAGTAATCTCTACAGCATCGGATCGCAAGGTTCGGCCACAGTTACCATCGTGGACCACGATCTGCCCACCGTGACGGTTTCAGCCTCGGTGGCAAGTATTACCGAGAAAAGCACGCAACCGGGTCTTTTTGTTTTCTCCCGGGCCGGTCTCACCAACTCTCCTCTCACCGTATACTATGCTGTGACCGGGACTGCCGTTTCCGGGACAAACTACATCGCGCTGCCCGGTTCGGTGACCATTCCTGCCGGCCAGACCTCCTCCTCCGTTCAGGTGGCGCCGCTATGGGACCAGGTGTATGTCGGCGACAAGACAGTGATGGTAACCATCTCCGACAACAGCCTCTATGCCATCGCGGCCCCCAGTTTCGCAACCGTCACCATCAAGGATAGCGATCTGCCCACCGTCACTATCGAGGCCACAACTTCAAGTATTTCCGATAATGCTACCACCCCCGGCAAATTTGTAGTGACGCACACCGGGACTACTGCCCTGCCCCTGACGGTGAGGTATTCGGTCAGTGGAACTGCGGTGAGCGGTAAAAATTTTGCCACCCTCTCCGGCAGCGTTGTCATCCCGGTCGGGTCTGCTTCTGCCCCCATTATCCTCACCCCGATCAAGGATGGCCAGTTCACCGGGGACCTTACCGTGGTGGTCTCGATCACTCACAATAGCTCCTACCTGATCGGCTCTCTCAACGCTGCCACGATTACTATCGTTGAAAGCGATCTCCCCACGGTCACGGTCATCGCCACTCAGCCCAACGCCAAAGAAGCGACGGTGAACGGCCAGTTCACGGTGTCGCGCACGGGGACTACAGCCTCGCCGTTGACCGTATCCTACACAACGGGTGGCACGGCAGACCCCGGGGTCAACTACACCACTCTCGCAGGGGCGGTGACCATTCCTGCGAACAGCGCTTCGGTGACCATCACCGTGCAACCGCTCGAAGAGGAGCTGTGGCAGGGACCAACTACCGTCGTCCTTTCCCTTGCGGCCAGTAGCCATTACACTATCGGGGCTTCCGACAGTGCCACTGTCACCATTGCCGATAATGACGGCCCCACCATAACCATTGCGGCCACCCGGCCGACGGTGGCGGAATCGGATACCGGCAAGGGGCAGTACACGGTCACACGTTCTGCACATACCGACGTTGCTTTGACCGTCAATTACGTCGTATCGGGTACTGCCACGGGAGGAGTTGATTTTGTAGCCCTGCCTGAAAGTATGACCATTCCGGCAGGCTATAGCTCCGGATCCATCCTGGTCACGCCGCTCGAAGATTTCGTGAGCGACGGTGACAAAACGGTCGTGGTAACCATTACCGGCAGCGACTGGTACAAGATAGGCTCGCCCAATTCGGCAACGGTCACCATCCTTGACAGTGACCTGCCCACCGTCACGATTGCGACCACCGTTTCAAAGGTTCACGAAAAGGGCTCAGAAAACGCGCAGTTTGCAGTCACCCGGGGTGGGTCGCTCGCTGCTGCCATGGTCGTAAAGTACACGACCGGCGGTACCGCGATAAGCGGCGTTGATTACACCGCCCCCTCAGGCACCGTAACCATCCCGGCCGGCTCAACCTCGGCAGCTTTCAGCATCAAGCCGCTCTGGGACAAACTCTATGACGGTAACCAGACCCTGGAGGTCATACTAGCCGGCAGCTCTGAGTATAACGTCGGTTCACCGAGCAGCGCCGAGGCCGTCATCGTTGATCAGGATATACCCACCGTGACCATCACCGCACCGGTTCCCACGGTTTTGGAAACAGGCCCTGGCACCGGTCAGTTCCTCGTCGGTTATTCCGGCACTACGGCCGTGCCGGTTACCGTTACCTACAGGGTCAGCGGCACGGCAACCAGCGGTGTTGATTTCGTTGCCTTGCCGGGCACCATCACCATTCCCGCCGGTTCTTCCTCAGCAAGCATGCTGGTGTGGCCCATTGATGACGGCATTCCGGACGACGCCGAAAGCGTGGTGGTCACTCTGGAAGACAGCTCGCTTTACATCGTGGGGTCTACCAGCACTGCCACCGTCACTATTTATGAAGCCGGGTCACCAGCGGTCAGGATCGAAGCAGCTACCCCGATTGCCATGGAAGGTGGCACTGCAGGTCAGTTTATCGTCCATCGAAGCAAGATGACAACGGAAGCGCTCACAGTTGGTTACGCCATCGGCGGAAGCGCTGTTGCCAACCAGCATTACAGAGCCCTGCCTGGCAGTGTGACGATCCCGGTGGGGGCGGCTTCCGCCAGCATCACGGTACAAGCCATTGAGAATACCGTCTATGAAGGACCGACCTCGGTTATCCTGACCCTCCTGCCTAGTGCGAGTGCCCT
Organism: Syntrophobacteraceae bacterium; assembly: GCA_033812955.1. Taxonomy (GTDB): domain Bacteria; phylum Desulfobacterota; class Syntrophobacteria; order Syntrophobacterales; family Syntrophobacteraceae; genus JADGQM01. The sequence goes on along the minus strand of JAPXSS010000087.1, from coordinate 8,695 downwards.
TTACGAGTTGGGCGCCGACATCAGCGCTACCGTCACCGTTGCCGACAACGATGGTCCCACAATCGGTATGGAAACCATCGTCAGCAAGAGGGTTGGCTCCGAAACCGGCCCGCTACCTGCTCAAGTGAAGGTTTATCGATCGACCAGCAACACCTCTGGAGCCGTTCCCGTCGCCTACAGTATCGGCGGTACCGCAACCAATGGAGAGGACTATGAAAGCCTCTCCGGGGAGATCATCATCCCGGACGGTGACTCCACTGTCTTCATTGATATTATTCCGATTGACGATAATATCAACGAACCGCGCGAGACCGTGATACTGACTCTGCGGCAAAACGGCTGGTACACTATCGGGTGGCACAACGAGGCTATCGCTTATATCGCAGACAATGATCTGCCTGCGGTGGCCATTACTGCCCTTGACGACAATGCCTCCGAAGGGGGTACTAACAATGGGATTTTCAGAGTGACGCGGCAGGGTGTCCTCACTTCGTCCCTGCTCGTGTACTACGATGTGGGCGGCACGGCAAAAAACGGCAGCCGCTACGCCAGGCTCAATGGCAGCGTGACCATCCAGCCCGAAAGTTCGTATGCCGATATAACGGTGAGCCCATTCGACGATGCCAGCTATCAGGGTGATGAAACCGTTACCTTGACCATCCTGGGCACCGACCTTTACCATGCCGGCTCTCCCAGCAGCGCCACCATCACCATTTATGACAACGAGCTGCCAACCGTCACCCTTGCGGCGCCAGTCGCCACTATCAGTGAAAACGGTACCGATCATGGGGTATTCAGGATAAGCCGCAACGGCAATCCGGAGGTTTTGCCTCCATTGGGAGTCAACTATACCGTCGGAGGCACTGCCGTCAGCGGTGAACACTACAACGCGTCACTCTCGGGATCGGTCACCATTCCGGCCGGTGCGGCTTTCGTGGACCTCGAAATCGTGCCCCTCAACAATGAAACTCAAGATGGTATCCAAACCGTGGTTGTCACCCTCAATTCCGGGTCCGGTTACAATATCGGCAGCGAGGCCAGTGCGGTGGTGAATATTCTCGATGATGAAGTGCCTTCCGTCACCATCGTCGCCACCGACGATCTTGCTTCCGAAAATGCGACCGACACCGGTGTGTTCAGGATCTCTCGCACGGGGGACCTGAGCGCCGCCATGGAAGTGACCTGCCAGGTGAGCGGCACCGCAGTTCCCGGTCGCGATTACGAGGCGCTTCCTGCCAGTGTGACTATTCCGGCCGGCAAGGATGGCGTTGACCTGATCGTCTCAGCTATTGACGATCAAATCGCCCAGCTGGACCGAACGGTTATCGTCACCCTCTCCAGCTCTGACAGTGGCGATTATTATGTGGGTTCTCCCGGTCATGCGACGGTAACCATCGTTGATAATGATCCACCCGTCGTTTCCATAACCGCCCTGCGAAATGCTACGGAATCGGGAACCAAGGGTCAGTTTCGGTTCTCGCGAGTGGGGAATACCCAGGAGCCGTTGAAAGTCAAGGTCAAGGCGAGCGGAACGGCCGTGAAGAAGGTGAACTACAAAGCCTTCTCGAATCTCTTTACCATTCCTGCAGGTAAGTCCTCCAGAATTCTGAAAGTAACACCCATAGACGACGATCTATCGACCGGTGACCTCACCTTGATATTGTCCCTTGTGGAAGACTCGAACTACCTGATGGATCCCTCAAACAGTGCGAAGATCTTGATTACCGATAACGATCTTCCAGAGGTGACCGTTGCCGCCACTAGCCCATACGCCATTGAAAAGGGGCTCACCAAGGGCGGCTTCACCATCACCCGCACCAGGGGGACCAATACTGCCCTCACCGTAAAATACAGCATCGGCGGTACGGCCAAGGCCGGAACTGACTACAAGAAGCTTTCGGGGACGGTCCAATTTGCGGCGGGCCAAAGCTCGAAGGTGATCAATGTAGTCCCGATTAACAACGGCAATGTGGATTTTGCCCGGACTGTGGAACTGACCATCAAGCCCGACACTCCCTATTTTGTAAGGACGCCGAGCAAAGACGTGGTCTACATTGTCGACAGCGACCTGCCGGAAGTCTCCATTGTTGCGGAGGATGGCATCGCTGCCCTGCCGAGCGACACCGGGAAATTCGTGATCAGCAGAATCGGTCCAAGCACCTCAGCGCTCCAGGTCCGCTACAGGGTGAAAGGCACAGCCAAAAACGGTACTGATTACACGAAGCTCACCGGCAAGGCAACCATTGCCAAAGACAAGTCTTCCGTTAATGTCAAGGTGACTCCTCTTGAGGACGGCGAACTGGTGGATAGCAAGAAAGTTGTCCTGACCCTCGTTGCTGCTGATGATAATTACACGCTTAGCGCGCAGAAAAAGGCAACCGTCACCATTCTGGGGACCAGTCTGCCGGTGGTCGAGGTGGTCGCCAAGAACCCGAACGCTTCGGAAAGTGGTCCCACTGCAGGTACTTTCACCATTACACGAACGGGGAAAACCACCTCTGCGGCTACCATTCCATTCACGCTGAGCGGAACGGCAACCAACGGCAAAGATTATCAGAAAATCGACTGCACAGTGGATATCCCCTGGAGGGAATCGTTTGTGGATGTTACAATCATGCCGAAGAAGGACGCGCTCAAGGAAGGTGATGAAACGGTCATCCTGACCATCAAGCCAACGCTCAGGTATATCGTAGGCCCGGCCGGCTCCGCCACGGTTACCATTGAGGATAATAACTGAGAAGAGCCTCTCCTCAGTCCTTGATGGTCGCCATCAGCTCGTGGAAGACTCCGGCAACCCGGTCCTTGGAAGCCAGCCTCGCTCTCGCCCGGTCGCGGAGAGGCTGGCTTTCGGGACTCGAAAACGCATCCAAGGCCTCGGCAACCCATTTGACCAGGTAAAGGTTGTCGTGGTCGATCAGGCGCTGGAGAATTTTTAGACTGGCTGCCGTGCGGATACTGCCCAGCACCTTGACCATCCCGCCTTTGAGCTCGTCGAAGGCGGGGTTTTCCGTAAGCACCCCATCGATCACCACCACCGCCCGTTCCCCGAATTTCTCCAGATGATTCAGGCACTTTTGAGCGAAATAGGGGAAGCGGAACATGGACAGTTCAGCCAGCAATCTGAGGCTTTCATCATTGCCATAGCGTGCCAGCAGATCCGGCACAAACAGGCTGGCCCAGGAGAAAGTATAGGTTAGCGGCAGGAGGTAGGGGATGGCGGCGGTTCCTTCCTGTTCAAGATGAGCCAGGAGTGAAGCCAAGGCCTCTTGGCGTACCTGAAAGCCGTCCTCCTGACGGGATGGAAAGCGCTCGAGGTCATTGGCAACGGTGAGTTCCAGGGCCAGCTTGCGCAACGGTGAATCCTGTTGGACGGGAAAGGCTGCACGGTATGTTCTTGCTCGCTGTGCGATCCAGAATTTCTCGAGCCAGGTGGAAGGACTGTAGAAATTCACCAGCTGCGTCCGACCGCTACCTTCTCGGCGGTGGCGGCCATGCTCGCGAAAGTAATCTCTCTCTTCTAATGACACCTGCCAGCGCTCACGGCACAAAGCCATGGCATCATCATAGCTGCCGTCCCCAAGGAGAACCGTTAGACGTATGTCATGGAGGCGGTCATCGTCGGGATAAGACTTCAGGAGATCACATGCCAGGGTTCGGGCTTTTTGAAAGTCCTGGGAAAACAGGAGATCGAACCCTTTTTTAACTTCTTGCTCCAGTCTCTCCCGAGCTTTTGTTTGCTGCTCAACGGCTTGTATCTGGTCACGGGGGAGAGCCTTTCGGGCTTCCTCCTGAATCGGCTGGCAACACTTCTTGTATTTCTTGCCGGACCCGCATGGGCAGGGATCGTTGCGCCCCACTTTGGTCCCACTGAACTGTTCACCAAGGGCGGCACGGCGCCGTGAGCCCTGATAAGTCTCAATTCGCCTTTGCAATTCTTCTGGCGTAATCCCGTAGGTTGTACACACAGCTTCTGGAGGTACCCCTCTGAGTATCTCGAAAACCGGCTGCAAGGGGTTTTCAGACGCTGGTGACCGCAGAGTGCTCTCTTCCATGGATGACCTCAAAAGCAGTAGGTTGTCATCTTGCCCGCGCTCAGCCCGAGGATGGCGCCCTGGCATTTCGGTATCTGATGATTGCTGGGGTAGTTAGCAGGTTTTCGGAAACATGTCAAAACCATGTGGAGAGGGCAACATGGCGCTTGACGCATGCCGTTGAAGTGGGTAAGCTGAAAGTACTGATGTTAGGCACCAAGAAGGCTCATACTATGGTCGACGCTTCACTCGAAGCTCTTTCCGCCAGTCTGGAAGACTATCTCGAGGTCATATTTCATCTTGAGCGGTCCAATCGGGTGGCCCGCGCCAAAGACATTGCAGACCAGATGAATGTGCAACGAGCATCCGTCACGGGAGCCCTCAAGGCCCTAGCCGCGCGCGGCTTGATCAATTATAGTCCATACAGCTTTGTCACTCTCACGGCTACCGGCCGCACCGTTGCCAAAGATATCATTCACCGTCACGAAACCTTGAAGGAATTCTTCAGCGCAGCCCTGCAGTTGAGTTCAGAAGAGGCCGAAGCCAATGCCTGCCGGATTGAGCACGCCATCGCCCCCATCGCGGTTGATCGGCTGGTACGCTTCCTCGAATTCATCAAAATGTGCCCGCGCACCAGTCTCGATTGGTTCACCGCCTTTGCCCGGTACTGTCAGCTGGGATCCCGGACCTCTAATTGCGAGGACTGCGTTAAAATCTGCCTCGAAAAAATCAATCCGGCCGCACACGAAAAGAAATCATAGCCTCCCCTCGAGTGGATGCAGACATCAGCGCTGGCGCTAGCCGCCACCTGCTTGACCAGGCGGCGGCCTTCCTATTTTTGAGCGTTAGCGCCCATCAACTGAATGGTAAAGTCCAGCAGTTGAGAACTTTCCTTAAAGGCTGTCGTGCAGAAATCACCAAGGTGGTCGGCACTCCTCTGAAAATCTGCCATAAACGCCTGGAAATCACCCGCACCATACCATTCCCTGTAACACGTCAGGCCTTCTGCAAGATGATCCAGGATGGGGCCGGCGTAGGGATTCATGTGGGTGATGGCCGCGTAGAGTTCTGCGTTCTGGGCTAAAATACGACCCAGGAGGTTCATCTCCAGGCGATAGCTGGGACTGGTGAAGTCCATTGTTTCGGCAACATTCACCTCCATCTCGCGCAACACCCTGCCGGTCAGCATGGTCGTCACATGAAACAGCACCTGGATTATGCTCATCAGGCGATCGTGCTTTTCGGGGGTGCATTCCTTGACGCGCATACCCTGGTTCTCAAATTGGCGGCGTAGCGGGTACCACTCTGCTAGGGGAATACGTACTGGACAGGCCACAATCGTCTGGCCTTTAAAGGTTGCGGTCCTCCCTCCAAACATGGGATGCAGGCCCACCACCGCCGCCGGGGAGAGTAACATGGCTTCGACGGGTCTGACTTTCAGACTGCTCAGGTCCATGAGCAGTTGATCGGGCCGGGTAAAAGGAATCAACTGCCGAATAAGGTCTGTCGTCATATGCAGCGGTAAGGAAAAGACAACAATGTCCGACAGCCGGATGACTTCCTCGTTGTTCTTGTCGGTACCGTAATCAGCCGGGATGACCCGATAGCCCTGCACCTTGAAGAACTTGCTAAAGAGTTCCCCCATCTGGCCTTTTCCACCAATGATGCCAACGGTTTTTTCAGGTCCCCAGCGGTCCGGTCCAAGAGTTCCCTGCTCTGTGATAAAGTCAGGCAATGCCGCTCCTTCCTCCTGCTTTGCTTCCATAATCATTCCTTGTGATGGGTAGAGGCATTAGTCCTAGAGCGTTCGTCCAACCGCATGGGCAACGCGGCGACATTCCTCGATCACAGCCGCGAAAGCTGACGGTCGCAACGACTGCGGCCCGTCACTCATGGCTTCTTCCGGTCTCACATGAACCTCGATGAGGAGCCCGTCGGCACCGGCAGCAATGGCCGCTCTAGAAACTGCCGGGACCAGATCCACCCGGCCCACGGCATGGCTGGGGTCGACAATGACCGGCAGATGGGTAAGCTGCTTCAACAGAGGCACCGCACTGATATCGAGCGTATTGCGCGTTTCCGTCTCAAAGGTACGGATACCCCGTTCACAGAGGATCACTCTTTCGTTGCCCTGTGCCAGAATATACTCGGCGGACATGAGGAACTCTTTGATCGTGGCACTCATCCCGCGCTTGAGGATGACAGGCTTTTCAATGTTTCCCACTTCGGTCAACAGTCGAAAATTCTGCATATTGCGGGTACCGATCTGAATGATATCGGCATACCGGCTCACCAGAACCGCGTCTCGCGGGTCCATCAGTTCGGTCACTACCATCATGCCGGTGCGTTCACGAACCCCATCCAGATATTTCAACGCCTTTTCGCCCCAGCCTTGAAATGCATACGGTGAAGTCCGAGGCTTGAAGGCCCCACCCCGAAGGAAATGGACCCCCGATGGCACGAGGGCGGCGGCAATCTCCTCGAGGGCTTCGCGACTCTCAACCGCACAAGGCCCGGCTATGAGCTGGATCTTGTGCCCGCCAATCTCCTCCCCGTTGACCCTGATAACGGTGTCTTCCGGTTTAAATTCTCTGCTGACCAGCTTGTAGGGTTTGAGAATCGGCAGTACCGATTCTACCCCTGGCATACTTTCCAGAGGCACTTCCCGCAGAACGCGTTCATCACCGATAGCTCCGACAATGGTGCGGTGCTCTCCCTTCGAGATGTGAGAACGCAATCCAAGATCTTCCAGCCTGCTAACGAGGCGATGAAGATCATCCTCATGGTGATCCGGTTTCAATACGATAATCATGAGCTTGTTACCTCCTTCAATGAATTCTCAGGCATGATGCCGAGGCCTGGGAAAAAGAAATGGCCGCCAGGAACTTGCTCCCGCGGCCCAGGACTGCTTCTGCACTCAAAACAAAAGCGCCGCGGGATCACTCTGGGATACCCACGGCGTCATTTTACAGATCTATGCTAAATTGGCAGCCTACATACCCCAAGTGCTCCCTAAAAGCCGTAGTAGTAATAATAGCGATAGTAGCCCAAATTCATAAACTTCCCTCTGTTTGAATTTCGGTGTGAACCATAACGAGCCCTCCACGCCCCTGTCAAGGACTTTTATGAGAATAACTGATTCTTGGCCAGATCTCCTCACTGGCATGGGCAACCGCGGATGGCCCGATTCGCTCTTTTTGTAGCAAAAGGGGATGCAATATTTCTTCACAAAGACTAAGATTAAAGCTCGGTTTGCGGAAGAATGGCAGCCCGTAGGGAGCTCTGATGAGGAAGATATTCGTTGAGTTCAGGCGCCTGAAACAGCTTGGTCCTATCCTGTTCCTCCTTTTGTGCGCTATCACGGCTGCCTGTGGCCACAAAGCTACGGTAGGAGTTCCTGCCAGGTCCCTTCCCTCCTCTGCTGGACCTTCGTTGCCTGCCGATTCGGCTCCCCGAGTGCTTGAAGCAGGGAGGGACGCCTCCGGGATTCGTCAAACTATCACTCATGAGATCGCTCCTCTGGAAACCATCTGGAGGCTCTCCAGGATGTATGACGTTTCCCTGGATGCGATCTATGCTGCGAATTCACTGCGACCAGGAGATACGATTCATCCCGGCCAGAAACTGATCATCCCAAATGCCAAAGCGCTGCGCAATGTAATCCCTCTCTATCCCAATGCGTGCTGGAAATACATCGTGATCCATCATACCGCCACTGATGTCGGCAAAGCCTTTTCCATCCATCGCAATCATGTTGACCGTGGTTTCTGGAATGGCCTCGGATATCATTTCCTGATCGACAACGGCACCTTGGGAAAAGGGGATGGCCAGATTGAAGTCGCTCCCCGTTGGATCAAGCAGCAGGGCGGTGCGCATTGCAGTGCCGGAGGAATGAATGAAAAGGGGATCGGGGTTGGATTGGTCGGCAATTTCGACAAAGAGGTCCCAAGCACTGCTCAGATGCAATCACTGATGCATCTCCTCAAGACCCTGTGCCGGTATTATCACATTCCACCATCACATGTCATCGGTCACCGTGATGCACCGGGGGCAAATACGGCATGTCCGGGGAGGCACCTTTCCCTCACAACCGTCCGCCAAAACCTCACCCGACCTTAGAGAGGGCTGCTTTCGCCAGTCGACGTCCTCAGTCCGAGGTTTTCAAGACCATTTCGGCCACCCGCTCCGCCACTCCCGGTTCCCCCAGTCGGCTCCTTACAAGTTCCAGGTCTTTGTGCTGCTCCTGCAGGCGTCGAGGATTTTCGAGGAAACCGATGGCTTCAGCCGCCAGGAGTTCCGGGCGAGCATCCTTCTGGACGTATTCGGGAACGATGGAACGACCGGCGATCAGGTTCGGGAGGCCGATGTGGGTCACCCGGATCAAACGTCGGCCGAGATAATAGCTCAGGTGCGACACCCGGTTGATGATGATCATCGGAGTCCCGAGAATGGCGGCTTCCAGGGTTGCGGTCCCGGAGACCGTCAGCAGTAGATCGCAGGCACGAATTACGCCGTAGGTATCACCGTTGACCAGTCGCAGGGGGAGACCCCGGTGAACGAGGAGGTCATTGAGGGAGGCAGCTTCAAGAGAAGGAGCCACGGGAATGATGAAGGAGACCGAGGGCAGCTTCTCATGCATGATGACTGCACTCTTGACGAGGATG
>JAPXSS010000086.1:0-15039 GCA_033812955.1 Syntrophobacteraceae bacterium | reverse complement strand
GGAAGAGTACAACACGAGTACTCCAGTCCTGGTGGAAAGCGATCCCAATCGGGAGTGGCCTTCCTATGACCATCGCCTGACTCTGCCTGCTACCCTCGAGGACCATCTGCAATGGCAGTTGCGGTTTAGCGACCTGAGCGACCGGCAGAAAGAAATCGGGCTCGTCATCATCGGCAATCTGAATGGTGATGGTTACCTGGATGCCTCGTTGCAGGAGATTGCGGTCATGGCCGACGCCACACCCGAGGAAGTGGAACGGGTGCTTGTCCAGATTCAGGTTTTTGATCCCGTGGGCGTGGCCGCTCGCAGCCTTCAGGAGTGCCTTCTGATTCAGGCGCGAAACCTGAATCTGCAGGACGACTTGGTGGTTTCGATCCTGGAAGATCATTTGCACTATCTCGAACACAAGAACTTCCAGGGCATGATTCGCGCTGTAAAACGCTCTCCCGAGGAAGTCAAACTGGCCGTCGATCTCATCCTACAGCTGAATCCCCGCCCGGGAAGCGCGTTCAATGAAGAATCGGTCCAGTACATCAGCCCCGATATCTATGTGTTGCGGGTGGACGATGAATTTGTGGTGCTCTTGAACGAGGACGGCATGCCGAAACTGAGGGTGAGTTCCTACTACAAGGAGGCACTCGATCATAATGCCGCTATTCCGACCGATGCCAAGGATTTCATTCACGGCAAACTGCGTTCGGCGGCCTGGCTGATCAAGAGTATCCATCAACGGCAGCGGACTTTGTACAAGGTCGGACAGAGTATTGTCAAATTGCAGCATGACTTCTTTGAAAAGGGGGTGGCGTTCCTCAAGCCGATGGTCCTGCGGGACGTGGCCGAGGACGTTGGCATGCACGAGTCGACCATCAGCCGGGTCACGACCAACAAGTACATGGATACCCCGCATGGGATTTTTGAGTTGAAATATTTCTTTAACAGCTCCATAAGTAGCGTTCTGGGTGACGCGGTGGCCTCGGAAAGCGTGAAGGAGAGGATCCGGCAAATCATCAAGGGCGAAGACACCACCAAGCCATACAGTGATCAGGAGATCGTGGAGCTGCTGGCAGGTGAAAACATCAAAATCGCCCGCCGAACGGTGGCTAAATACCGGGAAGTACTGAATATACTCCCTTCAAGTAAGCGCCGGAAAACAGCCTGGAGTTGACCGGCAAGCGGTTCCTCAGAGGAGCTGGCCGGGAGCAGCCGATCAGCCACTGCGAAATATCTTTTCAAGGAGGAAGGCAAGCATGCAAATTAACGTGACTTTTCGTCATGTGGAGCCCTCGTCGGCGCTTCGAACCTATGTGGAGGACAAGGTTTCTCGAATCAAGAAGTACCTCGAAGAACCCATTGAAGCCCATGTGGTCCTGAGGGTTGAGAAGTTTCGGCATATCGCAGAAGTGCTGATTTTGGCCAATGGCATGCGGGTCAATGGCAGGGAAGAAACGGATGACATGTATTCCGCGATCGATCTGGTGGCGGATACCATCGAGGGGCAGGTTCGCAAGGGCAAGGACAAATCACGGCGCAGAAAGCCAGTCAATACCGGGAAGGACCTCACGACCCCCGTCGATGTGCCGCTTGCGGCAGCGACGGTCGAGGATAAGGAGTCACGGGTCATCCGGGCCGAGCAGATTCATGCGAAACCCATGGATGTCGATGAGGCGGTGATGCAGTTGAATCTAAGCAACAGGGAGTTCATGGTTTTCACCAACCGTGTTACCAACCAGATCAATGTGCTCTATCATCGCAAGGATGGTCATTACGGTTTGATTGAAACCATGTCCTGAGAGGCAACGGACCCGGTTGCAGTGGCCGGAGAGATGAGAATCCGGGGGCGGAGCCCCCGGGAGGCCGGAAAAGGGGGCTGTAGGGTGCCCGCGAAGCGCCTTGGACGAGCATGAGGAATTGATGAAGATACTGGATATCCTGCCCAAGAGTGCGATTGTGCCGGAACTTGAAGGCAGAAACAAAAAACAGGTGCTCGAAGAACTGATTGGGGCCATTCTGCGGGTGAAACCCGATCTGGATCGACCGCGTCTCATGGCCGTGCTGCTCGAACGGGAACGCTTGGGAAGCACGGGTATCGGCGACGGAATCGCAATTCCACATGGAAAATTGAAGGATCTTGATCAGCTCCTGTTGTCCTTCGGAAAGTCCAGTGTGGGCGTGGATTTTGAGTCGATGGACGGCAAACCGGTGCATCTCTTGTTTCTCCTGGTTGCGCCGGAGACCTGCACCGGCATTCACCTGCGAGCCTTGGCCAGAATTGCCCGCCTGCTCAAGAATGCTCCGATGCGAAAGCGGCTGCTTGGAGTCAATACCCAGGACGAGATTTACGATGTGATCCAAAAAGAGGATGAGGACTTCTAGGCGACATAATGGATTCGAATGGCTGAGGAACCGAAGGCTGAACGCCCCGCTTTTCCAGCATTCCCCCTCCTGCTGACTTTTCCCGCGCATTCGCTCCTTCTTTTCCGGCTTGTTCCCTGCCAGGTTTTTCGATCGATTACGGTTCCCGGTGAATGACGTTTGAGCTTCAATAGGAATATGGTCCATGACGCAGCGAAATGTTCACGTGGTGGTAGTGACCGGCCTGTCGGGCTCGGGCAAAAGTACCGCCATCAAAGCCTTCGAGGATCTTCATTACTTCTGTATTGACAACCTGCCGGTGCCGCTGCTTCCGGAATTTCTGGCCCTGTGTGAAAGGGATATGCCGGATATTTCCCGGATAGCGTTGGGGATCGACATTCGCGAACGGAAGTTTCTCGATGACTACGATCGGATCTTTGGGGCACTGGAGGAGGCTGGCTACCGGTTCGAGATCATCTTTCTCGAAGCCGCCACCGAAGTGCTCCAGCGACGCTACAGTCAAACCCGGCGCCTGCATCCAGCGGCAGCCTCCGAGGCCCTGCTGCTCGATGCCATCCGTCACGAACGCGACCAGCTGCACGCGTTGCGGAATCGGGCCACCAGGATCGTCGATACCGGCACGCTCTCCGTCCATCAGCTCAAGGCACTGATCACCCGCACCTATTCGGTGGTGAGCGACAAAGAACGGTTGAACATTCAGGTGCTCTCGTTCGGCTTTAAATATGGCCTGCCCCTGGAGGCCGATCTGGTCATGGATGTGCGCTTTCTGCCCAATCCCTATTTCGTCGAGGAACTCAGGCACCTGGACGGGTGTTCGCCCCAGATTGAATCCTGGGTGATCGAGGTGCCGGTGGCGAGGGAATTCATCGAGGATTTCACCTGCCTCATGTTGCGGCTGATTCCCTGGTATATTCAGGAAGGGAAGCGCTACCTGACCGTCGCGATCGGTTGCACCGGCGGGAAGCATCGGTCGGTAGTTCTGGCCAGGCAAATCGGTGACAGGCTGCGGAGCAACCATTACTCAGTAAGTGTCTTCCATCGGGATATCCATTTGGAGTAGGAAGGCTCAATGGCGAAAGCGGATGAGAAGGGGATGATTGGCATTGTAGCGGTCTCTCATTGTGGAGTGGCGGCTGAGATGGTCTGTGTTGCAGAACTGATAACGGGGCCGCTGGAGGCCTGCAGGGCCCTTACGCTCCAGGCCGGGCAGCCGGTGGAAGAGATGGTGAAACAACTGCGCGAGGCAATCAAGGAAGTTGACCGGGGGCACGGAGTTCTGATCCTGACAGACCTTTTCGGAGGGACGCCGGCGAATATCAGTCTCTCTTTCCTCGGGCCGAAGGTCGAGGTGCTTTGCGGGATGAACCTGCCCATGCTCATCAAGCTGGCCGGATGCCGTGCGGATTCCTCTCTGGAAAAAGTCGCCGCAATGGTGAAGGAGTACGGTCAGCGCCATATTTCGCTGGCCAGTGAGGTCCTGGCGCGTTCTTGATCGTTGCCGCAGGAGACTGTCGGAACACTTTTTGGGGGGCGTTCCATTCTGCTTCGTCTAAACGGGTTACAATGAGATGTCGGTTCACTGGAGCCAACAACAGACCAAAGTACAGCCTCCGGCCAGGGAGTTGCAGATAACAGGGCTGCTTGCCTCCGACCTCCCGGAGGTGGTGGCCATTGAGCAGCGCAGCAACCTCGAACCGTGGACTCGGGAGTCTTTCCTGGAAGAACTGCTCAAACCACACTCGTTTCTCCAGGTCGCGCGGGTTCGTGAGGGCGGACGGGAAATGGTGACAGGGTTTGTCTGCTTCTGGCTGGTTGCTGATGAGCTTCAGATCCTCAATGTGGCGGTGCATGAGGCCTATCGGCGGCAAGGGATCGGGATGGCTCTGATGCTCGATTGTCTTCAGTTTGGTTTTGCCCGGACGGCGGACCGGGCGGTGCTCGAGGTCCGTGCCGGCAACCTGGCGGCGCAACGCCTCTATCGCCGTCTTGGATTCAGGGTTGTGGGACAGCGGCCCGATTATTACGGGGGCGTGCGCGAGCCGGCCCTGCTCATGGAGTTGGACGCTGTCGCTGCCTTTGTCGAAGTCGGGCGTACTACGCATGGCGATGGAGGATCAGAGGAAGGGTGGTTCACCTGTCCGTGTGCCAAACAATACAAGCATTGAGGTGATCTTTTCAATGATGGAACCGCAGACTGCTCCAATGGTGTACTCCGATGCGCTGAGCAAGAATTTGGACCTGACCAAGGTTGAGGTCAACATCCCGGAATTCTCGGAGGTCCTCGAAGAGGCTGTCCGGGGTTATGCCGGAAAGGAACAACAGGCAAGGGAGCTTCTCAGAGAGTATCATCATCGTTACCGCAACTGGCAGTATGTTGTTCAGGAGGCCTGGCGCTATGCAAACAGCAATCTGCGTCTGTACAGCCGCCACCCCCTGAATGGCAGTGTTGCCTACCTGTTGTCCCAGATCTTCTATGAGGCCCTCCGGCGCTCGGAACGCGCCGGGGTCCGCAGCCTCGCGGCCGACTATCTCATCGGGTTCTGGACCAAACTGGTCGACGAAGTGCCGGAGGAGATCGCCCGTCCCATTCCGGAGGGGGTGTCGCTGGGCGAGATAGATCAGTCCGTCAGGCTTGATAGCGCTCTTCATGAAGGGATCCCGCGTTATTTCTTCCTGCTGTTGCATGATCTGCGCGAGGTTCCTTTCTCATACCTCATGCAATGCTTTTATCCCCCCCGGCGGCTGGCGGCGAAGCTCATCGAAGTGTGGCCTGAGCCAACCTCGTTTGGGGAACTTCGGGCGCTTATGGAGCGTCTGCAGAAGGGGACCTACGAATTCTGGCTCATCAAGGACGACCCCTGCCAGTGGGTTGCCCAACAGGAGGGGGCGGTGCCTTCCAACCGGCCCTGGTCCTCGGTCTGCTATCCCCTCAGCCATGAACATTACCGCCTTTATCTGGAGATAATGAAGACGGAAATTCAGACGGAAGCCGATCACCGAAAGGCGGTCCTCAGACTGGCGGAACTGCCCGATTTCAATGAAATGGTCAGGCTCTATTTGAAGTTCCCGGAAGAACTGAAGGCCTATGAAGACCCTGCCCGGCCAACTCACCTGGACACCCTCATGCGTTTCAAGATCATGGAAACCAGGGGGCTCGAAGCCATTCACGAAGAGACTTTACGGGAGATCAATTTCGATATCAGCAAGTGGATTCGGGAAGAGTCGGTCGAGGGTCTGGAGTCTTTTATGGCAAGGATCTTTGATGTAATCGAGGGTTGCATGCAGAGCTATCCGGAAGCGGCCCTGCAGATCCTCAAGACCATCGGCCTGGAGGTAGTCCAGACGGAGAACAAGCCCCTCATTTCCTTCTTCCTCAAGCGGTTGATCCAGCTCGGGTTTCAAACGCCTCAACTGGGCAGCATTACCCAGCACTGGCAGGTCGAGATGAACCCGGCACACCTGCCCAATGTGCGTATCTGGCTCGAAATCATCAATAAGAATCCCATGCGGACCAAGCTCCTCCTGTCCGCCCTGATCGTCAACCTGTCCCTCAGTGGAATCTATATTCGTGATACCGATCTCTTTCAGCGGGATGTCAGTCAGCTGCTCCACTCGCCCATGCGGCCTTCCTATAACCTGGTCAAGCAGCTCGCCAAACTGTTTCCCGTTTATTTCAACCAGATCGGAGCGGAAGGGCAGCTGCGGGCGGTTTCCACTGAAGTGGATGAACAGACGGGAAGAGACGACCGATTGGTCCACTTTCTCCGCAAGCAGAGTCACGTGGAGAGCAACAATGTCATCGTCTTCTTTATCGAAGCCATTGTTGACTTCTGGCGCTATCTCGACAAGAGTCGGCTCGCCGATCTCGTGCCTGTTGAAATCTACGAGGAGATTTCTGAATCCGGCCCGCTGGTGGATGACATGCATCGCATTTTCGCCACCATCTTCAATTCCCAGGCAATTCACCATATCGAAGATTTACTGGAGCTGTCGGAAAATGAAATCCGACGGCTCATTCAGAATGTTCCCGAGGTGTCGGAGCGCGAACGCCACCGAGCCTTTCTCATGATCCAGTTCTACCAGCTGGTCCACGAGAAGTATGCGTTAAGTTTCAAAGACATTCAAGCGCACCTGCAGCGGGCGGCAAATCTGGGACTGCCCGACCCGAGCTCCCTGATGGCCGACCTTGTAGGCCAGGACTCGCTCCGGAAGCTCGAATCCATTCTGGACTATCTGCTCGCCCTCAAAGAAGTGATTGTCACGCCCTGTGAGCTCAAAGTTCTGGAAAACATCTACTATAAACGCCATATCGCCGTCGATATTCCCTCCATGTACGGGTCCTATAACGAACGGAAATTCGATGCCCTCGGGCTGACCTTCCGCCTGGAAAACTTGGCCAATGTGTTGTTTGAGGAGCTCATCCTTTCTTTCAATCTGACCTTCATCACTCGAGCATCCTTCTTCCGCATTGCCAAGTTCCTGCCGCTCTTCATCAAAGCCCTCGACATTGACGGCATCACCTCCTATCGTCTCAATCGGCAGCATGAGCTGTTTCAGCGGGCGCTGGAGGTCCCCCGTTTTTCCCATTCTCAGTACATGGATATTTTTCGCGGCTTTTCCGAAGCGATCAGGCAGATCATTCATACCAACTACCATTATCTGCACGAGGAGAATCTCGAGGTCATTATCCGCGACCTGGCGAAAGGCAAGCTGCTTCCCCGCTATTTACGCGAAGTGGATAAGGAATCCGCGTCCGAGTGGATTCATCGGATTTCAGAGACCTTTCTGCGGGACCTCATCGCCCGGACTTTTGGGCTGCAGTATTTTGATCACTTCATTGCCAGCATCATGACTACCCTCGCCACCCAGAAAGAGGAGCTCAGTGCCGACAAGCTGGACCTCATGCTGAGCTATGATCCGCAGAAGACCATCTCCTTCATCAACCAGCCCGAGCCGAGGAGCTATGACCTGATCCATCTCGGGAACAAGGCCTACAACCTGGTCAAGCTGCACTCTATCGGTATCCGTGTGCCTCCGGCCTTCGTCGTCACCACCGAATACTATCGCTGCCGCAGCGTGATCGAAGGATTTTCTCATGCCCGCATGGATTTTGAAGAGCGGGTCATGGATCATATCCGGAAGCTGGAAGAGGCTACCGGGAGGCGCTTCGGAAGCCCGGAAAAACCTTTGCTGCTTTCGGTGCGCAGTGGTTCGGCGGTTTCCATGCCGGGTATGATGAATACCTTCCTGAACGTAGGAATCAATGAGGCCGTGGTGGAAGGACTCATCAGGGAAACCGGAGAAGCCTGGTTCGCCTGGGACAATTATCGCCGTTTCATCCAGTCCTGGGCCATGTCGTTCGGAATGGCCCGTGATGAGTTCGACGCCTTGATGATTCGCTACAAACAGAAGTACGGCAGAAAGGTGAAGCGGCAATTTCTGCCTGGGGAACTGAGTGAGATGGTGCGCGCCTATCGGACGGTGGCGTTGGAAGACCATGGCATCCGCGTCGCTGAAGACCCTAAAGAGCAGCTCTTCACGGCCATCGAGCAGGTGACTGATTCCTGGATTTCAAGCAAGGCGAAAACCTATCGCGAAATCATGGGCATTTCCGAAAACTGGGGTACGACGGTAACCATTCAGGCTATGGTCTTCGGCAATCTGGACACCCACTCGGGCGCCGGGGTGATGTTCACGCACGACCCGCGACAACCTGAGGACCAGGTCGAGCCCGTTGGCGATTTCACGTTGGGCAACCAGGGCGAAGATATTGTGGGAGGTCTGGTGCAGAGGCTGCCGCTTTCCGAGAGACAGCGGCTGGGTGAAGGGGAGCTCAAGGAATACTCCCTTGAGAGTCTTTTTCCCAAGGTTTATCAACAACTGGTAAAGGTTGCCAAGGATCTGGTGTATGGCCATAACTGGGCCCCTCAGGAGATTGAGTTCACCTTTCAGGGCGATGGCGAAGAGGGGCTCTATGTTCTGCAATCCCGGAATATGACGGCTCGCGTTAAACGGTATTATCCCGTATTCAAACCCTCGGAAGCACTCACCGCAGACTACCTCGGCAGCGGAATCGGGGTGAGCGGCGGCGCCCTCTCGGGGGTAGTGGCCTTTGATCTGGAAAGCATTCAGCGGTTGCGCCAGGAAAAGGAGCCACTGCCCATCATTCTGATTCGGGCGGATACCGTGCCCGATGACATTCGGGAGATCTCCATCGCCGACGGCATTCTGACCGGTAAGGGGGGCGCCACCTCCCATGCGGCCATCGTTGCTCACCGCCTTGAGAAGATCTGCGTGGTCGGGTTCAGCAAGATGAGGGTATGGGAAAAGGAAAGAAAATGTACCATCAACGGCCGCATCATTCGAACCGGTGACATCATTGGAATTGACGGTCGCAGTGGGGGAGTTTATCTTGGCCAGCACGAAACCGAAAAGGTGGATGTCGTCGTCTGAGACTTAAAAGCTGCAGGGAGAGGTTATGAGTGAGCAGGAGAAAATGGTGCCGAAGAAGTTGGGCATCAATGGTTTGGGACGTATTGCCAAGCTGTCCGTATGGCACCACGTGGAGCGGCAGTACTTCTCCGAGCTGTTTGTGAACATTGGCCGCAATGTGGGAACCAGTCTCAATGATATCGGTCATTTCATAGAACGGGATTCGACCTACGGCGCACTCCACCATTATATCCATGGCTGCCGAGCCGGGCGGGTGATAGAGGAGGTGAACGAGCGCGATGGGAGCATGGTCATCAACGGCGTGAAGACGACCTTTTTGCGCCAGCATCGCAATCCCGGTGCCATTGGCTGGCGCGATCTGGGGGTGGAACTGGTCGTGGATGCCACGGGTGCGTTCTTGGATCCCACCACCCCGGCCGATGATCCGAAAGGTTCGGTGCGTGGGCATCTGCTGGCGGGTGCAAAGAAGGTCATCGTGTCTGCTCCCTTCAAGATCAAGGACAAGGGCAGGGAGATGCCCGCCGATGCCGTTACCACCGTGATGGGAATCAACGACGCCGATTATGATCCCAAGAAACATGTGCTCGTGTCCAACGCGTCCTGTACGACGACGTGCCTTTCCTACATGGTAAAGCCGCTTCTGGACTATTTTGGGCCCGACCGCATACTGTCCGCGGCGATGACCACGGTACACGCCGCTACCAGCTCCCAGCAGGTTTTGGATCGTTCCCCCAATTCCGGTTCCACCGACCTCCGGAAGACGCGATCCGCTTTCAACAACATCATCCTCACAAGCACCGGCGCGGCCAAGGCGCTGAGCCTGGTGATTCCGGAGATGAAACGGATCGGATTTCACGCTGAATCGGTGCGGGTGCCCGTGGTTACGGGCTCACTGATCATCCTGACCATGATGATTCAGGATGAGAGCCTCACCAGTCCTATCGGCAGGGACAAGATCAACGGCATCTATAAGAGGGCCGTTGAGCATTATCCGGAGGGTTATCTGGTCTATTCGGAAGAGCAGAATGTGTCGTCGGACATCATCGGGCTGCCGCGAGCGGCCGCTGTCATCGAGGGGCATGAGAACCACACCCGTACCTCAGCCGTCAACATCAGCATGGAGGCTGCCAGGAAGGCGGGACTGCCCCTGGATCAGCTTCAGGATCTGCGGACCCTCGAAATTCCCATTACTCTGGCCGTGATCTACGGCTGGTATGATAACGAGCTAGGCAGCTATACCAACATGCTGGGCGACCGCACGGTCAGCATCGCCAAACTGCTCTGAACCCTTACAGAGTAACAAAAACGGCTCATCGCAGATTTGCGTGGAAAAGGTCTGTCATGTCCTTGGTGTCATTCCGAGCGTAGCGAGGAATCTAGTTGAATTGCCTCAAGAATCGAGATTCCTCGACCCTTGGCCTCAGAATGACAAGATGGCTTCTCTCACGCTAATTCGCGATGAGCCACAAAAACCCGTCACCAGGGCCTGCCACTTGCATCGCTACGCCGCGGTCCATCGCGCCCTGGTGCTTTGGTTTGGATGCCGCTTGGCGGGGCGTGCCG
Organism: Syntrophobacteraceae bacterium; assembly: GCA_033812955.1. Taxonomy (GTDB): domain Bacteria; phylum Desulfobacterota; class Syntrophobacteria; order Syntrophobacterales; family Syntrophobacteraceae; genus JADGQM01. Next base: position 4,650 of record JAPXSS010000086.1, on the reverse strand, counting down.
AGGACGGCTTCCCCGCTGGCGAACGAACCCGGAAAATCCAAAGGAGGAAGTAATCATGGCAATTCGTGTCGCAATCAACGGCTTCGGTCGTATCGGCCGGACCATTTTCAAAGCGGCCATCGATCGCAAAGCGCCTCTGGCCATCGTGGCAATCAACGATCTATCAGCACCTTCGGAACTCGCATATCTGCTGAGGTATGACTCGGTGCATGGGGTTTGGCCCCATGAAGTCACTGGCACTGACAATGAATTGATTGTTGATGGTAAAGCCTACCAATGTTTGAAAGTGACCAACCCGGCCGAGTCGCCCTGGCATGAACTGAGGGTGGATGTGGTGCTGGAGAGCACCGGGCGGTTTGCCGATCGGGACGGATGCCAGAAGCACCTCACCGCCGGTGCCCGCAAGGTCATCGTTACCGCCCCCGGCAAGGGCATGGACGCGACGTTTGTGATAGGGGTCAACGATAGTGAATATGATCCCCGTAACCACCATATCGTCTCCAATGCCTCGTGCACGACCAATTGCCTTGCGCCCATCGCTTCTCTGCTGCATGACCGGTTTGGGGTCGAATACGGTCTCATGACCACCATTCACTCCTACACCATGGACCAACGCCTGCTGGATTCACTTCACAAGGATCAGCGCCGCGCCCGTGCCGCCGCGCTGTCCATGATTCCCACGACCACCGGAGCGGCCCGGGCGGTTGCCGAGGTCATCCCCGCTCTGAAAGGCAAATTCGACGGGCTGGCAATCCGGGTCCCCACCCCCAACGTGTCCCTGGTGGACCTGGTTTGCACCCTCGGCCAGGATGTGACCAAAGACCAAGTGAACAAGATCTTTGAAGAAGCTGCTAACGGTCCCCTGAAAGGGATCCTGCAATATGTCACGGAACCGCTGGTGTCCGTCGACTTCAACCACACGACGTTCTCGTCGAGTGTTGACGCTCCCCTCACCAGTGTTATCGGCGGTCGCATGGTGAAAGTCTTCAGCTGGTACGACAATGAATATGGCTATTCCAACCGGGTTGTGGATCTCGCCATGATGATGGGGCAGACGATGGACTGAGCCACCGCGACTGAGGGGGGCACAGGCAAACAGATGATTTCCCCGTCGCCTCCTTTGGTTCCGGGGGGCGGGAGGGGGGAATTTGCCCGAAGCGAGTTCCTTATTCCAACAGCATTGGGGGCTGGAGGATTGCGTGAGGCAGGCGTCTGACAAACTCGATCGGGGAGAGGAGTCCGGAGGATCATGAAAACGCTGGATGATGTTGAACTGGCTGGAAAAAGAGTGTTTCTGAGGGTTGACTACAACGTACCCCTGGACAGTCAGCACCAGGTCCAGGACGATCTGCGAATCCGAGCCACCCTGCCGAGTATCGGGAAGATTATCCGGGCGGGTGGCAAGGTAATCCTGGCATCGCACCTGGGGAGACCCAAGGGTAAGGTTGCCGGAGAGTTTTCGTTGAAACCGGTGGCGGGCTATCTAGGTGGGCTTCTTGATCGGTCGGTGTCGATGGCACCGGATTGTATCGGACCATCCGTACTCGACCGGGTCTCGGCCATGCAGGCCGGAGACTTGCTGCTGCTGGAAAATTTGCGGTTCCATCCCGAAGAAGAACAGAACGATGATGGTTTTTCCCGACAGCTGGCTGAGCTGGCAGATGTCTACGTCAACGACGCGTTTGCTGTATCGCACCGGGCACACGCTTCGGTCCACGGCATTACCAGGTACCTGAAGGTTTGTGCTGCCGGCTATCAGCTGCAAAAAGAGGTGGAGTATTTCCGTAAAGCCATGCAGGCTCCCAGGCGCCCGCTCGCCATGATCATCGGTGGAGCAAAGATCTCGACCAAAATCGAGCTCCTGGAAAACCTCATCAACCAGGCTGACTGCCTCATCATCGGCGGGGCCATGGCCAATACCTTTCTGAAGGCTCAGGGTCGCGCTGTGGGCAAGTCGCTGGTGGAGGATGACCATCTCGAGACTGCCGCCCGCCTGCTCGCCAAGGCTGGCCAGCGGGGCATCCGGATGCTGCTGCCGGTGGATGCCGTGGTTGCCGGGGGCCTGGAAAAGGGCAAAGAAGCGCGGGAGGTCGCCATTGACCAGGTCCCGGCGGAAGCGCTGATCTTCGATGTCGGTCCCAAGAGCGTGGCAGTCTTCGAGGCCGCCCTGAAGGATTGCGGCACAGTAGTCTGGAACGGTCCCTTGGGCGCGTTCGAACATCCTCCTTTCCATCGAAGTACGTTCGCCCTGGCCAACTTCCTGGCCCAGCTGGAAGCGCTGACGGTGGTGGGAGGGGGAGATTCGGCGGCCGCGGTCCGTCAGGCGGGTGTCGCCGAAAAGGTCAGCTATGTATCCACCGGCGGCGGGGCTTTCCTGGAAATGTTGGAAGGCAAAACCCTGCCGGGCATTGCTGCCCTCGATGAATGTTCGAAGCAGCAATAAAACCGTATTTTACCACCGTGGCCCCTTCTTTGATGCGGTCATCGGGGAAGCGGGGATCCGGTGGGTCATGAATTGTGAGAGGAAACCATGGAACAAAGAAAAAGCCTCATTGCCGCCAACTGGAAAATGCACAAGACCATCGCCGAGGCGGTCGCGTTTGTTGAGTCGCTGCAGCGGGAAGTGGGTGACTATAATGACCGGGAGGTGATCATTGCGCCTCCCTACACGGCCCTGAGCGCCGTCCGCAATGCCCTGTGGCGCCAAGATTTCAAGCTTGCGGCCCAGAACTTCCATTGGGAGGAGAAGGGAGCTTTCACGGGCGAAATTTCCGGCGCCATGCTCAAGGATGTCGGATGCGATGGGGTGATCATCGGGCATTCAGAGCGCCGCCAGCTGTTCGGCGAAACCAACGAGATGCTCCTGAAGAAAGTTGTCAGTGCCTTCAGGGGAGGGTTTTTGCCGATTCTTTGTGTCGGTGAAGTCCTCGAAGAACGCGAAGGGGGCAGGACTTTCGCGGTCGTTGGCAGTCAGCTGGAACAGGGATTGGCGGGCTTGCCGGCAGAGCAGGCGCGGCAACTGGCACTTGCCTATGAACCGGTGTGGGCCATCGGCACCGGCCGGACCGCTACCCCGGACCAGGCGCAGGAGGTCCATGCCTTCATCAGGGAACGTTGTGCGGCCCTATGGGACAAAACGGTTGCCAACAGCATGAGAATATTGTATGGAGGATCGGTTAAACCGGAAAATGTGGACAGTCTCATGGCTCAGCCGGACATCGACGGGGTGCTGGTGGGCGGGGCGAGCTTGGAAGTGGGTTCGTTCAAGCGTATCGTCCAATATCAAACCTAGGAGAAACGAACTAGCCGATGTACACCTTTGTGGTTCTCTTTCACGTTCTGGCATGTATGGCTCTCATCCTGATCGTGCTCCTGCAGACCGGGAAGGGGGCGGAAATGGGGGCAGCCTTTGGCGGTGCCTCACAAACGCTGTTCGGTGGGTCCGGGGGTACGACCTTTTTGGGGCGACTCACCACGGGGGCAGCCATCGCCTTCATGATCACCTGCCTTGGTCTGACGTATCTTTCTACCGGCCCCTCGACCAAATCCGTGATGGAAGATGTGCCGCTCACCACCACGGAAGTGCCCTTGCTGCCCGATGCCAAGCCAGTGCAACCGGCTGCTGAACCGGAGATGCCACCAACAACCGCCGCGCCAGCAGCGCAGGGACAGGAAGCAGCCCAGGCTCAACCCTCGGCCCAGGAAGAAGCTAAGCCCGCAGCACCGGCCAAGGCTCAGGAGAAACAGCCGGCGAAGCCACCCACCGGAGGCAAAAAGCAGTAGCTGAAGGGAATTTGGGGTTGCCAGACGGAGGGTTTTGACTATAATCAGTGACACATGCCGAAGTGGTGGAACTTGGTAGACACACCATCTTGAGGGGGTGGCGGGGCGACCTGTGCCGGTTCGAGTCCGGCCTTCGGCACCAGCTAATTAAATCAATAAGTTACAAGGCAACTTCACTTCGTGCCGAGGTAATCTGCCGAGGTGAGAAGCTGGAAGAGCCGTAAAGTCGCTTCAATGCAACCTCGGCACTCGGCATTTGGTGCCATGCCGAGGTGTCAATCCGCTCGTCTCGTTCTTCCAACCTGCTCATCGATTTTGTCTCCCAAAGTTCTCCTTAGGTCTTTCTTGCCTTCTCCTGGTATCCAATGTCCGTATGTGTCAACGGTCATCGTGATACTGGAATGCCCGAGTTGTTTCTGAGTCATCTTCTACAGTATTTGTAAAAAGATTGTGCGATATTAATCGGTTAGACATGACGATATCATCCTTGGCACTACAAATCGACGATCTGTTCATCGGGAAACTACCCGGTAATTTCACGGATGGTCGGGGGCACTGCAACGCCGACAGCCTGGAACACCTTGCCGCAGGTTCCCTGGCATTGGGTCCGGACGGCGAGCCTTTTGCCGTCTTCATCGAGGGTAATCTCCTGGAGGGATTTGAGGTCCTGCTTGATATCCGACCACTCGAAGCTGTTGCCCGCAGCTTCGAGGCGCCGGTAGAGCTCCTTTTTGAGGACCAGGGCGAGAAAGCTGCAAAACACATGGCCGCGGATGGTCTCATCGCACTTGTGGAAGATCGGCCGCGTTTCAAGGAGCGACTTGGTGTCACGAAAAAGGTGCTCCACCTGCCAGAGCTCCTTGTACT
>JAPXSS010000085.1:0-15096 GCA_033812955.1 Syntrophobacteraceae bacterium | reverse complement strand
ACATCGAGGCTCACCAGGCCGCCCGCGTTGATATGGGGAATCAGGTTCAAAATGATCCCGGTCTCTTCGTAGCTGATGGTCGACAGAACACCCGAGCCGGTGGTGGAACCCGAGTAAGATCCGGTTGGAACGGGTTCCCGACCGCCCACCATAATGGACGCCGCTTTGTTGTCGACTGCCAGCAGGGTCGGAGTGGAGAGCACATTGACGTCGGTGTAACTGGAAAGGAGTTTCAGCAATACCCCGATCTTCTGATCCTGGCTTACCCAGGCTTGGGCAAAACCGGGGGTCAAGCTGGGGATGATGGCGTTCCCGGGTTTGAAGCCTGAATCAGCGGTTGTCCCGGAAGTAAACAAACCCGACGTGGTTCCGTATTTAGGGCCGATCGTCAACCCGATATTCTGAAAGAAGTATTCGAGACCGTACTCGAGCGCATCGGTCAGAGTGACCTCGGCGATGGTCACCTCGATGAGCACCGCTCGAGGCAGGATATCGAGCGTTTCGATGGTCTTCTTGATCTTGGCGTAATCCGCGGCGTTGGCCCGGATAACCAGTGCATTGTTGACTTCGTCCGGGATGATCACAACCTCGCCGGTCAGTGATCGCGGGCGGTCTCTGAGGCCGGCGCCGGCCGCCTCCGCTCCCAGCAGTCCCCCAGCCAACCCGCTCCGCTGGGTGGTGCTCGATCCGAAGGAAGCCAGCCCACTGGCCTGACTGCCCGAGGTGCCGGTTGATCCAAAGCCTCGGCCAAAGCCGCTTGACCCGCCGCTCAGGGAACCGGTGCTGCCGGATGAGCTCAGACCGGAGGAACTCAGGCCCGACGAGGTCGACCGCGAAGAACCGAAACCCGTGCGGCCGGTCGTTCCGGCAATTCCTCCCCGGGTGGACTGGACAACTCTCTGTCCCATGGTTCCGCCGGTGGGGGCTGCGAGTCCATAGGCTTGTGTGAGGACATTGGCGATATCAAAAGCCAGGCTGTTCTGGGCGAAGTAGACATAGATCTGCTCGCCGGTTTCTTTGCCCTGGATGTCGAGGGCGGTGAGCCAGGATTTGGCATTGCGCAACACCACCGGGTCCTGAGCCAGGATCAGAACCCCGCCAAAATTCGGCAGCGGCACAAAAGCAAGATTATTCTTGAGAGAGCTTTCCTTGAATATCGCTAGTTTGCTCACCAGCGCTTCCATTCCCTGGGCGGCGTCTTGGGGGGTAATGGATTGGACGGGAACAATCTCCATGCTCAGTTCCCGGAAGACATCGATGTCGAGCGCTTTCAGAACACCCAGAATGCTCTGGGCGTTGTCGGTGTTTTCCACAAAAATCACGCTGTTGGTCAGGGCATCGGTTGCTGAAGGGCGGCCGGGTGAGAGAAACGATTTGATGATGTTAGTCGCCTTGGTGGCATCCATATAGTGAAGCCGATAGACGATGATCACCGGTCTGGCCCCGCCCCGTTCGTCGTGCAGGGTGGCTGCGTCAGCGATGGGCAGGCTGCTGCTGGAGCTTCTCTGTACGGGCTGGACATAATAGATGCCGTTACGGGGAACAATGGCGATATTGTTGGCCTCATAAATCCTCGTGACCATCTGGAACAGCTCATCCTTGGAATAGTCCCCCTCGAGATAGACGCTGATTCTTCCCTGGAGGGTGGGATCGGCAACGTAGTTCAATTTCAGATAGTCCCCGAAAATCTGGTTGGTGACCTCGGCCACATCCGCTTTCTCAAAATTGAGTACCACCTTCTGGCGTTCTTTGTCCGGCGAAACCATCCCGGTCAGCTTGCCGTGAGTGGGAGCGCCCAGCAAGCCGTAGGTATTGGCTCCCTTCTGTCCCGAAATACTCTTACCGGCGGCGATCGTTCTGTCAGTCCCACCACCGGCTTCCGAACCGGGAGTGAGATCGACGGACCGTTCTATTGCGGTCGTCTGTTCGGAGGAAAGAGGAGGTTTCGGGGGGGGAGGAAACTTGCTTGCGCGCCGTGCCCGGTCGGGTGCGGTTGCGCAGGCCGAAACCAGAAGCGTCAGCAACAGAAACAGAATCACCCCGCGCATCTTCATGCAGCATTCCTTTCCGGTAATGGATTGATGAGCTTGCCCACCGGGAGCAAGAAATGATGGCTCATCGCGGATTAACGTGAGAGAAGCCATCTTGTCATTCCGAGGCCAAGGGCCGAGGAATCTCGATTCTTGAGGCAATTCAACTAGATTCCTCGCTACGCTCGGAATGAAACCAAGGACATGACAGGCCTTCTCCACGCAAATTCGTGATGAGCCGAAATGATTTAGAACAAATGACCACCACTGACTCCTCATGCCACCCTTTATGATTTTTCTCCCTTCTCCATCAGCGCTGCGAGGATAACATTGATCACCAGATCCGGCCCAGTTCGGCGTTGCACTTTCTGGATGTTGATCTCCTGGATCAGGATCGCTGTCTCAAAGTTCATGAGACGTTCCAAAAAATAATAAAGGCCTTCAATGGTGGTCATGAAATTGAACCGCAGGTGCACTTCCTGGTAAAGACCGTACTCTTTGCTGGCGAGCACCTGGTAAGTCTTGATGTCAATTCTCTTCTCCTCTTCCCCCTTGGGCGAAAGCAGCTCCCCCAGAGACGCCGCCAGCTGATAGGGATCATTTCCCCGAAAAAGGCGCGTCTGCATCGTCTTCAATTCGGTTTCCTGTTTTATCAGATTGTCTTTGATGCTCTGAGCCTGGTTGAGTTTTTCCTGATATTTCAGGACCAGATCGTTCTGCTGGTCGACTTTGATGGCCAATTCCTCATTCTCGAGGCTGAGGGGGGCGATCCACAGCAGGTGGCTGCTCACCAGCAGCAGCAGAGTCGCAAGGCCCATGAGGATAGCGCTGCGCTGCCGCTTGAAATCATGCCGGGAAAACCTGGGTAAGTTCATGCTCCGTCCTGCCTCGGGGTGATCATTCAGCCACCTCTTCCTGCCCTTCTTCCTCCTCCTCTTCTTCCTCGACGGGGCTGTCCTCGTCTGGCGCCTCGCTATCGTTGCCGGTCGGCGTCGGCCTTCCTTCTTGCATAAGCTGGGGGGGGACCCCTTCAAGGTCGCCAAACCCCTGTTCAACTGCTTCTTCTTGCTTATAAAGGTCCATGCCGTCAATGGTCTTTTTCAATTTTTCCGCATCCAGCTGGTATTGGACATTGAAACGTTCACTATCTGCGGTGGGACTGCGAGTAACGGGGGAAGCGAAACGCACGTCGCCGAAACCTTCAATCTTGGAAAGTTCGGACAGGAACTTGATCGCCGACTTGCTCTCACCTCGCAGGACGATCTGCCCTTTTCTGATGGAGAAGTAGTTGAGCCAGGTGTCTTCCGGCGTGATCTGCGAGAGTACACTCAGGACCTCGTACAGGGGATAGCCCTCGCGGTTGAATTCAGACAGGGTCTTCTGATCTTCCTGAAACTTGGCAATGCGCGACTGCAATTGTTCGATGGGCTTCCACTGGGTTTCGAGCTGGCCGAGTTCCTTCTTGAGGCGGCGGCTTTCGTCGGCACGCTGGTGATGGGTGGCAATCTGGAAGACGGCAAAAACCGAGTACAGCAGTACTGCTACGAGCAGCGGCCAGACGATGCGCGGGATCTGCCAGGGTTTGAGGACCAGCGGCAGGTCGAAGGTTGGCACCTGATCCTGGTTGATGAGATAATTGACCCAGAGGGAGACAAAGGTGTTGTCAAGGGGCTGGAGTTCGAACCGGACGGCATCGCCGCAGAGAGCTTGATAGGCTGTGAGATCACAGGTTTCGCCCTCGGCACAGAGGAGATGAATAGGTATTGAAGCCTCAGCTGTTTCGGTTCCGACGGCCGCTTCCGCCCCTTGGAGATGCTCCAGAAACAGCTTCAGGTCATCAGGGTGGTTGGCGAGCAGGGTCGATTCAAGCAGTTGACCGCGATAGTAGCGGTGGACCTCGAGGTGTGAGGCGTCGAGCAAACGCGCGTATGCAGTCAATGCCCGGTCGTCTCCGGATTGACTTGAGGGAGCCAAAAAAGCCCGGTACATGAGAGCGGAAGGAATGATGCGAAAATTCTGAAAGCTTGCACCTCCAAGCACCTGCTCGAATTTCTCGAAGACCTCACGCTGTAGAGTGAATATGGGGACTGAGAGGTGGTGATTGAGCGCCAGGGGGGGGCCGGAAAAATGCAGCGTACGGTCATGTTCCTGGAAGATGTTCTCCTGCCAGTCATAGTTGAGCGCTTCTTGCAGCTGATCCTGAAGTCCTGCGGGGTAGTGTTCGCGATGAACGGTGTAAAAGGTGAGCGGCAGAACCACGACGAGGGCGGTAGCCTTCCAACTGCGTGGCCTCAGGTTGAGACGTTGCAGGGCGTCAAAGACTGACTCTCCCTGAGGAATCTCGAAATGTTCGACAGCATCGATTTGCCAGGAACGCCACTTCCGGTGGGCGCGCAGGATTTCCACTCGCTGCGGCTCGACATAGACTGCCAGAAGCTGCCTGGGACGATGCTCAGTTGATAGTCTCAGCAATCAATCATCCTTTTCGATCTTAATCGACCGCTACAGGATCTTCCGATGAAGCACCTCATAGCCCTGTTTGGAGCCAGGTGAAAAGCGCACAATCAGACAGATGGACACCGCAGGGGGGCCGAAAAAAGCCCTGCCCGTGGCATAGATACGATAGATCCCTCCATTCTCCCAGGTGATAATCTTTCCCGCGAGTTCCTCTTCGAGATCCGTCTGGGGCAAGGTGGTATTCCTACCATAAACAGTCAGCATCTGGAACAGAGAACTTTGAGCGGGAAGGACCGGAGCGGCGCTGGCTCGGGGCGAAGGCCCGTCACCGGTCCCGGATTCCTGCAAATAGCCGTACAGGAGTTCCTCGGTGACTCCGGGTACAAGGAGCAGTTGATCAAGGCTCAGCAGGGGTCCGTTGAACGGTTCCATGGACATTCCCTGGCGCTGATAGCCGCGACTTTCCAGGCCGTGCAGGCGTACCTGATCGTCGGCATCAATGAAATCCGCAATGACGTCTGCCATTCTCTCTGCCGCCAGCTCCTCCATCCCTGCTGCCATGAGGACGAGGGCCAGCTGATCGGGAGTGGCCAGATTGACATTCACCTTGCGGGATTCAGCCTCGATGGTCACCAAGGCTTCCCCAGTCTGGTACTTCACCAGATGCGGTGTGCCGTCGGGCTGCCAGGTCAGATCGGGCCCCTTTTCGAAACCGGTGGGCAAAGGTTGTCCCATGCGAGCCAAGGCTTCGTAACAGCCCCCAACCGCCAGGTAGTAGGCCTGAGAGCGGCGAAACAGGTGGACCTGCTCCTCCCCTTCCATGCGTGCCATCACACCGATCTGAAGGGTGAACCACATCACCAGGGCACAAATCCAGAGAACGGCAACAAGAACCACGCCCTTTTCATGGTCGCGCCTTCTTGGGTGGCGATCGGTCCGGCATGTTCCCATCATCTCGCGGTCCCTTTCGCTACGTACCTGCGGGTCAGCGTCACTCTTCCGCCTCTTTGAGCCGTGAGGAGTGCGGCAGATTGGCTGCCCGTCCGGATGTCTGCTGGCGGAGCTTGGCGAACGGCGAATTGCGGAACATCAGGGTGGCGCACACTTCCGAGCTGCCTTTGGCGCTACAGGTGACCTTGACCACAGCGGGGAGATCACCCCCTTCATCAGCCGACAGCTCCATCGCTTCTCTCTCCTTCCCCAGATAGGTGAGGCTGAAGTCCACCACTTCCGTGACGTAGAAATGAGGCCAGGAGCGGGCGGTGCCCGGAGTCATGTGCAAGAACCGGGTGAGCACCTCGGGATGATAGGGATCGAGGGGCAGTTCCGCATAGTAGAGTTCACCTTGCCCGGGGTTGAAGAGATACCGCGCAATTACCGGAATTCCACCGGAAATGGCCCTGACCGAATAGGTAGTGGCAAAGGCCAGGGATTGTCCATCACCTTCGAAGATCACGCGGTTCCTGCCGCCGATGGTCATCTGAACCGGTTCAAAAGCAGCAAGCTGCCATTTCAGAAGCTGCAGCAGGGCGGGAACATCACTCGGCTGGCGATTCTGCTGTCGTTCCCAGGCACGTAGCGATATCGACAGAGCGACGGAAAAAATGCTGACCACAAGCGCTGAAATCAACGTTGCCAGCACGAGTTCCACCAGCGTGAAGCCATCGGTATCAGTGGCAGGTGTCTTTGGGGTTCTCTCAGGCATGCCCTTAATCCGAGATCATATGAGTTTCCAGGGCCCCTTTAGGGGGCAGGTAGAGGCTGAATTCCAGCATCTGTCCTCGGCATTCCAGCAACACCCGGTAAAGAGCGCCGGTGGGGGTAGCGAGTCCGTGAGCGTGAGGCAGTTCCACTTGGGTGGTCCGGATATTGACCTTGGGGGCGTCGGCACCGCTTCCCAGGGATAGAAAACTGGTCCCCGCCTTCTGGGGGTCGGCCAGGATCTCTTCCGCGGCAGCTTCCAACAGCGGTTGCACCTGGCTCTTCTCCTTCAACCGATGCTGATAGTGGAGAGAAAGCGAAATGAGGCCCAGGAGGCCGCCCACGATCATGGTTCCCAGGATAAGGCTCACCAGTACTTCGAGCAGGGTGAAGCCGCTCCTGCTGGAACGAGAGCCAACCGCTATCAGCCACTTACTCATGTCTCGACCCGGTAGACACGGACGGTGCCGAAGAGAGGATTGATGGCGATGTCGAAGGAGCGGTTCTGATCGAACGTTATCTTGATATCGCTTCCGGACATGCTCCCGTCGGGAAAGAAGACAATGAGCGCATCATTGGTTTCAGGGTCGACTGGCAGGTCAACCGCATCGATATCGACATTGTCGGGGATGGGGGTTCGCGGTGGCAGGGACAGACCGTAGGTGCGATCAGTCCCCCGAATGCGGAAGGCCACGATGGTTCCCGCGTTCATGGCCTGGAGTCGTGCTCGTTTGAGGGTTTGCACCAGCTCCTGCAGGAATTCGCGGTCTTCCGCCCGCTTCCAGCTCGCTCCCACCCGCGGCAGGACGAGACCCAGGGTGAGGCCGAGAATGACCATGACCACCATCAGTTCGATGAGGGTGAAACCGAGGCAGTTTCGGTAGTTCCGGAAGCGCATGACGATGTTCCATCTGCACACTAGAATTGAATTTCATTGATGCCAAAAATGGCCGTGAACATGCTCATCACCATGGCTGCAATCACGGTGGCCGTCGCAATGATGACCGCCGGTTCCAGAAAGATCATCAGGCGCTGAATCCGCCTTTGAAACTCGGCTTCAAAATGATCACCGAGTCCCAGCAGACCTTCTCCCAGGTTACCCTGTTCCTCGGCAATGCGGAGCATGGTTCCCATGCGCCCGGGAAAGAGCCGGTGGGCTCGAAAGAAGTTACTCATCGAGCGGCCGGCCTTGATCTCGCGGTGCAGTGGCGTGATGGCCTCCTTGAGCACTGCGTTGGAAAGCAGTTCCTGCCCGAGGCTGAGGGCTCGCAACAGGGGGACGCCCGCCTGAAGCATGGTGCCGAGGGTCCGACAGAAGCGGGCCAATTGACTGCACAGAATGAGATAACGGGTGAACGGGAGCCGTAAGATCAGCCGGTCCATCAGGAGTCGGCTGCTGGGCTGTCGGTAGAGGTAGCGGCCGCCCCAAAACGCCATCGCCAGGAACAGGGGAAAGAGCCAGCCATAGTCCTGGAGAAAGATCCCGGCCTGGAGGAGGAGCTGGGTCAGAAAGGGAACCTCTTGATTCAAGTCGGCGAAGATCTGGGCAAACTTGGGGATCACGTAGACGAGAAGGATGATCACGGAAACACCGCTGGTGCCCAGCAGAATGGTCGGATAGATCATGGACGAGACCAGGCTCTGTCGAAAGGCGCGGCGCCGTTCGAGGTACTCGGCCAGGCGGCGGGTGATCGGGCCGAGGGTGGCACTGGCCTCACCGGCCCGGACCATGTGGTCGGCCAGTTCGCCGAACACATCCCGATACTTGCCGATAGCGCCCGAAAGATCGGAGCCGCCCTGAACTTCGCTGAGAAGGTCCTCCACCACACGGGCAAAAACTTTATGGGTCTGGTTGGTACTGATCAGCGCCAGCGCCCGGTCTACCGGGAGACCTGCCTGGAGCAGGTCCGCAAGATCGAAGAAGAAGCGGATGATGTGCTCCTCCGGAACACGACGGGGCCGGTGGCTCTTGACGGCCTTGATCTTGACCGGATACAGGCGGTTGGATTTCAGCTTGCGGGCTGCTTCCGGTTCCGATAGGGCCTCCAGCACACCCTTGTGAACGACTCCCTGCAGGTCGCGCGCCTGATACTGAAAGTAACCCATGGTTAACGCTGTTTCCTGTTGTAAATCGTTCTCGAAAGACCTCTGTCTCAGTTCGACAATGAGAGGCTGGTGACCCGGAGGACTTCCGAAAGCGTCGTCAGGCCATCCACGACTTTCCGGAAACCATGGTGAACCAGCGGCCGGTAGGTCTCAACAGAAGCCAGCTGAGCGATGGCTCCGGCGTCCTTGCCTGCGACAATGGCAGACCGAACGGCTTCACTCACCGGGAGCACCTCGAAGATCGCCTGCCGTCCCCGAAATCCGGTGTAGCCGCATTTGTCGCAGCCCTTGTTCTGGTAGAGGGTGAGTGACGGAGAAACGTCGGGCAGAACTTCCCTGATGCGCAGCCGGTCGACTTCGCGGGCCTCATGAGGTTCCTTGCAGGCAGGACAGAGCAGGCGTACCAGACGTTGAGCGAGGATAGCCAGCAGGGAGTCGGCCATAAGGAAGGATTCAATGCCAATATCCCGAAGGCGGGTGATTGCCCCCGGCGCGTCGTTGGTGTGGAGCGTAGAGAGTACCAGATGGCCGGTGAGAGCCGATTCGATGGCAATATCGGCAGTTTCCTTATCCCGGATTTCGCCGATCAGGAGTACGTCGGGGTCCTGGCGTACCAGCGAACGAAGGGCGTTGGCAAAGGTGAGGTCAATCTGAGGCTTGACCTGGACCTGATTGATGCCTCCGATCTGATACTCGACGGGGTCTTCGACGGTGATGATCTTTCGGGTCGTCGAATTGAGTTTTCTGAGTACGCCATAGAGGGTTGTCGTCTTGCCGGAACCCGTTGGCCCGGTGACCAGAATCATCCCAAAAGGCCGCTCGATGATTTCCTCGAGGTAGGTCAGCTGTTGGGGAGCCATACCCAGGGAATTCAGACTGTAATCCACTGACTCCTGCGCGAGTAGCCTCAGCACCACGCTCTCCCCATAAATGGTGGGGACGCACGATACCCGGATATCTACCTCGCGATTGCCGAATTTCAGCTTGATCTTACCATCCTGAGGCAGTCGCCGTTCGGCGATGTTGAGGTTGGCCATGAGTTTCAGTCGGCTGATGATGGCGGCCTGCATGGTTTTGGGAGGCTGATCGAGATCGTAGAGGACGCCATCAACGCGGCTGCGTACCTGGAAACTGCGTTCGAATGGTTCGAAGTGGATGTCCGAGGCCCGCATGTCGAGCGCCCGGGAGATCAGCACATTGACTAGCCGCACGATGGGCGCTTCTTGAGCCAGTCCCCGAAGGTGTTCGAGGTCATCCTCGAAAGCATCGGTGCTGACCAGACTCCCGTCCTCGTTTCGGGAGAGGGCTTCGGCCTCGCGCGCGGCTGTTCCGTAGAGTCGATCGATGGCCGTGCGAATCTCTTCGCGCTGGCCGAGGTGAAGGCTGACCTCCATACCGGCGAAATAACTGCTGAGGATGTTCCGGAGCGACAGGTCCAGAGGGTTGTTCACCACCACCCGGACTCGCCCGCTTTCGACGTGGATGGGCAGCACGGCGTGCTTGCGGAGAAAAAACAGCGACACCCCCTCGAGGAGTACCGGCTTCTCGGGATAGTCCTCCCGCTCCAGCACGGGCAGGTCGAGGTGATCGGAGAGGACGAGGAGAATTCGTCTCTCGTCGGTGAACCCGATGCTTTCGAACGCATCCATGAGGGGCAGGCCTTCAAGAAAACAGGAGGCATGCAAGCGTTTCACCTGCTCATCCATCAACCCCAGTTCTTTCTGGAAACTGGTTAGCAGGGATGGTGATTGAGACATATAAGCTCCTGAAAAATAAGCTTTCTTCCGCGCCCTCCTTAACAGATTCCAGGACAAAAGTAAACGTCGTTGCCCCAAATCTGTTGACGCCGGGCCTTGGCCCTCCATTCAAGGCGGTGTCCAACCCTTGGCAGCCGGTGACAAAGAGAGTATGATGTGATGTGGCTCGGATTGATTTACTGCTTGCGCAAGCTGAGGAGCTGTCATGAAAGGTAGTAAATATATCGCGTGGTTGTTGCTATTCGGCGGGGGATGGCTGGCGGGAGGCACGGTACCTGCTTTGAGTGCTTCGCTCATGATTGAAAAAAACCTGTTCGCGCCCGACCGGAAACCGCCTTCACCGGAGGCGGCCGCGGCGCCGGCTCAGTCCAACAAACCCGGACTGAGCGCAAAGGCGGTGCAACTCGATGGGATATTCATTCGCGGCGATACCCGCAAGGCTATTCTACGGATGAAGGGACAAATCCCGGGCGCTGATAAAGCCAAACCCCAGAACCCCTATGTGACGGTCAAGGAGGGCGAAAAAGTCGGCGATCTCCAGGTGGTGAAGATCGATTTCCGAAGCATTTCGTTGGAAAAGGACGGGCAAATCGAGAAAATCCAGTTGTTTGCTACAGGCAAGGTCGTGCCTCCCCCTCCCCCGGTGCCCACCACTCCTGCGGCGACTCCCCCCTCCGAGGCGGCGAAAGGGCAGGGCCCACCCGGCAGCCAGGCGCCTCCGGTCGCACCACCGGGAGGGAACCAGCCCGGAGTTGCCCAGGCTCCTGGGGCCCCCGTCCCACCGGGTGCCCAGCGCGGACTTCGACCACCCGGTCAGATGGAACAGTCGGATGATGACGTGGTCGAAGAGGACGAAAGCGTCGAGGAATCAGACGATGAAGCAGAATCGTAGGCAGCCTGCCGCGACCTGCTCCAGGTTCACTGCATGGGGAGGAATCTCCGGCTGCCCTGGCATCAGCGCAGGGAGGAGAATGAGGCGACGCTAAGGTTTGGACTGCGACGCCGTCACGGGTTAGGGCTGCATTACGAGGCTGCCTGCCTCATTCAGCGTTGCCACCAGATATTCGGCGATGGCGAGCGAGGATGTGGCTGCCGGCGAAGGGGCGTTGAGAACGTGCAGCATGCGCTCACTCTGGAGGATGACAAAATCGTCCAGGAGCGCACCATCGTGCCCCAGTGCCTGCGCACGGACCCCGGAGCCGCCCGGCAGGAGATCCTCGGCAGTAATTGCTGGAACCAGGTTTTGGAGGGCACGGGCAAATCGCGCCTTTGAATAGGATCGCACCATTTCCTTCCATCCTGGGCGCCAATAGCGTGCCGCCAAGTACCAGAAGCCTCGGTACCCCAAGATTTCTCGCAACTCGCGATAGTCGATATCCCGCTTCTGATAGCCTTCGCGGGCCCACGCCAGGACGGCGTTGGGGCCGGCTTCCACCTTCCCGTCGATCATCCGGGTGAAGTGGACTCCCAGGAACGGAAAGCGGGGGTCGGGAACGGGGTAGATGAGACCCCGGACGAGATGCTTTCGCTCAGAGCGCAGCTGGTAGTATTCCCCACGAAAAGGGACAATCCGACAGGGGATAGACGCTTCCGCAAGCAGCGCCACGTGGTCCGCATAGAGGCCTGCGCAGTTGATCAGACAACGCGTTCTGAAGGTTTTCTGACTGGTTACCACCTCCAGACCATGGGTGCTGTGCTGGATGGCCTGTACCGAATGATTGAGGAAAACCCTTCCTCCGTTCAGAGTGAAGCACCTGGCATAGGTTTGGGCCACCTGCTGAAAGTTGACAATGCCGGTTGTTGGAACATGCAAGGCCTGCCTGCAGCGGGTGTGAGGTTCCAGCTTCCTCGCTTCGGAATCGCCCAGCAGCCGCAGTCCCGGCACTCCATTGGCAATTCCCCGCCGCAATAATTCCTGGAGCCGGGGAATCTCGGACGGTTCGGTGGCAACGACCAGCTTGCCGCACCGTTCGTAAGGCACGCCGTGTTCCTCGCAAAAATCCACTAACCGGTTTGCACCCCGTACACAGAGCCGGGCCTTGAGTGACCCGGGTCGGTAGTAAAGGCCGGAATGGATGACCCCGCTATTATGCCCGGTCTGATGCCGGGCCGGTTCGGCTTCCTTTTCGACAAGGGCCAGGTTGAGTCCCGGGCGGGTCCTGCTCAGGGTCATGGCGGTGGCCAAGCCCACAATGCCGCCCCCCACGATCAGAATATCGAACGAATCGGGCATCCGCATTTCCTCATGGTAAAAATAGTGAAGAATGAAGGGTCATTTCATGATCATGCCTGAGGGATTCTCGCTTTCCAGGCAGGGATTGAAGTACCCGAAGCGAAGGTCTGGGAACTGTTGTTTCAGGCGATCCAGCCACTGGCGAATGCCCATGGCTTTCTCACCTTGAGCCGCAGTCAGATTCTTCAGGTACCATTCCGGGTCAATATTGAGATTTCGCAACTGGATGAGGTCCACCTGGGTTCGTTCGAGGAAGGCGCACAGCGCGCTCCACTCCTCTTCCTGATCGGTGAAGCCGGGCAGAATGAAGTAGTTGAGGGAAGTGAAGCCGCCATGCGCGCGGACTATCTGAAGTGAGCGGGCGAGCGCCTCGAACTGGTAGCCTCGAGGGCGGAAATAGGCATTATAGGCATGGGGCTGGCAGCTGTTAATGCTCACCCGAATGCTGTCCAGGCCCGCGGCACAGAGGCTTGTTACGGCGTCGGGCAAACTGCCGTTGGTGTTGAGGTTGATGGTGCCCCGGCTGCTGGCCCGGCGCATCGTGCGGATGGCTTCAGCGATAACGTGGGACTGGAGCAATGGTTCCCCTTCGCATCCTTGGCCGAAGCTAACCACCGGTCTGGGAGCTCCTTCGAGGTGGGGAACGGCAATGCCAACGATTTCCTCGACCTCGGGCACGACGCGGATGCGATCCTGAGTTGCCGGGACCACCCCTTCCTCCTGGAGGCTGATGCAGCCAAGGCAGCTGGCATTGCAAACCGGCGAGGTGGGCAAGGGCGCTTCCCAACGTTCCATGAAGAGGTTTTTAGCCGCAGGACAGCCGTAGGTAAGGGCACATTTGCCAAGATGGTGGAGGAGGCGGTTGAACCGGTCCTTCTTGAGACGGGCGTGCACTCGGCGTTTGATTTCAACCGGGTCAAACTGGTGAAAATCCTGGCGCTGGTCAGGATCCACCCGCATGCCCGCAGCCACAAACCCGCCGTTCTGCCACCCGACGGCGGTGTAAGCGAACAGCGGCAGCAGCGGGGCACCGGGCAGCGTTCGATAGGCAGCTGAATAGAGCTGTGTGTAGGCCGGAGACATAAAAGCAGCTACTGCCCGGATAGGCTTCCCGGGGTGATAAGGGTCGTGAGCCAGGACTTCGCACCGCTTTTTCCCCGGATTATAGCCCACTGGCAGCCGGTCCGGAAGGAGGAAGAGTTCACTGCCGCGCGGAAGAGGAATCCATTCGCCGGGGTCCACCGGTTTGTGGAAATTGCCGCGGGCCCCAGCCATGCCCAGTTTCGGCCATTCGAAGATTCTGCCTTCTGCATCCGCATAGAGAAGGCAGGGGCTATTCATCGAGCTGGCTTTCCAGGAGCTCCTCGAAGCTCAGGAACCGGGCCTGCACGCGGTAGCGGAGGAGATGCAGCAGTTCGTCGAGAAAGGCGAAGGCAAAAGGGGTCATCCGCTGATGGTGGAGCTTGATGCCCACGGGCTCCTTCCTGGTCATGGCAGCGCGCAATTCCAACAGCATGGTCTGAAAGTCCGCCTCCCCGTTCCTGCCCTTCCGGGTGTGGAGGTCGACTTGAATCCGGAGGTTCCTGAGCCCAATAACGCCCTTGGGTACTCTTGGCAGAGCGCCGGTGATGGAGACCGCCTTGAAGTCCAGTTCCCGAAGAATCCTGAGGGTGGCGCCGGGCAGCCGATTCCATGGAGGCGTGAAAACGGGAGTGAATCGAGACCCGAAGATCTCGGACATCTTTTTCAGGCCTCGGCAGATGTCCAAGCATTGCTTCTCGACCGGCCGCTCTTCCCCAAATTCGGACTGCTTGCCGGTGCGCTGCCAGTTGGCGTGCCGCCAACCGTGCTGATGCCAGCCCCACAAGGGCTCATCCAGGGGGGCGGTGGAGAAAAGCTGTTGGGTGCGGATGGCGGTTAGCCAGGCAGGGACAACCGCCATGGCGAGAGGCACCTGATGGGTGCGGAAGAGCCGACAAAGGGCACGGAACGCCTGGCCACCCCCGCCAATATCGTCGGCGCGGAAGAACACTGCAGGGGAATGCCCTTCCGGATTGGATTCGAGAGCCTCCGCCAATTGGCTGCCCCACCCCATTAGCGGTTGCTCCCAAAGAGCTGAGCACTGGCGAGGTCGATAGTGCGCGGACAGGCCAAGAGCCTGCGCCATGGCTTGGGAAATTCCAGGCAAGAAGATCCTCACTTCAAGGCTTGAAAACGTACAGTAGTCGTTACGTTTCGGGCCGTCGGGTCAATGGTGAGAGCAGCAAGCGACCTACTGCGACGATCTGTTCAGGACATTGGGCGAATTCATGATCTATCAGCTTGACCCTGGTGGGCGTCTGCGGATCAGCTCGAACGACAGCCAGGTATTTCAAGATTCCTCGTTGCTGTTCGGAGGGAGCTCATTCCGCCCACCAAATCAAACTTGACCGGCCCCTAGATTATAGAAGCTGCTGGCGTTCGTCAAGTCATGCAAACAGTAGGCAGTTGTCGAGCCGGGATCATCGAGGGAAATATCGGTGGTTGCAGGCAGCTCCATTTACGAGTCCGGTGCGATCATTTATACTTTTCTTCTACAGTGTTTTGCCGCAAAATGGCCTTTTGCGGTCTGTAAACCCGCATGAAACCTAGGTTGTGTTTTTTGAACGAAAAATATGTAGTGCCATGACATGCGCACTTTTTCCTTGTCTATGTGGTTGTTGGAAAATATTATGGGGCCACTCTAACGTAGTGGAGGCTCCCATGTTCGTCCGTGCTAAAAAGTCAGGCCCATATCAATACCTCCAGGTTGTCGAAAATCGCCGGGAGGGTA
>JAPXSS010000084.1:0-15197 GCA_033812955.1 Syntrophobacteraceae bacterium | reverse complement strand
GGTCTGAACCTGAATTTCCTTCTCCGCACCGAAGACCGCTTCCTCAAAATCCAGGGTCAGGTCGTAGAGCAGGTCGTCGCCTGGGCGGGCAGCAGTTCGGGGCCGCGTGGCACCACCAAAACCAAAGGAAAAAAAGTCCTGAAAAATATCACCAAAAGAGCTGAAAATATCTTCAAATCCGCGGAACCCGCGATATCCTGCGCCCTGCAGCCCTTCATAACCATACGTATCGTAGATGCGCCGCTTCTGGGGGTCGTGCAGCACTTCGTAGGCTTCGGCCGCTTCCTTAAAATGCTCTTCCGCTTCCTTGTTCCCCGGGTTTCGATCGGGATGATACTTTAGGGCCAGTTGCCGGTATGCTTTCTTTATTTCGTCTTCATCCGCCTGGTGCGATACCCCGAGGACCTCGTAATAATCTCGCTTTACCATCCTGTCGTTTTCCCTCTCTAGCTCCACCACGAATCATTCTGATTATGCAAATCCAGCAGGCCCTGCAGTTGTGGAGTTTTCCTAAACACGATCAGAAAGCTTGTCAAGGCTGCTGGTGATGAAACGCTCGCCGGCTGTCAGTCACCACCGTCCTTGTCGATCGCAAGGAGGCCGCCGAGGCGCTGGGCCTCAGCAGCAAAGGCCGACTTCCCGAGTTCCTCGGCACGGGCGGCCAGGGCGGCCCATTCATCGCCATCCGACGTCAGCCCGAGGAAGCGGGTAAGGCGACGAAAGAGAAAGACATTGCCTTCCTCGCGCGCCCTGCCGAGCAGGCGGGCAAGGGCCTCGCCGGCATTGGCTTTCTCATAAAAGTCAACCGCATCATAGAGTGACCCGGCGGCTTCGTAATACTCCCCCCAGGAATGAAGCACCTCGGCGGATGCCCCCTGATCATTGAGCAATTCCCGCTTTTCAAGGCAGCTCAAATCACGCTTTCTGGCCATCTAGCCCTCATCCTGGTCGGGAAGCTCCCCGGCCTCGTCGTACTCGAGGGAAGCGTCATATTTGGTTTCCGCCTCCAGCAGCTCCAGCACCTCCGTATCGCCCCCTTGTTCAGCCGCAGGCGAACTGGATCTCGGAAAAAGCTGCATCTCGTCACGCTCTCGGATGTTTTCCGGAGTCACCTTGCCCGCTGCAATTTCACGCAGGGAAAGCACCACTTCCTTGTTCTTGGGGCTTTCCACCAGCAGGTTCGCGCCGCTCCGCAGCTGCAGCACGCGACGTACCGCCAGATGCACGAGCCCAAACCGACTATCTACTCTTTCCAAGCAATCTTCAATGGTTACACGAGCCATCCGGCCCCTCCTTCACCTCCGACCCAGCACGATCAGGGCAGGATTCATTCCGGGACGTCAACAGCCATCCCCTTCCCTTCCAGTCCCCTGGCGGGTTGGTTTCTATAAAACAAAATTCCCACGGCTGACAATGGTAATTGCACAGGGTGGCGCTTAACCTTTTTCTTCTGCATAGCGAGCAAGAGTGAAAAGAAAGTCGCCAAGACGATTCATGTAGGCATGGACTTCGGGGTTATCGAGGTCTCCGGATTCCTTAAGGGCAACGCAGCGGCGTTCCGCGCGCCGAATGATGGTTCGGGAGAGGTCGACTGCAGCACTGACCAAATTGGCTCCCGGAAGGACAAACTGACGCGGCAGCGGCACCTCCTGCTGAAGCTCTGCAATCCATTGTTCGAGCCTGGCGGTCCGGAACGCTTCAAGTCGATACTGGGACGCTCCTTCTCCCTCACAGGCCAGTTCCGCACCGAGCACCAGCAAGTCCTGTTGAACGGCACCGATCATCTCTTTGATCCGCGAATTTCCCGTCATGGCCTTCGCCATGCCCATCGCAGAACCCGCTTCATCTAAAGTACCATACGCTTCGGGACGCAGGCTCGCTTTTGAAATTCGAGCTCCCGTCAGGAGACTGGTCTCCCCGACATCCCCCTTTTTTGAAAAAACAAAGGCATCCACCCTATTCCCTCCTGATCATTTCCCTGCCCCAAACTCCACCTGGAAATCGTCTGCCAACCAGCGTCAGCTCTCCCCTGTCAGTGCTTCTGACCACCATGCAGCGGCCCGCAGCCCTGCTTGCCAAGCGAGACTCGAATTTCCGAGAGCAATTGATTGGTGGCGTCCTCGATCCGTGAAATGTCCCGCTCATCCATTGTATCGTCGGCAACGCTCTCGAGGGACTCCCGCAGGCGCTCAAACCGTTCTATCACATCCTGGCCGATCTTGCCTTTTCCAAGGCTCTTATCCAGCTCTAAAATGGTATCGACACAGCTCTCCACACGCAGTTTGAGATGCTTCCGACCGGGCTTGTCGCGGCAGCACCACTTGGGCATGATCACCCTTTCTCTATCACAGCGAGGTCCTTCGCCTCCGGAGTTCGTCCTCAAAAATTTCATACGAGGTTGCGTGCTGCTCCATCGTATCACTCAGGATGCCTGGCAACCGCTCAACATCCTGAACATTGACAACCAGGTTCACTCCCGCACAAAACGCCGCCTTGAAGTCCAGAGTGGGTTTCTCATCGCAGAGGAGGCACATCAGGACCGCTCTTCTCAGAATCATTGGCAACTGCTGCAGGTAGCGCAGCACCGGCTCGTGACTCTGGTTCGGTAGAACGTCCCGTTCATACAGGAACACCAGATCGTAGGGGGCGTTTTCAAGATGGTTCAGAGCGGCGGCGGCAGTCTCAGCACGCACAATACGCCAATCAAGCCCCCTCAGTGTCTGGCACACCCTTTCGGCCAAACCCTGCTCAGCAAGCGCAATCAGCATTTTCCGGCTCTTCCCCGTCCTCAACGGCAGGGGGGGCGGGGCATCGTCCTGTTGACCGGGTACCGGTTCAAGTTGAATGGGACCCTCGCACAGGACGCACTTCACATCGCACCGATCCCGGCCCGACAACTCCCCGTCACGGATCATGAAGCTGGTGTGACATCGGTTGCAGACAAACCTCACCGGCCGCTCCTCGTGCTCGTCAGTATTGTGTGGTTGGGGCCCGCTTCATCACCCTGAAGCATACAAGCTGCAAAGCGGGTTTGACAATGCAAAAGTTTCGCAATAGTTAGGGAGAACGCCCTGTATCAAAAAGAATCTGATATTCCAACCCATGAAACGGAGGTACTGAATCCATGGATATGGTTCGATTCGGGCAAACCGATCTCGAGGTTTCCGTGCTCGCTCTGGGCACCTGGGTCACAGGCGGGTGGGCATGGGGCGGCGCCGATGAAAGCGACTCTCTCAAAGCCATCCTGCGAGCTTTCGAGGCCGGTATCAATTTTGTCGACACCGCACCGGTGTACGGCTTTGGTAAAGCAGAGGAGATTGTCGGGCAGGCCCTACGGGAATGGGGGGCATCCGACCGGTTGGTGATTGCCACCAAGTGCGCCCTGGAATGGGATGAAAAGCAAAACATCCGCAGGAATGCGAGTCCGAGAAGGATCTTGCAGGAAATCGATCAGAGCCTCCGCCGACTGGGGCTGGAACGGATCGATCTCTACCAAATCCATTGGCCCGACAGCCAGACAGTCTTCGAGACCTCCATGGAAACAATGGTGAAGCTTCAGGAACAGGGCAAGATTCGCTACATCGGGGTCAGCAACTTCACCCGCGAGCAGATCATGGCCTGCCAGCGCGTTACGCCGGTTCATAGTCTCCAGTCACCCTTCAATCTCTTCGAACGCGAAATTCAGGGAGAGCTCCTGCCCTTCTGCGAATCCGCCGGGATTGCCACCATGGCCTACGGCGGCCTCTGCCGAGGGTTGCTCACGGGGAAATTCACCGGCCTGGAGAGTTTCCCGCGCGGAGATTTGCGCCGCGCTGACCCGAAATTCAAACCCGATCGTTTCGGCCAGTATGTAAAGGCCGTGGCGGACCTAAGAAAACTGGCAGACAAGTATCACAAGACCCCGGCCCAGTTTGCCCTGCGCTGGGCGCTGCAGCAACCCGGCATTACCACGGTCCTCGCCGGAGCGCGAACCGCAGCACAGGTTGAAGACAACGTCGGTGCCGCCGGCTGGTGCATTGAAGCGGAAGACCTCGAACAGGTCGAACAGATCCTGAGCAAACGCATCAAGACTCCGGTCGGCCCCGAATTCATGTCGCCCCGCAAAGAATGATCCGGACCAGCCTGATTTCGAATGTCGAAAGCCGGGTTCGGATTGGGAGCACCGACAGCTGAAGAGCCGTTTTTTATTGTTGATCAGATCGTGGTGAGCGGCAGTTAAAGTTTGGCCAGGACCACGACAATCGGACTGCCACCGTGGCTGATCGTCCAGAAACGCATGGCGGGAAGTTTCAGGCTCAGGGCTGTAGCTTTACTCGGAGCGAGGATGGCCAGGTGCCAGCCATCGAAAACCTGACGTAGCTGGAGCCCCAGTCTCTCATAGAAATCCCTACCGCCGTTTTCGAGCCGTCTGCCATAAGGAGGGTCGAGCACCAACAGCCCCGGTGCCGAGCAATGATCCTGGGGCTTGAAGTCAAAAAAGTCCGCTGCCTGCCATTGAATATCGTCACCCACTCCCGCTCGCTCAGCGTTATTACGAGCGATTGCGAGCGCTCCGAGGTCCCTGTCCAGTGCCAGGATGGGGACCGGTGAACGCGCCGGAACCTGCTTGAGCGCTTCCTTGTGAAGATAATTCCAGCTCTTCTCCTGAAAACCGGGCCATGCTTGAAACAGAAAGGATCGCCGCCCGCCCGGCGGCAGCCGGCGCGCAAGGAGTGCGGCCTCAATGGCTATGGTTCCGGCTCCGCACATGCCGTCCACCAGGGGCTTCTGGCCATGCCACTGGGAGCGCAGGAGAATCCCTGCCGCCAGGGTTTCACGCAGGGGAGCGCCGCTGTGTTCCAGTCGATAGCCGCGCCGATGCAGATGCTCTCCCGTGGTATCGAGGCTGATTTCACAGTGATTGCTACGGAGGTGAACGAGGATTCGTTGTTTGGCTGAATGACCGGCCGAGCCCTCCTCTGCAACCGCGGGCGACCAGCGAACCGGTGGTGTCAATTGCAGGGATTGAAAGCGTTTGGCAATCCCCTGCATCACCGTCAGCGCCACCAGCCCTTCGTGAGAGATGCGTGAATTCCAGACAAATCCCTTGATCTCCAGAGGAATGGCCGGGTTCAACCACAGCTCCCAGCGGCCGCTTAGTACCTTGTGGAACAGTTCGGAGACCACACCGGCGCGAAAAGACGGGAGTCGGCAGAGAATACGACTGGCGGTACGCAAGGAAAGATTGGGCAGATAACATGCCTTGAGTTTTCCCGAGAATTCGATTCCCGCGTCGGTTTTGCGCGGCGCCGGCAAGCCCAGGGCCACCACTTCATCCTGGCAAAGCGACGCCAGCTCGGGGGGGACAATCGCGGCAAAACGGTATACCGGCGCCAGCACCTGCTGCTTGAGGTGTCGTTGATGAGCCTTGGTGGCACGCTGCCCGTTTTCTTTGCCTTCGCCCACGCAGTCCTCATGCTTCCTGGGGGGTAATTCCCCAAGGGAGTATAAATGATCGCAATGGACTCGTAAATGGAGCTACCTGCAACCACCGATATTTCCCGTGTGCAAGTCAGGAGTGTTGGTAGGAATCAACAAATAGAGGCTCATCGCGGATTGACGTGAAAGCTGGCAGAACTTTCAAGCCCTCATTCCGGACTTGATCCGGAATCCAGGCTTTTCGAGCATTTCTAGACCACGACTTATGTTGGGGCGACGGAAATTGACAGTTTTGCAATAGCCTCACCTGATGTGCCTGATATGCCATCTTACACTCTATAGGAGCCATGACATGAGCCCATAACTCAACCTCACCACCCGGCATCTCCCACGCCACCACTAGCGTGATGGGCCTCCCACCATTGGCCTGCCGGTAACCATAGCCACCCTCCAAATCAGCCCTATTCATCCCTGCCCAGCAGCACGCTATACCCTTGCCCAATGGCCGGTCCATCAAACTATTGCTCATTTGTTTTGCAAAAACTGCTCATTTCAAATGCAACTTTACATTCTTACACACTTTTTACACACCAAGAAAAAAGGACTTAACGACTAATCCGCTAAGTCCTTGATCTCTTTGGTGGGCCGTCAGGGACTCGAACCCCGAACCTCCTGATTAAGAGTCAGCTGCTCTGCCAGTTGAGCTAACGGCCCATCAAACCCGTCATCGGTTGCATCGACCAAATTGGTTGACCTGCAGAGCGATACGGGTAGATCGTTTCAGCGCCCGAAACCTAGCCAATTTCCGAAAACGTGTCAAGGCGAAAAAGTTTTCTGCCCCAAAGGATTGCTAACATGTTGATAGATTTAATACTTTGTGATATTGTGCGGGCGTTTTGAGGGTCTCGTGAGACCCGAAAATCACGAGAACCCTTTGCAGCGGCGGACCACTGACAGTCACTGCCGACTACAGGCCAGGATAAAGCAGCTATGCGCACCGTTGCCAGTGAATCAGCCATCCGGCACTCTCCTGCCTCCACATGCGCCCGGCCGGACCAATGGGCAACGGTGCTGCTGGTCTTCCTCGTGCCGTGTACCGTCTCCCGAGGGCACGGAGCCGCCCAGGGGCTGCTGTTGACCCAGCAGGAAAAAGACTGGCTGGCAGCTCATCCGGTGATCTCAATCGCTCCTGACCCGGCCGTCATTGAGAGAGAGGGTATTGGCAATCTGCGGCTGGCTGGCAATACGGGGTATGTCTTCCGGCTGAGTTTCGGGTGCCGCAACGACTGGCCCGAGCTGGCAGCCATTCTCGATAAAGTCCTTAACCAGGTCTCACCTCAGGAACGGGCCGCGATTCTCAAAAAATGGGTGAACCTGGAGCGCGCGAGCCTGTTCCCTAACCGGCAATTCTGGATCAGTCTCCTGCCGGGCCTTGGGCTGTTTGCCTGCACCCTTTTGGGGATGTTGCTGTGGAACCCCTCGCTGAGGCGCCAAGACCACCTTCGGACGCAGCAATTGAACCATGAACTCGACAACCTCAGCCGGTCCCAGGAAGCACTGCGGCTGGCCAGCGCCTATCATCGGAACATCATCCAAACGACCATGGATGCCATCGTTCAGCAGGAAATCAACGAACGCCGGGGGACTGAACACGCCCTGCTGGATTCTCAACGGGCGCTGCGCTTCTTGTCCTCTCAGTTGCTGGCCACCCAGGAGGAGGAGCGAAAACGGATCGCACGGGAACTCCATGACAGCATCGGCCAGTCACTGGCTGTGATCAAGTTCAATGTAGGCGGAATTGGTGATCCTCAGCCTGGAAAGGAAGAATGGCCGGATTCACCTGACGCTGGAAGATAACGGCATCGGCTTCGACCTCGAAACCACCCTGGCAAGAACCAGCTATCCCAAAGGGCTTGGGATTTCGGGAATGAAGGAACGGACTGAGCACGTCAACGGTTCCTTCCGGATCTTTTCGAGCAGCGTTCAGGGGACCATCATCCAGGCTTCATGGCCTGCGTAGGATTTGGCTCCTGACTCTTGGCTGTTGAGAGGATGACTAATGGAGGATGGTTGATGAAATCGTATCGCAAGGAATTGTGGTTCAATGTGCCGGCTCGCCGGGCATTTATCAACATCACTGCGCAGGTGGCGGACAGTCTTCGCGAGAGCGGCATAAAAGAGGGTCTGGTGCTGGTGAATGCCATGCACATTACCGCGTCTGTTTTCGTCAATGATGACGAATCGGGTCTGCACCATGACTATGAGCTCTGGCTGGAGAAGCTGGCCCCTCACGAACCGGTGTCTCAGTACCGGCATAATGTGGGCGAAGACAACGCCGACGCTCACATGAAGCGCCAGATCATGGGCCGCGAATCGGTTGTCGCGGTCACTGGGGGAAGACTGGATCTTGGGCCTTGGGAACAGATCTTCTATGGGGAGTTCGACGGGCATCGCAAGAAGCGCGTGCTCGTTAAAATCATCGGGGAATAGCCCTGCACCAGCAGGAAGGAGAACGGATGAAGATTACGTCGAACCTGCACGGCTTTCTGTGGACATCCATGTCG
Source organism: Syntrophobacteraceae bacterium (assembly GCA_033812955.1). Taxonomy (GTDB): domain Bacteria; phylum Desulfobacterota; class Syntrophobacteria; order Syntrophobacterales; family Syntrophobacteraceae; genus JADGQM01. The sequence continues at coordinate 7,215 of JAPXSS010000084.1, read as the reverse complement.
GCCAATAACTGCAATACCTACCTCATAGACGGTCCTGCCCGCATCCTCATCGATCCGGGGCATTTGCACCTGTTCGGACATGTGGAAAGGGGTCTCAAGGAGCTCGATCTCGGCCTGGACGACATCGATTTGGTGCTCACTACCCACTGTCACCCCGATCATGTCGAGGCGGTGAAGCTCTTTAAAGACCGTCCCGCCCTGTTTGCCGTGCACGAAATGGACTATAACCTCATGAGAGCAATGGGGCGAGTGTTGGGTGCAGCTTTCGATATGGATGCCTATACACCGGCCTTTTTTCTGACGGAGGGCGATTTTTCCATCAAGGGCCTGGATTTACAGATCTTTCACACCCCCGGCCATTCGCCGGGATCGATTTCCATTTATTGGCCGGAGCAAAAGGGACTCTTCACCGGCGATGTGATCTTCAAAGAGGGTCTCGGGCGGGTCGATCTTCCGGGCGGGAACGGCCACACCCTGAAGGAAAGCATCCGACAACTGGCGGAACTCGACGTCGAGAAGCTGTTACCGGGCCATGGTGACATCATCCAGGATGCCAGACAGGCCCAGATGAATTTCCACCGCGTCGAGCAGACCTGGTTTGCGTACATCTGAGCCACAGCACCGGTAGGAACCGGACCCTCTCCGCGAGATCGCCGCGTTGAGCCGGCCGGGACTGACGCGGCGGTGAAACTCAGGAGATCCGATCAGCCGGGCAACCCCATCTTCAGCGCGGCGAGAGCCTGGTTCAGGACGGTATGGAAGCGTTCCCGGAGCTGCCCGGATTCATCCGCCCAGTCGGGAGCGGCATCGCAGTTGGGGACCACGGCCGAGCCCCAAATTCCATGCCGCTCTGCCAGCGAACTTTTGATCTGGCGGGTCAGGGTTTCCCTAAGGCGGTCACGGGCCTCCCGGTATTGTCGAAAAATCGCAGTCAGTTCATCGGTCTTTACCCCGAAAACGTCGCGGCTCAAATTCAGCGCCCAGGTATTGTCGCCATCGAGGTCCAGGCGGGGTGAAAGTTCCTCGATGAGCATGGCCGACCCGCTCAGCCGCGAGCCTTCCTCGAGGGTGCGCAGGTCGGCCTTGAAGCGTTCCGGGCTGATGATTCCATCCTGAACCTTCTGCAGCAACCCGCCGAGGCTTCTCTTGAACTCCACCACAGCCTGTTCCCGCTTCTCATCTTCAGTCAGCGTCAAATGCCGCGTTCTTTCCATGACCAGTTCCAGGGTACTCTTGACTTCCGCCATCCACTCTCTCCTTTGAGGCCAGCTATGCTTTCGGGACGGTTGATTTTCACATTCGGCTGGAATATAGCATAATCCTCGGGACAATAGTCACTCCCTCGCAAGCGCTTTTCCAGACAGCGCTCATCTCGTGGCGGGTCATCGGAGGTGCTCATGCATACGCCTATTGCAGGAGCCGGCGGCAACGGTGCCAAGGCTTACCACTGCTCGAATTGCGGTGGTATGGTCAGCTCTTCCGATCGCCTGCTGGCTATCGGCGACCATCAGCACCATCGGTTCGTCAACCCGGCAGGCATTGAATACCGCTTCTACACCTTTGCCTCCTGTCCTGGTGCCATGGCTACGGGCACTCCGACCCAGGAGTACTCCTGGTTTGACGGCTACGGGTGGCGGCTTGCTTTCTGCCGCACCTGCGGCCTGCATCTGGGATGGCGGTATGCAGCCGTTGACCGGCAGATCCGGCCTGCCGAATTCTGGGGCATCCTCATCCCCCAGTTGCTGACGCGCTGAAGACCACGGCGTGACAACTGTAATTTACAGAAGGACGCTCAAGCAACCATGCCGGTGATCCCTCATTCTTCCTACCACCCACCACTGCTCCTGAGGCAAGGTCATCTTCAGACCATCTATCCCCACCTTTTCCGCCGCGTGGACGGGGTTGTGTACCAGCGTGAGCGGCTGGAAACACCGGACGGCGACTTCGTGGACCTGGACTGGTCCAGGATGGGGGCAAACCGTGCTGCTATTGTGGCCCACGGTCTGGAGGGAAATTCCACCCGCAGCTACATGTTGGGGATGGTGCGCGCCCTCAATCGCCACGGTTGGGATGCGGCAGCCTGGAACTGTCGCGGCTGCAGTGGGGAACCCAACCGCAAGCTTCGCTTTTACCACAGCGGCGATACCCCGGACCTTCAGACAGTGCTGACTCGAGTCCTGCAGGACGGGTACGAGAAATTAGCCTTTATCGGTTTCAGCCTCGGCGGCAATGTAGTCCTGAAATACCTCGGCGAGCGGGGACGGGAGGTCAGCCCCAGGGTTGCCGCCGCCGTCGTTTTCTCGGTTCCGTGCGACCTGGCCGGCAGTGCCCGCCAGATGGCCCGCTTCGAAAATCTCCTATACATGAAACGCTTTATGAAGCTCCTGCACGCCAAGATCCGAATAAAAATGGGAACCTTCCCGGGCATTATTGACGACCACGGCTACCGGTGGCTGCGCACTTTCCAGGACTTCGACGACCGCTACACGGCCCCGCTCCACGGCTTCAAGAATGCTCAAGACTACTGGGAGCAGGCCAGCAGCGAGCCGCTCCTGGAGACGATCACGGTGCCCACGTTGCTGGTCAATACCCTGGATGACCCTTTTCTCAGCCCATCCTGCTACCCTTATGCGAAAGCCGAAAACAACCCTCATTTCTTTCTCGAAACGCCTCCCATCGGCGGCCATGTGGGTTTCGTCTCGTTCAACCGGGACAACGAATATTGGTCTGAAACCCGGACCCTGGAGTTCCTGTCACAGCAGGCGGCGGTTGGCCACACTTCCGGAGGCCTCCCGTGACCACAACGCTCCCTCGCTTCCGGAAACTCTTGCCGTACCCGCTTTCGACCGGCGAACATCCTTGTTCCCCACGACAGATGGTAGGCACCCCAAGCCCCGGGCATGAATACGAAAAGAATGAGCGCCGAATTAAACAGCATATCGAATCATGGAAGCGCGTGCCACCGTCATGGGGCTATATGAGACAGAGGGTCTCCGAGTAAGAGCCAAGAACCATAACCGGCAGCCGGACACCAAAAGCCAAAAGTAATAGGCAAGAAGGAAAAAAGGAGCTCATCATGAGTCATGAGAAAAAGCTGCAAGCTATTACAGCGTATCTTAAGGCCGAATTCCCGGAGGGGAAGATAGAAATCAAAAGAGAGCCTGCGGAGCAGATACACCGCTTTCAGATCTCCCGCCAAGGACCGTCCCATTTTGTGATCGTCATCGAGGGGTTTTTGGAAAGCTATGCAGCAGACCAGATCGGCACCATCCTGCAGGATTTCATGGTTGCAGAACACCTCCGGGAAATGGGTGCGACTCCGGTGGTTGTGACGCCCGAGGGTCTGAAACTCGAAGGAGAATGACTCGGGACCTTCTTTCCCGGCGAACCGCTGCCCCATCACGGGCACTCAAGGAATCTCGTGACCATGGTCTGAGTGCGACCGTCATCATTTTGAACAGGTCTGCCATCGATGACGATTTCGGGGTAAATCGAAGTGGAAACGGGCATTGTGCTGCTGCTGCTGCTGGAGATGACGGCACAGTTGGGCCTCTGTCAGGAACCCTTCCTGCAGAAAATATTCCCCAATACGTTTCTGAAATCTTTGTTGCTGCCAGAGTAGCAGATCAAGCTGAAACGGGCTTATCAAGCGGTATCGAAGGAGGACTTCACCGAACCGTTCCCCGGGTCGTCGGCGCTGCAGCAGCCAGGCAATGTCGGATTCGGTAAGCCATCGCCATCGCCGAGCAATTTCACCGATTCGGGGGCGCTGTCGTCTCTGCCACACTAATGCGCCAATCAGTGATCTCCAGGGAATAACTTTCGAGTAGTAGAGGTATTCACCGAAACGCAACGGCCGATCCGGCATGCCTCTTCCCCAGTAGTTGAAGGAGAAGGGGCTTTGGGCATTACTGCAGGAAGCGGCAGCGGGTCCGGGCCGAGACCGGAAAGCCGACCGCACTTTTGATGCCGATTCCCATGCGCCCGACACTTCCCATTCAAGAACAACCCCCCTGTCCCTGAGAGCAAGATAGCTGTTCAGGATTTCGTAAGCCTCGGCAACCTCTATGAAGCGTTCCGTGCACTGCTTGCGGTGAAGTGCGTCACTCCCTCCAAATCGGTCAGGGTGTGTATCAAGGGCTCTCCGGCGATACGCCTTCTTGATTTCCGGCAGCTGAACCGAACGAAGAAGACTACCCGTCACCCGGCCAGCGTCAACAAAAAGCACCTGATAGGCACCGTACACTCTCGATTCTGTCAGCAATTCATTATCCACCATAGGGACGCTCTCAGACCCTCCCGTTCGTATCGGTCCTCCGCTTCCTGACCGCTGACCTCCACACCATCAGGCAGCCAGGACGTATGACAGATTATTCAAAACCCTATCACATGCGCATCTGCTATGCAAATGTCATGTCATCGAGCGCAGATGAGCGACTTTTTTTCTCATCCATTGTGTTCTCTTGATCGGTAAGGGGAAGGCGGAGGGGATGGTACAAATTCGGCAAAGAGGAGCTCACGACCGCAGCCATAGAACGGTCAACGCGCGTTTTGGCGTGGGTTAGGAACAGGATGCCATTGAACAGTTTCTGTTCAGCCTCAACGGAGCCCTGCAGAAAGAGACGCACTCCGCTCACCCGCCATACGGGTAGCATTCATGCAGGCGGCAAAGTTTTCATGGGTTATCGGCGATCAGCGCCCTCGCTCTGAAAGATACGCAGAAACAAGTGGATTACCACGAGAGAGTGCGGTACCGTTAAGCACCGGTCTGCCGCCGCTCATCGGCTGCCGACGGTTACCCGGCCGCTATCTTCGAACTGGCGGCATGACTGCACCATTTGGCACCATCACGGCTATCAGAGGCAGGAGGCACTCCTTGGCGGAGAAATTGTTGCCGGATCGACTCAAAGAACTGTGGCAGGACGTCGAGCACAGGCTGCTCACGCATGAAGACTTCCTCCAGGAGCAGGCACGGGGCCTGGCGGAATACCAAAGACTATGGGACGAGGCGTTGATCTGTCGTGGCTGTAGGGACTTGCGCCAAAGCCTCCATGACGAACTCGCCCGGTATTCCGGTTGTGGGGATTTGGGCGAAATCGAGCGCCGCTGTGCCTCCGCCCTGGCCGACGTCAAAGGCGAATGGTGCGGGGCCGTGAACCGCGCTGATGATCAAAGTGTGGCCAAGTTCTACAACGAGAGTGAAGCCATGATCTATGAATTGATGGGCTGGCATTCTCTCGCTGACGACGACTCACCTCTCGCCTATGTGGTGGCACTCCTGTTCGCCCGCCAACATGGCTGCAGGACCTATCTTGACTTCGGCGCCGGGGTTGGATCCGGTGCTATTTTGTTCGCCCGGCACGGGATGGAGGTGACGCTGGCCGACATCAGCTCGCCGATGCTGGAGTTCAGCCAGTGGCGCTTCTGCCAACGCGGGCTGACCAGCCGCTTCATCGACCTCAAATGTACGAGCCTCCCCGCCAACACCTTTGATCTGGTGGGGGCAATGGATGTTTTTGAGCATCTGGTGGATCCCGCCAAAACAGTGACGGACCTGTGGCAGTGCCTGAAGCCCGGTGGCTTTCTCTTCGGCCGATTTCACTCGGAACTGGACGAAGACCGTCCTCACCACATTGTTCAGGATTTCCAACCGACTCTCGACCGTCTCCATGCATTGGGTTTTGAGGAAGTCTGGCGCGATGAGTGGCTGTGGGGCCATCAGGTCTTCCGGAAATCGCAATAACATTTTCCTCCCGGATCCTGCTTAGCCCGGGACCATCCTCCCTGCTTTTCGTTGACACGCTTCGGCTTTCAGCTTAAGTTTCCCCCGTCGAAAAACACAGCGGTTTGGCTCTTTTGAGCCTTGGAGAATTCTCATGCACGCGGAGTTGGAACGATGGGCGCCGAAAAGCCGAATACCATAGAGATCGTGGAATTGCTGCTCACTGCCGAGATTTACAACCGGTCGGAAAACCTCACCGAAGATGACCTGCCGCCCAAAATTCGGAAATACTACTTCAATCCCGAAACGAAGAGCGTCAAGCGGCCGATTAATGTTACCCTCAAGGCCGCCGAAAGGATATCAGGCCGGGATAATATCAGGAGACTTATCAAGGAGCTGCCCTTTGTAGTCTACGAGGAAATTGGCTTGCTGCTGCGGTTGATGAACTTCGATACCGGTGCGGCATGGTTCGCCGGGCATGATTCGCTCGCTCTCATCAAGTCGAACCCGGTGCTTGCTTCTTTCTATGAACACTACGGCACGCTCGAGGTCAGCTATGCCGAGGCACGGGCTCAGAACCAGCCTTTTTCCGCCGACCGGGAATTGATCGAGGCCAAGATCAGAAAACTCTGCGCCGACAAGAAAGAAGCGGACGAACTCCTCAAGCTGGCAACCATCCGGGCGCCCGAGGACGTGCGGGACCAGCTCGATGACCTGGTCCTGACCCCGGAACAGCGGGAAGAGATCGCCAAAGCGGGCAAGGCACTGGAACACCGACAGTACCTCAAGGATGTGGGACTCTTTGAAATCGGCAAAATCCTGTTGGTGGGTCCGCCGGGCACTGGCAAAACCTCTTCCGCCAGGGCTCTTTCCCGGTGGTTCGGACTGCCCCTCGTTGAGGTGAAGCTTTCCATGATCACCAGCCACTACCTGGGGGAAACTTCCAAGAATATCGACAAGGTCTTCCTGCTGGCCAAGGAGCTCAGCCCCTGTATCCTGTTCATCGATGAGTTTGACTTCGTGGCCAAGACAAGAGGCTCCGAAGATCACGGGGCTATCAAACGGGCCGTCAATACCCTGCTGAAGGCCATCGATGAGGTGAGCCTGATCGAAGACAGCGTCCTACTCATCGCCGCCACCAACTATCCGCAGCTTCTCGATTATGCTGCCTGGCGACGGTTCGACAAGGTACTGGGCTTTTTCCGACCGGATGCCGACATGCGGCGTCACATTTTGGAGAAGGTTCTGAAGCGTATGGAGGCTGACGTCGACCCGATCGAACTCGCCCGCCTCACCGAAGGGTACACCGGTTCCGATCTTCGCCTGGTGGTTCGCGAAGCGGTCCTCAATGCTCTGCTGCAGGACCGCAAGAAACTCGATCAACAGGACCTCATTCGGGCAGTCGAGCAGTTTGATCGGCGGATTGCAGAGCATCGGCAGGGTATCAACGCCTGAGCCACGTAACAGCCATGGACAAACAGGATCATCACAAC
>JAPXSS010000083.1:0-15370 GCA_033812955.1 Syntrophobacteraceae bacterium | reverse complement strand
CTCCTTGGCAAGGGTGAGCGACTCACCATCCCCTTACCAGGAGAATCGAATTCTGTCCAGCGTTACCCAATGAATCTATTTGTTGATTCCTACCAACACTCCTGATTTGCACACTCGAAGGCAATAACTAAATGTCATTTTAGGGGTAGAGGAACTGCAAGAAGGCAGGAAGCCAAGTGGGATGTAATGACCTGGAGTGCGATCTAATCTGGCGGCTGTCGGACAATCTTACACTTTCTAATGTAGCGGGAAAGCGGGAGATTGATTTTCTTTATATTGTATTTTTGCATGGTTAAAGATACATTCGACAACAATTTGCAAATATTCTCAAATAGCCGTCGGAAAACCTTACAGATTCAGATCGCCCTGAATAATCTATCTAACAAATTTGATTTATTAAATATTTTTTTCGAAATCGACGGTAGGCTCCGATAATCTGTCGGATTTTCTTACAACTTCTTTTGACGTACACGCCTTTCTTGGACCTCAAGAGAGGAGTCTCTTACTGTCATTATCACCATGATCTCAAGTTATGTTAATCACTTAAAAGGTGAAGTCCCGAGTTCCTTCGAAAATGGCACTTTATTTGCTTCTATGGAATGGGCAGACGACGGCAATAGAGCGAACAGATCCGTTTGTTCGCAATTGTTTCAGCAACTGGGGAAAGATTATTTGTTCTGAAGGAGGACGCCACCATGAGAAAGAAACTGCTAGGATTGATTTTTGCTGTGGTTTTGTTAGGGAGCATCAGCTCCAGTGCGGGAGCGGCAATAATTAAACTGGACTATGAGGAGATTCTGTACGGGGTAACGGTTCAGCGAACTATAGGTAACAGTACGAATTCGACGACCGCAGGGCTTTTCCATTTCAAAGTAGTATCTGGAGGGACTTTCAGTGTTCCTTATACCAACCTTTACACTTTCTGTATCGAGCCGTTAGAGTACGTTACGACTGGGTCGGTGGATTACGAAGTAAAAGCTCTGAAAGACGCCCCAAGCAACGTCACTGGTGGGATGGGGGACACAAAGGCGAACCTGTTGCGGGAACTCTATGGCACATATTTTCCGGTAAATACCTCTAACATTGCTCCGGCTAAAGCCGCCGCCTTGCAGATTGCAACCTGGGAGATCGTGCGTGAAACTGGAGATACCCTAAACGTATATAATGGTAATGTTCGTTTTAATACTTCGAGCTACGCTACTCTCGCACAGGACTACCTTGACTATATAACTGAAAATCAGGGTACCATGCGCACTGACATCATGGCTGCGGTGAAAAATGGGGTTCAGGATGCTTGGATCCCTGTGCCCGAGCCCTCTACGTTAGGCCTGCTTGGCCTTGGTTTTGTGCTTGTCGGAACCTTTGCCTGCTGCCGGCACCGCTCTCGACTTGGAGTATTCTAATGTATGACTTTCACAAGGAATCCCGTCTTTCTCCTGCCACCGCTGACCACTCGGGGTTCCGCCGCGTAGATGGTTTGTGAGGAAGCGATTATCATTAAAGAAAGAGCAGGGCTCTTTTCGGATTCGAGCCCTGCTTTTTTTCTCTCTACTGGGGGGGAGTGAACCTTGCGCCCCAGGAACTCCGACGACCGCCGCAAGTTTGTGCGCTATGCCATGAAGACGGATGTCTATCTGGTCTTCCGGCTGGCGTTCGACCGGTTGGGGACGCTCAAGGACGTCAGCCTGAGCGGGGCGGCCTTCGAGTACGCGATTTTCGATCATCATCGCGAGCTGGATGAGGTCGGGGAGATCGATATTACTACGTCCCAGCCGGACCGCTTCATGTTCATGCTGCGGCAGGTACCGTGCCGGGTGGTCTACGATATGAAGGTTGAGCGGTCCAGCCTGAGCGGCTTCTCAAGCTGGCGTTGCGGCGTCAAGTTCGAGGGGTTCACTGCGCCCCGGCGCCAACAGCTCAAAGAGCTGATCGCCAAGCACGCTTCCTACCCTCTGCAAAGTAAACCCACCGACACCCAGGGCCCGCTTCCAAACAACCACCCAACGGCATGACCGAGGCTCCCAGGGATTGCCTCCACCGGTCTTCCCAACCACAACCGGCCCTTCAGCTCTCGCTTGAGCCTCAACCTGCACGTTCCGCGAACCCTGCACTCAGGCCCCTGCAACGGCTTTATGCCGCCCCCTCTTCCCTAATACCGATTGATTGACTTTTATCGCCCTCGCCAGCATGATAGAAAAACTGGCTGATCGCAGATTTGCGTGGAAAAGGTCTGTCATGTCCTTGGTGTCATTCCGAGCGTAGCGAGGAAACGAGTTGAATTGCCTCAAGAATCGAGATTCCTCGGCCTTTGGCTTCGGAATGACGAGATGGCTTCTCTCACGCTAATCCGCGATGAGCCGAAAAACTGAAGGGTCGCGGGACTCGCCGTCGAATCTCGGCCCCTCCCGGCATCGCCGTAAGACACCCTTTGCAGGCAACCCATTCGGAGAGAGAAAGGTTCCGAAACATGAGCAAGCCGATGCTGATTGCCAAGAGCGCCAGGAAAACGGAATATCATTGGCTCCCCCGGATGGCGAACCGCCACGGGCTGGTGGCCGGGGCCACGGGCACCGGCAAGACCGTCACCCTGCAGCGCATGGCCGAATGCCTGAGCGAACTCGGGGTCCCCGTGTTTCTTGCCGACGTCAAGGGAGACTTGGCCGGAATCAGCCAGCAGGGCCGGGAACATCCCAAGATCAGGGACCGCCTCACCCTGCTCAACCTGGCCGACCAAGGCTTTCGGGCATTTCCGGTGGCCTTCTGGGATCTCTTTGGCAACAGCGGCCATCCTATCCGGGCCACGGTTTCCGATCTCGGGCCGCTGCTCATGGGCCGGCTGTTAAACCTCAACAACATCCAGACCGGGGTCCTGACGCTGGTTTTCAAGATCGCCGACGACCACGGCCTGCTGCTCCTGGACTTGAAAGACCTGCGGGCCATGGTCCAATACGTGGGGGATAACGCGCCCCAGTTCACCACTCAGTACGGCAACGTGTCCAAGGCCTCGATCGGCGCCATTCAGCGAGGCCTGCTGGTCCTCGAAACCCAGGGCGGCGATCGGTTCTTCGGCGAACCCATGCTGGATGTTTTCGATCTGATCCAAACCGACCCGGACGGCCGGGGCCTCATCAATATCCTGGCGGCCGATCAGCTGATTTCCCGCCCCAAGGTCTACGCCACGTTTCTCCTGTGGCTGCTGGCGGAACTCTTCGAGCGCCTGCCGGAAGTGGGCGACCTCGAGAAGCCCACGCTGGTCTTCTTCTTTGACGAGGCCCACCTGCTCTTCGACGACGTGCCCCCGGCGCTGCTCGAGATCATCGAGCAGGTGGTGCGGTTGATCCGGTCCAAGGGGGTGGGGGTCTATTTTGTGACCCAGAATCCCCGCGATGTTCCGGACAAGGTCCTGGCCCAACTCGGCAACCGCGTCCAGCACGTGCTCCGCGCCTTTACGCCCCAGGAACAGAAGGCGGTCAAGCTCATGGCCCGGACCTTCCGTCCCAACCCGCAGCTCGACATCGAACAGGTGATTACCGAACTGGGGGTGGGTGAAGCCCTGGTTTCCTTCCTCCAGGCCGACGGCACGCCCGCGGTGGTCGACCGGGCCTTCATCTGCCCGCCCCGGAGCCGGATCGGGGTGATCACCCCCGAGGAACGCAGGCAGATTCTGCAGACTTCGCTCCACCGGGGCCATTATGACCTCTTGATCGATCGGGAATCGGCCTTCGAAGTGATCAGGCAGCGCACCGAACAGCGGATGCTGGTGGCACAGGCCTGGCAGGAAGCACAGCAGGGGCGGGGCACCCAGCCGCTACCGGCTCCAGGCTCTCCGACCCCGGCCCCCCGCCGCCCGCCGGGACATCCCCGGGACACCATGGTGGAAGCCTTCGCCAAGAGCACCATACGCTCCATCGGCAGTTCCCTCGGCCGCCAGATCGTTCGCGGTCTATTGGGTTCAATTCTGAGCAAGCGGTGACGGGCGGGGACGCGGTGGGGGGTGCCTTTGTCACGTTTAGCCAAGCATGGAGCTTTCAGGGGCGGGCGTGGTGAGGGCGGCGATTTCCCGGGCCTAGCCCAGCTTTTCTCGCCAACTGAGGTTCCGGCGATCGGCAGCGAGCAGCGCCTAGAGGAACTTCCGGCCCTCCCTGTGCCCGGTGGCAGGGGCGTCAAGGGCGCGTGCCTCCCGCGCTTTTGCCGAGACCGGCGGGGGCCGCTCTTGGTCTTCAACGCGGATGCTCACTTCCGACAGCGGGGCGGGCAACCGCGCCTGCTGCCTGCACTGCGCCGCCTCAACCTCGGCGATCATGGTCAGGAGGCGATTGCGGGTGGCAGCGAGCAGGCTGGGCGGGTCCGGCCACTGTTCGAGGATGATGCTGCCGGAAAAATCCCTCCTGTCAAGGCGCTGCAGCAGGCCCGCAACACTGGCGGGATCGCGGCCCGCGGGGCCGGTGAAGAGCGGCAGATGGCTGTCCCGGTCACCCCAGTTTTCATGCAGGTGCAGGTGGATGATGGGAAGGTCGGGATGCAGCAGATCGAGGAACTTGAGGTAGTCGTTGTGGGTGGCCCGACAGAGGCTGGCATGGCCAAGGTCGAAGCACAGGCCGATTCGGTCGGGGTCAGCCCGGCCGCTGCGGGCGAGGGCCTCGAACAGGGCGTTGCATTCCTGCGGACCCGTCAAAGGCGTGTTTTCCACCGCAAGCCGGATGGGGGTTGCCGCAAGGCGGTCGAGGAGCGGTTCGAGGGCCCGCACGAACGCGGCGGCCGACTGCTCGCAGTAGAGATGCAGGTTCAGGAGGTCGGCGCCGAGATCCTCGGCCAGGGCGAGGCTCTTGGCGAGGATGGTCGAGGCTCCGGATTTCAGGGGATTGGCCCACCAGGGTGCATGCACCGACAGGCGGAGGTCATGGACGCGCGCTTTTTCTCTGATGGCAGCCCGTTCTTCAGGGCCGAGATCGTCCTCGGTCCATCCTGCACCCGCCTCATTCCGGTCGGGGAACCATTCGAAGGCGTCGAACTCCTGGTCGAGGGCGAAGGCGAAAGGCCGTTTCGGACTGCCGGCGGAGATGGCAGTCTGATTGCCGATACGGATGCGCACCGGGTCAATCTTCCGTCAAGCCAACCTGCGGCCGGGTCCGGACCACGAAATACTGCCCCCGGCAGCAGGCACCTTCAATATCTTGAGGTGCCCCGAAGGTCCTTTCCACCATGGTGCCGATGAGGGCGATAGTGACCAGCAGGTTTTTGCGAAAGGGCTCACTCCAGAACAGCTTTTCAACGACGAGTGCAAAGCTGCTCCCGGTTTTGATCTATTCAACGGTGGTGGTCACTGATCACAATCTCTCCGGAGGCTGTCGGTGCATCCCCATGGACGGTCGCTGCGCCCGCATGCGAGAGGAGAGTCACGCTGCCACCAAAATGACCAGGGAGCGGGGCTGCATTCGATAGGAATCCGGTCGTTTGAGCGGGCTTTCCTCACCCTCAGGCCGGATATCATGAGGCGATGGTTTGGCCGTATCGACTGCCAGCAGCCAGCGCTGATTTCCCGGCGGGGCCGGCAGCCGGAACCTCACCGCCTGCCTGTCGGCATTGAACAATAGGCCGAGAGCCACCGGTTCTCGGACGGTCGGCGGCGCCGCGGACGGCTGGATGATGCATCCCAGGCTGCGGGCGCTGTCGTCCCAGATGGGCGCACGGCCGGTCGGTCCGAACCAGAGGATGTCCCCCTCCCGGTAGAAGTCTTCCGTGCGGAGCACCCGATGGCGCCTGCGGAAGGCCAGCATTTCCCGCGTAAAGCGGAACAGTTCCCGATGCTCCCGCAGCAGCTCCCAATTGTACCATGAGATGTCATTGTCCTGGCAATAGGCGTTGTTGTTGCCGCGCTGGGTGCGGCGGAATTCATCACCGCCAAGGATCATGGGAACCCCCCGGGAAATGAGGAGCGTTGCCAGCAGGTTCTTGATCTGGCGCAATCGCACGGCCTCGATGGTCGGATCGCAGGTATCCCCTTCCGTACCGTAATTATGGCTGAAGTTGACATTTTCCCCATCGCGGCTCTGCTCTCCGTTGGCCTCGTTGTGCTTCTGCCGGTAGCTGACCAGGTCGTTGAGGGTGAACCCGTCGTGACAGGTGACAAAATTGATGCTGTTCATGGGTACCTTGCGGTTGCCCTGATAGAGGTCGGCACTGCCGCAGAGGCGGGTCGCCAGGAGCGGCACCAGGCCGGGGTCGCCCCGCCAGAAGCGGCGAATATCGTCGCGAAAACGCCCATTCCATTCCGACCAGCGCAGTCCCGGAAACGATCCCACCTGATATGCCCCGCCGGCATCCCAGGCCTCGGCGATGAGCTTCACATCCCGCAGAATCGGGTCTTCGGCGATGGCTTCGAGAAGAGGCGGATTCGGCAGGACATTGCCCTGTTCATCCCGGCCCAGGACCGAGGCGAGATCGAACCGAAAGCCGTCCACATGCATCTCGACCACCCAGTGACGCAGGCAGTCGAGGATATAGGAGTGCACCACGGGGTGATTGCAGTTGAGGGTGTTGCCGCAGCCCGAAAAGTTCTGATAGCCGCGTCGATCACTCTTCAGCATGTAGTAAATCCGGTTTTCGATTCCCCGAAAATTGAGCGTCGGCCCCAGTTCATCCCCTTCCGCCGTGTGATTCAAAACGATATCGAGGATCACCTCGATCCCGGCTTTGTGCAATTCTCGCACCATGGTTTTGAATTCAACGACCTGACAGGCGGGGGACCTGCCCGTGCCGTAGGATTCCTTCGGCGCGAAGAAGGCCACGGTATTATAACCCCAGTAATTGCGGAGCACTTCGCCGGTGAGCGGGTTGCGCGCCAGCAGCTCGTTTTCATTGAATTCCTGTACCGGCATGAGTTCGACGGCGGTGATTCCGAGTTCCCGGAAGTAGGGGATTTTCTCGATAACACCCAGGAAGGTTCCCGGGTAAGTAACGCCGGAGGAGGGGTGGATGGTGAGTCCCCGCACATGGGTTTCGTAGATGACGGTGTCGGACCAGCCGACCTTCAACGGCCGATCCCCGTCCCACTCGAAACGATGGTCGGCGAGCAGACATTTGGGTGACCATGCCGCATTATCCTTGGAGCAGAAGGAGAGGTCCCGGTCGGGTGAGTCGCCGTTGAAGGCCAGGGCCTGCCGCCAGTCCCAGCGGGAGGTGCCCAGGAGAGCCTTGGCGTAAGGGTCGATGAGGAGGCGGTGACGGTTGAAGCGGTGCCCTTCGGCCGGCTGGTAGGGACCATCCACACGAAAGGCGTAGAGCTGCCCGTAGGTTACCCCTTTGAGCCAGACATGCCACATGTCGCCCGTGCGGTGGCGTTCGGGGTCGAGCTCGATCGCCATGGCGGGGGCGCTGTCCTCGGGCCGCTCGTAGAGCTCCAGCCAGACCCGCGTGGCACTGCGGCTGAAGAGCGAGAAATTGACCCCTCCATGGCGGTGATAAGCCCCCCACGGCAATGGCCGGCCCGGTTCGATCTGGAGTACTGTCGTCATTGCGGTCGCCTCGCCTTGAAACCGGCAGCTCGGGGTTTCGGACCCAGGCAGCCGGTAACACTCATCCTCAGAAAAAAAAGGGGCCAGCTCGGTGAGCTAGCCCCTGTGCTTGCTGGCGGGGTCGAAGGGACTTGAACCCTCGGCCTCCGGCGTGACAGGCCGGCGTTATAACCATCTTAACTACGACCCCGCAATCATCTCCCTGGTGGGCGGAACAGGGTTCGAACCTGTGACCCCCGGCTTGTAAGGCCGATGCTCTCCCGGCTGAGCTATCCGCCCTTCCCATACCTGCCAGGGGCAGGCAACCCTCATTTCCCGCACGGGAACTTGGATAATGCTCGAATTGGTGGTGGAAGTCAAGCCTTTTCTGAACCCATACCGCTCTTCCAGGCTCCCTTCCCGGTTTCACCCGTCAAATCCGCTACAGGCTTTTGATCAACTGGCTGACCAGGTCCTCGGCCACCTCACCGAAGATCTTTCGCCAGGCTCCGATGGTAAAGGTCTGGTGGCCAAAGGTGATCGCTTCCTTGGCTTCCGCCGAGGCAATAAGCCGTCCCCCCTCCTTGAGGTCGCCCTTGGCGGTGAGAGTGGTTCTGCCCCACACAGGCAAGAACCAGCGCAGCCAGACCGTTCCCTCCTCATAGCGGAGCACCTGCGCCTCCAGGGTCAGGGGCACGCCTCCAGAGTCGGGTTTCCAGAGCATCCCCCGCTTCTTGAGGGATTCTTCCAGGGCACTCCACATCATCCCGATTACGTCCACTTCATAGAGTTCGCGGGTCTCATTGGAAACGTCCACCACCCGGACCTGGATGCTCGAGAGCGCGGGAGCAATCGTTGGCGGGGGCAGTTCCCCGCGCTTCGCACCGCATCCCCAAAAAGACGCACCCATCACCAGGCAACCGATCACGAGAAAAACCTTCTTCATCATCAAGCTTCGGCCTTCTTCAAGATGTTCCCAGGGCAGCAGCAGAGCCCCTCATCCGTACCGTCATGGAAGGGGACCACGAGAGGACGTGATTATACTGCCAGATGCCGGGAAATTGGGCAAGTTTTGAGTGCGGCGGGGAATAACTTTTCCGCCGCAGCGAAGTGCGGGCGGGGCCTGCCTGCTCTTATCAAACCGGTGCCGACTGCGGTTCCTGGCTCTTGCTTGAGTTCGCCGGGCAACTGTGTTATGCGTAATACTTTCGGCATCGCAGGCCAATCGATCATGAAAACAGGAGTACACCTGCTCATGGAACCTGTCATCACCCGGTTTCCCCCCAGCCCGACCGGCTTTCTCCACATCGGGGGAGCGCGCACCGCCCTTTTCAACTGGCTCTTTGCCCGGCACCACGGGGGCAAGTTCATTCTGCGGATCGAGGATACGGATGTGGTGCGATCCACCGATGAGGCCATCAAGGCCATCTTGGATGCTATGGAATGGCTCGAGCTGACCTGGGATGAGGGGCCCTTTTTTCAGACGCGGCGACTGGAAATCTATCGTGAGTACCTGCAAAAGCTGCTGGCGACAGGGCATGCCTATTATTGTGAATGCACCCCGGCCGATCTGGAGGAGCGCCGCCAGGCGGCTCTCGCCGCCGGCCGCAAACCCAAATACGACGGCCGATGCCGGGATCGCGAGCTGGGTCCGGGACCCAACCGGGTCATCCGCTTCCGCTGCCCGCAAGTCGGAACGACCGTTCTGAACGATCTCATCAAGGGCTCCATCCTTTTCGACAATGCCGAACTGGATGACCTGGTGCTCCAGCGCAGTGACGGCGTACCCACCTACAATTTCGCCGTGGTGATCGATGATATCACCATGAAGATCACCCATGTGATCCGGGGCGATGACCACGTGCCCAACACCCCCCGGCAGATCCTGATCTATCAGGCCCTCGAGGTGCCCCTGCCTTATTTTGCCCACGTGCCCATGATCCTCGGACGGGATCGGGCGAAACTCTCCAAACGCCATGGAGCTACTTCCGTGATGGCCTACCGGGAAATGGGTTACCTCCCGGAAGCGCTCGTCAATTACCTGGTACGGCTGGGGTGGTCACACGGCGATCAGGAGATTTTCAGCCGCGAAGAACTCATCGAGCATTTCAGTCTGGAAAGCGTCGGGACCTCACCCGCCGTCTTCGATCCGGAGAAATTCCTCTGGCTGAACGCTCATTATCTGAGAGCCCGCTGTCCCGAATCGCTGGTGCCGCTGCTGCGGCCGTTCCTGGCTGCCCGAACGTATCCCGATAAGCCTGCCGAATATCTTGCCAAAGCGATCCCGACACTCCAGCCGCGCACTCATACCCTGGTCGAAATGGCTGATGCCATGAAGTTTTACCTGGTATCCGAGATCACCTGCGACCCGGCCACCGCCAAAAAGCACCTGACACCCGCCATGATCGAACCCTTCACGAAGCTGATCCAGTCCCTGGAAAAGCTGGACGGGTTTGATGAGGCAGCTCTCGAACACGCCTTCCAGGAGGTTGCCGCGGCCTTCAGCCTCAAGCTCGGCAAAATCGCGCAACCCGTGCGGGTTGCACTCACCGGTCAGACCGTCAGTCCGGGCATCTTCGAAATCGTCAATGTGCTCGGAAAAGAGACGGTTCTCGAACGACTTCGCCGGGGCCTGGACTATATGAGAGGCCATTGACCGCTGCCCCCTGAGCGAGAGAACAGCCATGGCAAAAACACTGCCGAATGGGCCGTTACGTCAGTGGCTTGCGGTCCTGCCGTTGCGCACCCGTCTCAGCATCCCCTTCTTTTTTCTCGCCTTCCTCGGGACCTTCGGCCTCGTTGGGCTGGCCATCATTAGCCAGAACACGATCATTGCCACCGAAGAAAACGACCGGCTGGCCAGTGCTCACCGCGCCTTTCGCCACAACCTGGAAGTCCAGGGACGATGGGCGGTCAGTCTGGCCTCGAGCTTTGCCCGCAATCCCGAAATCGCTGAAGCCCTGGCAGCGGAAGAGCGTATGCGTCTGATCCAGCTCTGCTACCCGTGGTATCGGTTCATGGACGAGCATTACGGGATCACCCAGTTTAATTTCCATACCCTGCCGCCACGCAATTTTGTGCGCTTTCAAAGGCTCCATGAATACGGCGATGACCTGAGCTACCGCAAGACCATCGCCGATGCCGTAGCCTGCGAAGGTGAGGTCTTCGGTCTTGAAAAGGGCCTCACCGGCTATGGCATCCGGGGGGTTGCGCCGGTGTTCTTTCGCGAAAAAATGGTCGGTGTGGTTGAAATCGGCTTCAATTTCGGCAAGGTTTTTCTCGACAATCTGAGGCAGCAGTTTGATATTGAAGCCTCGCTGCTCGTTCCGGACGACAACCAGCCACGGTTCACGAGCCTGGCGACGACCTTGGCCGACTTCACCGCGCGGGCCGATCCCGAGTATGCCCGGGCCTTCCAGCACAACCAGCCCGAGATTCTGCGCAAAGAAATCCTGGGGGTCCCGTTTGCGATTCTGCTGGGAACCGTCGAGGACTACAAGGGTCAGAAGGTAGCCCTGATAGAACTGGGAATGCAGCGGACCGAAACCCTGCTTCTCACCACCCGCTACCGCCAACTGATGGTAGCCCTGGGAATTCTTGGAATGATCCTGTCGGCGTGGGCCATTTATACCATCAGCCGCCATTTTACCGTACCGATCGGCCAGATGATCGATTTTGCCGGAGCCATTGCGGCGGGCGAGGAGGTGGTGCCGATCGATATTCATCCCCAGGGAGAGCTGGGCGTGCTCGCCGACGCGCTCGATAACATGCTCCTCGCCCTCCGGCAATCGCGAGAAAAGGAACGGCTCTATACTGTCAATCTGGAAGAAATGGTGCAGGCGCGCACTCATGCCTTGCGGGAATCCGAGGAAAAATACCGCACCCTGGTGGAAAACGTACCGCTAGTGGTGTACCGGGTGCTGCAGGACGGGCGAACGGTCTACATCAATCAGTTCATTGAAGATCTCACCGGCGTCCCGCCTCACGAGGCCCTGAACACCCCGGGCTTCTGGAAAGAGAAGGTCTGGCTGGAAGACCAGCCGCGTGTCTGGCCGCTCATGGACCGGTGTCTGCGCGAGGGAAAAGAATTCAGGGCGGAATACCGCATCTTGCACCCCAACGGCGAGTTTGTGCACATCCTCGACCATGCCCTGCCGGTTTACGATGAAAACGGACGACTTTTTTCCGTGGACGGGTTCCTTGTCAACGTTACCGAACGCCATCAACTCCAGGAACAGATCATCCAGACCGAGGAGCTCCGAACCCTCAGCGAGGTTTCAGCCCGGCTCGCCCATGAAATCAGGAATCCGCTGGTGGTCGCCGGCGGATTCTCCCGCCGCATCGTGCAGAGCCTCCCCGAGTCCCACCCGGTGCAGGAAAAGGCCCGGATCATCGTGCAGCAGGTGGCGCGTCTGGAGAAGATCCTCGAGCAAATGCTGGTCTATCTCAAGCCGTTCGAACTCGTGCGCGCCGTCTCGTCTCTGAACAATCTCGTGCTCGAGGTCGTGAACGACCAGCAGGATCTGTTCACCGGCCTCAATGTGCACCTCGACCTGCATCTCTCGACCAAACTCCCCCCCATCTCCCTGGACCAGGATCTCACCAGGCGGGCTCTGGCAAACATCCTCATGGCCCTGCTGGAACTCTGCCAGCCCGACCAAACCCTGGAAGTGCGGACCTACGCCGGTGAACGCAATGCTCACCTCGAATTGTCCCTCAGGGGAGTCCGCTTATCCCTGGACGACCTCGAACATTTCTTCTATCCCTTCGCGACCCCCATTGATCGCCCCCAGATGCTTGATCTTCCCATGGCCAAGATGATCATCCACAAACACCAGGGATTGGTCGAACTCAGGCGGAAGAACAAGGATCTGGTCGTGCTGAGCATAACCCTCCCGCTCGGCTAGGATCGACCGTCGCGCCGGAAGGTTCCGAGACTCAGTCGGTGTGATGGGTAGAGAGGAGCAGTGAACGGACAGCTGGTCAGGGCTGCCGCAGCTGCAAGGTCGGCTCGTTGCAGAGCGCAAACTGGAGCCACTTGAAGGCCAGCTTGAGCAGGGTTTCATCAGAGGTTGCAAGCGCTTGGGCTGTCTCGTCGCTGATTTCGAAGGCGGTCAGGAAGCGACTTCCAAAAACGAACTCACGGAATTTGTCCAGGTTATAGCCGGCGAGAAAGAACATTTGGTGCTGCCTGGTTGAGAGCGACCGACCGGAACGCAACTGCGGGTGCGTGATGAGCTCCATCCAGAGCTCGTTCCATTCCTGGTAGGGTTCCAGCCCCTGGTCCCTGATCCACTCGCCGATCACCCAGCGACGCTCCTGTTCGAAGCCCCGGCAATGGTTTTCACGGAGCACGAAATACTGTTCGATGACCGTCTGGTGCACCCGATGACGGCGCGTAGCCTGGGCAATGGGATAGATCCGGCAGGCGGCCGGGCGGTCTTCGTAAACCCGGCATCCCTCCGGCGCAACGAACGGACAGCGCCGGCGCTCGTCCTCGAGCATCTTGAGATAAATCATGGGGAGGTGGTGCTGGTCATCGAAGCGGTTTTCCGTGTATTCCGCCAGGAAGGCTCCAGCCTCCAGATGCAGATGGGTCTTGAGGCGGAGGATATCGTAGGGCGTCAGCAGCAGCCTCAGATCCCGGCAGCATTCGGTGAAGCAGGGAACACCGGGATGACAGGCAAAGTGGAAGGTGCCATCAGACAACGCCTCCAGTTTCTCCTGAATGGCATCAGGAGCGGTTTTGGCAACAGTCACAAGCATTCCTCGGCGCTCAGTAGTAAAGTTGGGAATAAAGCCACCTTTCCAGCCAGCCCTATTTCTTCGTCAATGAATAGAGTTCATCCATCTGAGCGCGAATGTAGCGAAAGGCCAGGCGCAGCAGGGCTTCATCATCGGTTTGTACCTGAGCGAAGAACGCTTCATCCACGTCGTAAAAGGTTTGAAAACGGGCATCTTGAAGGAGTTCGGCAAAGCGGTCGAGATCGAAAGCAAGGAACAACACCTTCCCCAGCCCCACCCCAAGGTCGGTTCCCGGCACAAAGCTTCGCGGCATGACTGCGTGATACGCTTCCTCCATGGCTGTATACGGAGCGATTTCCTGGCTTGCCAGCCATTGAGCAACGGTCCGCCCCGCCCGCTCCCGCAGCCCGAGGCAGCGGTCGCTCCCCGAGACAAGCCGATAGGTGCCTGCTTGACCGGTAAGATCGAGGGGATACATGCGGCAGGCCCAGGGGCGATCGTGGTAGACGCTGCAGCCATCAACGGCGAGCAACCGGCATTGCAGGGTGTCGGGCACCATCGCCAGTTGCACGATCGGGATACTGGTCGACCGATCCAGAAAATGTTGCGTGTAGCGCGCCAGAAATTCCGTCGAGCCGATCCTCAGGGCGCGGCGCAGGCGGAGCACGTCGTAGGGTGTCAGGTAGATGTTAACATCCCGGCAGCACTGGGTAAAACATGGCAGTGAGTCATTGCAGGAGAAATGAAAAGGACTCTCCTCCGTCAGAACCGGGCGCTTCTCTTGAGCGGCACTACTATCCATTGGGTTGCTTTCATCCCTCTATCATGTTGCGATACCAATCTTGGGGACGGCCTCGAAGCCCTTCACGCCAGACTGCTCACCGATCACGCTTTTCCCGGCAACGCGGACACCAGAAGCTCGGACAATTCCACGATGGCAAGCGAATCCTGCTGTTCCAGGCTTTTGCAGGCATCCGTCAACATGTTCACACAATAAGGACAGGAGGTTGCCAGGACGTCTGCCCCGGCGGCAAGAGCATCCTTGATACGCATCTCTCCAAAACGCTCGCCCACGGGGACCTCAGCCCAGATTCGACCCCCACCGCCGGCGCAACAGAGACTGGCCTCGCGCTCCCGCTCGAGTGTTACCGGCTCACCCCGCACCACCCCGGCCAGCAGTTCCCGTGGAGCTTCAAAAATGCTGCTGTGCCGCCCCAGATAGCACGGGTCATGAAAAGCGACCCGTTTGTCATGCTCGCGGCCGAAGGTGAGCCGGCCCTCCTGCCGTAGCCGGTTCAGCAGCGTGGTGTAGTGCACCACTTCCCAATTGCCGCCCAGTTCCGGGTATTCGTTGACAAAGGTCCACAGGCAATGGGGCGAGGTAGTGATGATCTTCTGCACTCCCCGCCGGTTGAAGAGCTGGATGTTGGATTGGGCGAGTTTCTGAAAAAGCTCCTCATCTCCCAGTTTACGCATGCTCTCGCCGCAGCAGCTCTCCTCCGGTCCAATGACGCCGAAGCTTACGCCGGCGTGCTGCAGGAGCTCGACAAGGCTCTTTGCGATCTTGATGCTGCGCCCATCATAGCAGGAATGGCAGCAAACAAAGAGAAAGTATTCGGTCTCAGGCCCGAACGGAGGAATGTTCAACCCTTCCTGCCAGGCCGTTCGCTTCTCTCGCGGGCCCGACCAGGGGTTGCCGTGGGCGTGAGCACTGCCCAAGGTCGGCCGCAGATGAGGAGGAACCATTCCGCCGCCCACGATGCTGGAACGAAGGGCTCGCACGTTTTCGATGATCTTGACCCCTCGCGGACAGTTCGCCTGACACATCCTGCAGGTCGAACACGCGAAGAGCGCGATTTCTTCTTCAAAGCCTTCCATGCCCATCTGTCCCAACCGCTGCATATGGCGAATGTTGAAGCGCTGGCTGGTCTCTCCAGGGAACAGACGCCATGGGCAAAGGTTCGTGCACAGTCCGCACTGCATGCACCAGTTGATGGTCTCCGCCCCCATTTCCACGATGTAGTCCCGCATTTCAAGAGAAACGTTTTTCAGTTCCATCAGTCAATGCTCCTCAGTAGCCCTTGTATGGGTTTGGCCCCAGTTCCTGCACGCGGTTGGCAAAGCTGTCCAGG
>JAPXSS010000082.1:0-15481 GCA_033812955.1 Syntrophobacteraceae bacterium | reverse complement strand
GGCAGGTAGTGGTGCCGGTGCCCGATATTCGCGGGCGGGACGGCATCCTGAAGGTTCATGTTCGCAAGAAACCACTGGCCCCCGACGTCGACGTTCAGACCCTGGCTAAGGGCACGCCAGGCTTCTCCGGAGCCGATCTCGAAAATCTGGTCAACGAAGCCGCCCTTCTTGCCGCTCGTCGGAACAAGGAATTCATTGACATGTCGGATTTTGAATCGGCCAAGGATAAGGTCATGATGGGGCTCGAACGCAAAAGCCTGATCCTCAGCGACGAGGAGAAGCGGAGCACTGCTTATCACGAGGCCGGCCATGCGCTGGTGGCACGCCTGCTGCCCGGCGCCGATCCCCTGCACAAGGTCACCATCATTCCCCGCGGGCGCGCGCTCGGTCTGACCCAGCAGCTGCCCGAAGACGACCGCCACACCTACTCCAAAGACTACCTTTCCGACAGCATCGCCATCCTGATGGGGGGCCGGGTGGCCGAAGAAGTCGTCTTTCAGCAATACACCACCGGCGCTTCCAATGATATCGAACGTGCCACCCACCTTGCCCGCCGGATGGTCTGCGAATGGGGCATGAGCGAGGAACTGGGGCCGCTCAACTTCGGCAGGAGAGACGAGCAGGTCTTCCTCGGACGCGATATCATGCAGCACCGCGACTACAGTGAACAGACGGCGATCCATATCGACAGAGAAGTCCGCAGCATCGTCGAAGGGAATTTCCAGCGAGCCAAAGCCCTTCTGACCGAACACCTCGATCTTCTCAAGCTCATTGCCCAGGCGCTCCTGGAAAAGGAAACACTCGATCTCAAAGATCTCGACCAGCTCATTGCCGACAACAAACCCGAGCTTCTGGACAAGGTCCGGAAGTCCAGGAAGTCGAAGGCCCCGATCGCCGGCGGCCAGCAGCAGGAATCCGCGTGATGGCTGTTTTTCCCCGTCCCCTCTTCACCCTTGCCCTCAAGTCGCGAGTCCTCGAACTTGGCAGGCGTACTCTCATCATGGGCATCCTCAACGTCACACCGGATTCCTTTTCCGATGCCGGTGCCTTCTTCGACCGGGAAAGAGCCATCCAGCGGGCTTTGGAGATGATTGCGGAGGGAGCGGACCTGCTCGATATCGGCGGCGAATCAACCCGACCGGGGGCTGAGCCGGTGTCGGTGGGGGTTGAGCTCGAACGGGTCCTGCCGGTCATCGAGGCCATCCGCAGGGAGAGTGACATTCCCCTCTCCATCGATACCACCAAGGCGGAAGTGGCCAGCCAGGCGCTCGCCGCCGGCGCCGACCTCATCAATGATATCAGCGCCACCCGCTTTGACGAGCGCATGGTCCAAATCGCTGCCGACTCGGGCGCTCCCCTCATTCTCATGCACATGCAGGGCACCCCCCGGACCATGCAGGAAAACCCTCTGTATGCCTCACTTTTCTCTGAAATCATCGCCTTTCTCGAGGAACGGATCCGGTTCGCCACCGATCACGGGGTCGCCCGCAGCCAGATCGTGATCGATCCCGGCATTGGTTTTGGCAAGAATCTTCGCCACAATCTGCTGCTCATCCGCAGCCTCGAACAGCTTCACTGCCTCGACCGGCCGCTCCTGCTCGGGGTTTCCCGGAAGCGCTTTATCGGCGCCGTCCTCGATCGGCCGGTAACCGAACGGGAAATCGGCACCGCCGTGGTACACAGTTTCGCCATCGCCGCCGGCGTGCACCTCCTTCGTACCCACCAGGTGGCGTTGCATCGGGAGGTCGCCCTCATGGCCGATGCCATCCGGGAACCGGGATAAGGAGTGGTCCGGGTTCTTTTTCTTCCACGAAGGCACACGAAGAAAGGATCTGACGGAAGCCTGACTGGTGGGTGATTTTTGAGCATAGATGTAGGGTTGCGTTGCTTTTTTGGAAAAAGGGGTTAGCACGTGCTCCTCGCCGTGGATATCGGCAATACCAATACCTTTATGGGGCTCTTCCTGGGCGAGGAACTCGTCCATGACTGGCGCATCAGAACCGAGGTTGACGGCACCATCGATGAATACGGGATCATCATCCGCAGCCTCTTCCGGGACTCCTCAAGCCGCATGGAGGACGTTAAGCATGTGATCATCTCCTGCGTGGTGCCCCCGGTGCTTCATGTGGTGGAACGGTTTTGCCGGAAGTATTTTAAGGTCACCCCCCTGGTGGTCGGCCCGGGCATTCGCACGGGGATGCCGATCTTCTACGACAATCCCAAGGAGGTCGGGGCCGATCGCGTGGTGAACGCGGTGGCAGCTTATGACATTTTCAGGGAAGCGACCATTGTCGTGGATTTCGGGACCGCCACGACCTTCGATTACATCTCTGCCCAAGGCGAATACCAGGGCGGAGTGATCAGCCCGGGGATCATGATCTCCTGCGAAGCACTCTTTCACAAGGCCTCCAAACTCCCCCGCGTGGAAATCTTCGCCCGCCCGACCTCCATTCTCGCCAAAAACACCATCGCCTCCATGAACGCCGGGATCGTTTTCGGGTACGCAGGGCTGGTGGAGGGAATCATTTCGCGAATGAAGCGGGAGCTGGAAACCGATCTCAAGGTGATCGCCACCGGCGGTCTGGCGCCGCTCATCGCCAGCGAATGCACGGTGATCGACCTGGTGGATGAATTCCTGACCCTCAAGGGACTCCGGATCATCTTCGAACGGAATCGTAGACCCCATGATAAACCCTCTTCAACCGGGTGACACCATCGCGCTCGTGGCCCCGTCGAGCCCTTTTCCGAAGGCTGCCTTTGAACAAGCGTGCCGTACCTTCGAAAACCTGGGATATCGGCTGGCCCCCGGCAAACACATCCTCCACGAACGGGGTTTTCTTGCGGGCACGGAAGCGGAGCGGGCGAAAGATCTGATTCACGCCGTCAAGGCGCCCGAAGTCGCCGCCATAGTCTGCATCCGGGGCGGCTACGGCAGCAGCAGGCTCCTGCCCTGGCTGCCCTTCGCCACCCTGCGGCGCAGTCCCAGGATTTTTCTCGGCTACAGCGATATCACCTTCCTGCATCTGGCCTTTCACCATCTGTTGGGCTGGACCACCTTTCACGGCCCGAACTTCATCGACCTGGGCAATCGGCCCGAAAGCATCGAGGAATTACTGCTGGCCCTGTCAGGCCGGCGGGAGTTCTCGTGGAACCTCGGTGAGCAGCAGGTACTGAAGCCCGGCCTGGCTGCCGGCCCCCTTATCGGCGGCAACCTCACCTGCCTCTGTCACCTGCTGGGTGCTCCCTATTTCCCCGATTTAACGGGCGCGCTGCTGTTGCTGGAAGATCGGGGCGAAGCTCCCTATCGCCTGGATCGGCTGCTGACCCAGCTCAACCTTGCCGGCGTGTTGGATCGAATTGCAGGCCTGGTGCTCGGTCACTTCCAGGAATGCGGTGATCCCCGCATAGTCGGTGAAATGGTGCTCGATCAGGTGCGATCCTTGGCATTCCCGGTGGTTGCCGGTCTCCCCTTCGGCCACGGCTCCCCGAACGAGGTTGTGCCACTGGGAACCCGCTTCACGCTCAACACCTTTGAAGGAACCTTGAAGATTGAGCGCAATCCCTTTGTCGGTCTCGAGGCCCCCAGCAGTGCCGGATTCACCCGCTAGGAGCTTCCCCTTGCCGTCCCTGGTCTGCCAGCCCCCGTTCGCCTCCAAGTCTTTCCTATTCGCCCTCGATCAGCTGGTTACGCGCGCCCTGGCTGAAAAGACCTTTTCCGGAGCCAGCCTGCTGGTCGCCAAACCTCACTCGATCCTGTTCCATCAAACCTGGGGACGCACCAGCCGCCGGGGCCGCCTTATTGACAGTCACACCCTGTTCGACCTGGCATCGCTCACCAAACCCCTGGTTACGGCAACGCTCTGCATGCGCGCCATCGCCGAAGGCAAGTTCACTCTCAACACGACGCTACTGAGATGTTTTCCCAGACCGCTCATGGGTGCCGAGAAGGCTGCCATCACCGTTCGTCACCTGCTCAATCATTCCTCGGGCCTGCCTGCCTACCGGCCGTTCTTTCCCGGACTCATTGTCAAAGAACCGGCCAGTCGCAAAAGTACCCTGAATCTCATGATTGCCAGGACCCCGCTCGAATCGCCACCGGGAACAGTTTCCTGTTACAGTGATCTGGGGTTCATGCTGCTGCCCATCTTTCTTGAAAATGCTTACGAAAAACCCTTAGGGGAGCTTGCCACTCAATTTCTGTTTGACCCCCTGCACCTGGACCTCGGGAAGTCGTCGTCCGGCAGACGGTCCCGGTCCACAGCTCGGAATCATCAGGAGCTGTCCCCGCTCGCCACTCTTGGCTTTCGTCCCCTGAGGGTCCCCCCGGAGCCGACGCTCTCTCCCAGAAAGGGGCCTGCTGCCGGCAGAGTCTTCGCTGCCACCGAAGTCTGCCCGTGGCGCCAACGCCTCCTGATCGGGGAAGTCCACGACGAACATGCCTACTGCCTGGGGGGAGTGGCACCGCATGCCGGCCTTTTCGGCACCGCCCACGGGGTCTATCGACTACTCATGTTTCTCTGGGACATCTACTCAGGACGGGTGGTAGACCCATCCTGGCCCTCTGAAATCGTGCGTGAGTTTTGGACCCGACCCGATGGCGGCGTACCCGCGAGCACCTGGCTGCTGGGATTTGACAGCCCCAGCCCTCAGCACTCGAGTGCCGGGGACTACTTTTCGCCCCACAGTATCGGCCATCTCGGGTTCACGGGCACCTCCTTCTGGTTTGATCTCGACCGGCAGATTCTGGTAATACTCCTGACCAACCGCGTTCATCCGACGCGGGACAACGAGCGATTGAAGCACTTTCGACCATTATTGCACAACCTGGTGATGGAAACCTTTCATGGCCGAAAAAAATGCCAACACCATTTACATGATGGGGATCGGCGGGATTGCCATGGGCACACTCGCTTCGATGCTCAGTGAAAAGGGCTATCGGGTGGCGGGATCGGACCAGAACCTCTACCCCCCCATGAGCACTCACCTCGAAGCCCTCGCCATTCCGGTATGCCGCGGGTACAGCGCCGACAATCCGGTACGCTTTGATCCCGATTTGGTCATCATCGGAAATGTCATCCGCCGGGATAATCCTGAAGCCCAGGCCGTTCTCCGGAACGGGACGCCGTATCTTTCCATGCCTCAGGCATTGGCCCAGTTTTTTCTCGGGAATCACGACAGCCTTGTCGTCACCGGCACCCATGGCAAGAGCACCACTTCCTCCCTGCTCGCCTGGATTCTGCATCATGCCGGCATGGACCCCAGCGCCTTCATTGGTGCGTTCGTGAAGAACTGGGGGGCCAGCTATCATCTCGGCCGCGGACGCTGCATGGTCATTGAAGGCGACGAATACGATACGGCCTTCTTCGACAAGGGGCCGAAGTTTCTGCACTACCAGCCGAAGGTGGGGCTGATCACGAGTATCGAGTACGATCACGCGGATATCTTCCGCGACTTCGAAGCCGTCGTTAACGCCTTTGCCGAGTTCGTAAAGATCATCCCCGACGATGGTTCCCTGGTGGTCAATGGCGATGATTCGACCTGTCGCGCCCTGAGCCGCCACTGCCGCGGTCGGGTCACGACCTACGGCGCCTCGCCGGATGCTGACTGGCGCCTCCTGGAGGCGGAATACACGGCTGGAGAAGTCCGCTTCACCTGCCGCAACCCCCTGTCCGACCGCGTCGAGCGGATCTGCTCCAAATTGCCCGGTCGCCACAACCTGCTCAACACCCTGGCAGCGCGGGCCGTAGCGGCGCAGGTGGGCCTGACGCCAGCCCAGTTCCAGGAAGGTCTCCTCACTTTCCAGGGCGTAAGGCGAAGGCAGGACTTGGTGGGTGAAGCTGGCGGGGTGCTCATTATGGACGACTTTGCGCATCACCCGACGGCTGTTCAGGAAACCCTCGCTGCCCTCCGTCGTTTTTATCCCGAACAACGGCTGCTCGCGGCTTTCGAGCCGCGCACCAACTCGAGCCGCCGGGCCGTTTTTCAGGAGGCTTATGCCGCCTCGTTCGATGCCGCCGACATCGTCTGCATCAAACAGCCGCCCGGCCTGGAAGCCATTCCAGCCTCCGAGCGGCTGGATGCCGAGCGGTTGGTGACGGATCTGAAAAAGCAGGGGAAAGCGGCCCATTTATTCGAGACCACGGAGGAACTGGTGGGCTTCCTGGTCCGCCACTGCCGCACCGGCGATCTGGTAGTGTGCATGAGTAACGGCAGCTTCGATGAGTTGCCGCATCGCCTGCTGCAGACGTTAGGGAGAGGAGTCGGGCGTCAGGCATGAGGGGTTGGAAGTCTGCTCGCTCCGAGGCTCCAGCTTGAGAACGCAAGCCGGCGTGATCGAGCTGGAGTTGAAAACCAGCCGAACTACACGGGGACAATGGACCTTGACGAAGATCCTTCTGCACATCTGTTGCGCACCGTGCACCATTTACCCGCTCAGCAAGCTACGTGACACGGGCCGGCAGGTTCACGGCTTCTTTTACAATCCCCACATCCAGCCCTATCAGGAATTTGAAAGGCGCCTCAGCACCCTCGAGGCCTTTGCCGGGCGTGAAGGACTGCAACTGATCATCCGGCGAGACTATGAACTGGAGGAGTTCCTCAGGCAGGTGGCATTCCGCGAGCATGAACGGTGTCTCTACTGCTACGCACGGCGGCTCGAGGCGACCGCCCGGCTGGCGAAAAAAAGCCGGTTCGACGCCTTCACGTCCACCCTGCTGTACAGCAGGCAGCAAAAGCATGGCCTGATCAGCGCCCTGGCCCGGGAGGCATCCAAAAGGCACGGCATTCCCTTTTACTACGAAGATTTTCGGGAGGGCTGGAAAACGGGCCAGGAACAAGCCGGCATCCTCGGGCTGTATCGTCAGCAGTACTGCGGCTGCATCTACAGCGAGAAGGAACGCTTTTGCAGGAGGTGAGGGGATATGGGATGGCAACCCACGCCTCACCCCTCACTCTTTTATCTCTTCGACCATGCGAATCGCCTTGGTGGGGCATTCTGTGGCGCAAATCCCACAGCCCTTGCAGTACTCGAGGTCAATTTCGACGGGAATGGTGCGCTTGACCACCGCATCCGGACAATAGAGCCAGCAGATATAGCACGATGGCCGCTTGTTCCTGCTCGGTGTGCATTTGGTGTGATCGATCTCAGGTCGAAAGGCCCGCCAGTCTCCGGTCCTGCCCCCTTCCCCCTTGCACAGGCGGGAATGAGCGTGGGTGAAGGGGTCCATTTTTTTAGGGTCTGCCATGGTTTCCTTCCAGAATGATGGTCAGCCGGGTCAATGGGTTTCGGCGCAGACCGCCGTGCTGCCACTCACCCCGCAATGCTTTGCGTTCGTTTACGATCATTATCACAAGATGATCAAGGAGAGCCATCGGCCCCTTCATCACCCTCCCCATCCCCCATCCGATACCCGACAGCCGATCAGGCACATGCCAGCTGGCATTCGTTGAGAGTGATCGTCCCGTCGAAGGCGAGTCGTGCCCCATGGACGTTCTTATCGGCTGGGGGACCATGGAAATGATGGCGCAGAGCTTGTTCGATGCTTTCCATGGTGATGAGGCCGGTGGCTTGGGCAAACCCGCCGAGAATGGTGGTATTGAACAGCACCGACCCGGCCACGATCAGGTCTGCTTCTTTCGCCCACCCGGTGGCGTTGGTGGTGGCAATATTGACGGCTGTCCCGAGGTCGATGGCATCAGGTGGTTTGGCGGTATTGATAATGACAATCCCGTCCGAACGCACCCCGGCGGCCACATTGACCACCTTCAGGAGGGTCTCATCCAGGACCACCACAACATCGGGGTGATTCACCAGGGAGAAGGTCTTGATGGGTTCCCGGCCGAAGCGGTTGGACGCGATAACCGGTGCTCCCCGGCGTTCCGCTCCGAAAAACGGCGCGGCCGTGACCCCTTTGTAGCCCTCATAATAGGCCGCTTCTGCCAGGATATTTGCCGCGGTAACAGCCCCCTGACCACCCCGTCCATGCCATCTGACTTCAATACACTTTCGCTTCATCTTGATTTGTTCCCACCCGTTGTCTTAGAATGACCCAGCCTGAGCTTCGTGATCGGCATCTTCCCGGCGTCAGCACACCTCGGGGCAGCCACAGCGGCCCCACCGAATCAAAGCCTGTCTGGAAGTGGCCAATTTTGACGGCGCCCCCGTTACATAGCTGGTTGACGGGTTGGAGTCAACCGGAGAAAGCCTGTAGGGCAATTGCATGAAATTCTGCTTGACAGAGTGACTTTTTTGGTAGCCTGATTTTTTCTATGCATCATAAATCCAACCACAGAGACACGGAGGGGAATAGTTTTGCCCGGCCGGGAGACGACGGCCGGGCAAAAAAGGAATCTCCTCTGTGTCTCCGTGGTTCGGTTTGGTTGCGGCTCCCCCCCGCCGTGGGAATTGCATGCGATTGCGCTGCCATCATCAATCTATGCGCAAACGCAAGAGGAGAAATGACCATGACAACGACAAAAAGGGAAGTCTGCCATTGTGAGAAATGTGGCAACGAAGCCGATCTGATCATTGCCTTCGACGAATAGCGGAATGATTTAGCCTCGTTTCCCCCTGTTGCCGGGCTGCCCGAGTGCCAGTGCCGGCGCCCGCTTCCTGTAACAGCCTGCTTCGCCCGGTGGGGTTCGCCTGCCGGGCTCGAGCAATCTCCGAGCTCTCGATAGCCTTTGGGAAAGTGCGGGTTCATGCCGGACCGCCAGCCCCAGGGACTTTCCTGTTCTTCACGGCGCTCCTTGCGCCTCAGCAGTCAGTGGACCATCTCTCCGTTCAATATTTTTGCACTGAACGCACCGTCATTGTATTGGATGAGATTGACGCAGGCATAATCCTGACGAATGTCAAGAAGGTCCGCCAGGGACCTGCCCAGCACCTGGCACAGGATAATGCGATTGACCCCGGCGTGACCCACCACCAGGATGTTCCCGCGGGTGGTGTGCACCAACTGGTAGAAGGTTGGAATGACGCGCCTGGTGCAATCGAGGAAGCTTTCTCCTCCCGGCGGTTGGTAATGGACAATATCCCATCCCCGCTTCAGAAACTCATCCGGG
This sequence comes from Syntrophobacteraceae bacterium, assembly GCA_033812955.1. GTDB lineage: Bacteria > Desulfobacterota > Syntrophobacteria > Syntrophobacterales > Syntrophobacteraceae > JADGQM01. The sequence goes on along the minus strand of JAPXSS010000082.1, from coordinate 6,418 downwards.
CAGGCTGTTTGCACTGCCTCGAAACTCAAGCCATCCCATTCCCCAAGGTCGATTTCCCGCAATTCGGGGCATTGCACGGCTACCAGGTCCGGCCGGTCTTCCGTCAGGATGGCCGCCGTCTCAACCGAACGCTTGAGATCGCTGCAGAAGGCGGCGGAAAACGGAACGCTGCTGAGTTCCTCGTTCAGCCGGCGCACCTGCTCAATGCCCTCACCGCTCAAGGGCACATCCAGCTGGCCAAGAAAACGCCTGCCGGCTTCCTCCCGTGGGACAGCCCCATGCCTGACCAGGTAGATGTGGCGCTCCCCGTTACCCGAGACTGCGCGGATATTTCGCGCAAATCGGTGCAGGATCTGTTCGAGCGGTTCTCCCAGAGCAGCCTCCACCTCCCGCTGGATCCGCCTGGCAGTATCACGGCGGTTCAAAACAGCTTTCAGGATTTCCGGGCGGTCCGCATACCGCGCCAGGCTTTTGGCAAATCGTTTTTCCAGCGCCACCAACTCGTCACCAGCAACCAGCTTATCCGCCAAATACACGAGTGCTGCTTCATCCACCGTACCCTCGCGATACGCGAGGTCCATGTGAGAGGCAACCACCCTGGCCACGGCCGGGTAGCCAGCTTCCATCAGGAGGCGGGCGGCCTTCCCGGCGTGGTCCGGTTGCCCCTTGGCAAGATCATGAAGAAGGCCGCCAGCGACGACCAAATCCAGGTCCAACTGGAAACCGGCGCGGTTCAGCAGGACCCCCAGGAGACGCGCCAGCTGGGCCACCACCCGGCAATGGGCCGCCACCTTCTCCGGCACCCGGTGGTGATGCTGGAATACCTGACATTCCTGATCCGTCGGGATTGCTTCCCGGAGGGCATACCGCTGGAGCCTGGCATAGTCCGACGCCGTATTGCAGCCCATCAGAATCGCCTGGTCCGGCACCTCGATCTCTCGAGCCGACTGCTCATGTTGGCTGAGGTAGGCACGCAATCCGTCCGGATAATCGCTGGCCAGATCACTCGGGATACAGGCTCTGGAAAGAAGCGGCGGATGCCCCCGGACACCACGGAAACAGGGATAGACCACCCTCGCCTCGCTGCTGACGAAGGCTTCGAGCAGGGTCGCGATAGTCCTCGGCTTGACCAGCGGAGTGTCCACCGGCAAAAGGAAGAAGGCTTCCAGCTCCGGATCGAGGGCTCTCACCCCCGCCAGCACGGAAGAAAGCATGCCGCGTTCATAGTGGTCGTTCAGTACCCACTCGATGCCCGCCCGTTCCAGGATCGGGATGATCCTTTCGGCCTCATAGCCCACCACCACCTTGACGGCCGCGATACCTGCCTCTTGGAAGCGGGTGATCGCCTCTTCCAGAACGGTCGTGCTACCGATGGGCAACAGCGGTTTGAAGGCCCCCATCCGTGACGAAAAGCCGGCCGCCAGGATCAGAGCGCCGATGCGCTCATGGGTTCTCACCAGTCGCGCCTCGCTCTGACCTCGATCAGTTCGGCCACAATACTCACTGCAATCTCTTCCGGAGTTTCAGCGCCGATGCTCAGCCCGATGGGGGAGTGAACCCGGGCAAAATCACGGGCAGTGAATCCTTCGTGGGTCAGGGCCTCGTAGGTGGCATCCCGCTTACTGCGGCTGCCGATCATGCCGATATAGCCCGCCCGGGTCCGCAGTGCCTGTTCGAGTACCGTTTGGTCGTGGGCATGGCCGCGAGTCACAATCACCAGGTAGCTATCCCCATCGATTCGCAGCTCCTTCACGGCTTCCTCGAAGGAGTTCAGTACCACGATCTGGTCCGCTGAACCGAGAAGCTCCCGATTGGCGAATTCTGCCCGGTCATCCAGGACCACCGTATGAAAACCCACAAACGCGGTCAAGTGCGCCACCTTCTGCCCGACGTGACCGGCCCCGAAGATATAGACGGTCCCCTCAGAGGACAGGGGCTCAATGAAGAGACGGAGACCCTCATAAGCCACCACCTCTGCCTGGGTGGTGCTGACCTCCACGAGCAGCTCCCGCAGGCGGGGTAGCCCGGGAACCTCCAAGGCGGCGCCGCCGTCTCGCAGCACATAGGTTGGCGGCATCCCTTTGCTCACTTCCTCCTCGGGAAGCTTCATGATCAGCCACGTCCGCTTTCTGGCATCCAAAGAGCGCTGCAGCTCCTCGTAGAGCACCAGCCGGTCAGGCTGGGAGGCGTCTTCAAAGTGCAGGAGAAATTCCACATCCCCACCGCAGATCATCCCGATCATGTCCGGGTCCTCCCGGTTGAGAGTGAACCGGCGAACCAGAGTCTTCCGGGAGGTGAAGAGCTCTCTCGCCAGCTTCTGAATGGTCGCCTCCAGGATTCCCCCGCCGATGCTCCCGATGATCGAGCCGTCGGCACGGATGATCATCCGTGATCCCACATCCCGGGGCGCAGACTCGAACCGCCTGAGAATCGTCGCCAGCACGAAGCTTTCTTTGGCCTTCAACAACTCCACGATACTCTTGAGAACAACCATGATCAGACTCCCTGATGCCTTTTGTCGGTCAACGAGCGTTTGGTCCTGCCGTCCCGAAGCTGCGGGCGTCCCTCACGCACCCTGAGATCAAGTTCGAGTTTCCCCCGTTCGATCAGGGATCGCAGGGGCGCGATCCCGTTCAGAGCTTGCCGAAGCTCACCAAGCCTCTCCCCGGTCCCGCCCCCCACCACGGTGGCAGTCAGCGCCAAATGATTCCGGTTATGCCTGCAGGAAAGCTCCGCCGAAAAGTCGATGAGGTCATGGATCGCAAAAAGAGCTTCATCCAGATCCGTCATGCTCAGCACCATTCCCGGCTCCAGCTCGAGTCGATTGTCGATCCGGCCGCTCACCACTGCCATGGTCTTGAGGAGAGTCCCACAGGGGCATGGTTCTGTCAGAAAGCGGCTCAGGTCGCCGGTGCGATAGCGAATGAGCGGCATCCCGGTCCGCGTGAGAGTGGTGAACACCACCTCTCCCTCCTCGCCATCACTCAGTGCGGCTCCCGTGCCGGGATGGACGATTTCGAACAGCAGGTCCGCCTCCCGCAGGTGATAGCCGTGCCGGGCCTGGCATTCGACCCCCCCTCCGTAACCCATTTCCGTCATCCCATAATGGGTGTAGACTTCACAACTCCAAATCCTGGCAAGCTCCGCTTTTAACGCTTGCGGAACATAGTCGGTGCTGAGCAGAACGCTCCGAGGAGCAGCCATCCCGCCGCTTTGTCGGGCAAGAGTGAGCACCTGCACGGGAATTCCGACCAGCACCTCGATCTTTTCCCGGCACATCACCTTGAGAGCATCACCATAATCCCTTACCGGTCCGTACGGTACCCCCTGCGCCCCAAGACGGCTCAGTCCGGTAGCGAGAAGATCTCCCACACTCCCGGGACGCTCTCCCGGCAGCAGGATCAGCACCCGCGTTCCCGGTCCTGCCAGGGTCGACATCCCAACCCGAAAGAAATCCACCGTCAGCTCCTGATCCTCCCTGGTAAAAAAGATGCGCTTGGATTCTCCCGTTGTCCCCGAACTACGGAGCGTGACCACCCGCTCGACTTCGCCCTGGGAGACACAGAGGAATGACAGGGGATGGCGCCGCACGTCCTCGGCGGTGGTGAAAGGGAGGCGACCGAGATCTGCCAGGGAGTGGAGGCTGTGACCGTCCGCGGCAGCCAGATGTCTCCTGTAAAAAGCACTCCCGGCCCGGACCCGGGTGAGCGTCTCCTGCAGCCTGGCCAACTGGTAGCGCTCGATCCGTTCGCGGAAAGGCCCTTTGCGGGGAGAGGCGATCTTCTCCGCAATCCAAGGCTCCAGCGGCGTCCTCAGCATGCTGGCATTTCCCCGATACCTTGAGCTGCTGCGTTCGCAACCGGCATCAAAGCAAACCATCCCCTCGCAACCGTTCCCACGGCTGCCCTCACTCGATACTCCCCGGAAAGAGCGGACATGCTTGTCCAAGGCATTCCCGGTTCAGTTGCCGTTGACTGCAGACCAGTCGGTATTCAGCCCCAAGCCGAATGGGCAGGACCTCTCCAGACAACTCAGCAACTGTGGAGAGTGCGATCCAGCCCTCCCGCTGACAACAGCGGGCCGCCTCCCACTGCGCAATCCTCCTGAGCACCTCCTGGGTTACCCGCTGCACCGTCTGACGCTCCCTGGGGGTCAGGGGGCTGGCTTGCAGCAGAAGGCTCAGGGCAATGCCAACCCCTGCGGCAGCACCACACACCCCCACGAATGCGCAAGCCCCGCCGGCAATGTCGCAGCCTCGCGAAATCGCCATTTGCAGGATATCGTCCGAAACCTTGCCACCCACATTTCTATAACCAGCCAGGATGATGCCGGCGACCATGGGATGGTGCTCCGGCCCATGAACCGGAATGGCGGGATGCTGTCGAATTCGGGCAAAAAGGCGAATCAGATCCGCTTCCCCACTATGTCGGCAGATATGCCGGATGACGCCGATGCCATCCTCCATGTGACAGCGGTCACAGACATAGTGTCCCCGCTCGCAGGCACTGTTTGAGGAGAAAGCCTCACCGCAGTAAAAACACCTTTGTTCCCGCTCAAGTACAGTGTAGCGTAGATCCGATCCGCAGACCAGGCAGCCCGAGGATTGCTTCGCCGGCTGCCACGCAGGCCGGACCACACCGGCGGCAGGCGGCAAAGACCGGCCCCGGCGGTTCGCATCGCCCTCGCCGCTATGTCCGTCACGCTGGAACCCTGCGCCATGGTCAGTGCTGGCGGGCACCCGGTTGCCGGAAGCAGCACGCGCGTGATAGCGAGCGCCACTGCGATAGACCGCATATCCTTGACAGTCCGTCAAGTTGTAGGCGCAGAAGGGGATCAGCCGACCATCAGGATGGAGGACGTGGAGATAGCACCCCTTGAGACGTTCCAGGTCGAGGGTCCAGGCATCCTGAAAGGCCATGCCGGAAATGCACAGGGAATGCGTGCGCACTCGTTCGAGGAAAAGATCCCATCCGCCCAGACTGGGCCCTTTCGCCACCGGGTCACCCGAGTCGGCCGGAGCGGCCCAGAACCGCCTTTGAAACTGCTGGGCCTTGACCACTCCCAGTCCTGCGGGAGAGCCCCCACAGCAGCACTGCTCGGATTGGGGCAGACTCCAGGGCTTGAGCTCCCCGCTCGGCATGAGCACGAAGTTGCCATGAAAGGAGCAGGAACTGTGTTCAGCACCGGGCGGTCGGAAATGCTCCGACTTCATCAACCCCTTGGTTTGCTTCTCGATTTCCGTGATAATTTCCGGGATGGTAAAGCGTGGCCGATCCCCGGAGAAACCGGCATATCGGCCAAAGTAACTCACCGGCTGAAAGTGCACTCCCCGGACACCGGGCAGTCGCTCCAGAGCATACTCGATGATCGCGCCAAGACAGTGGGTATTCACACCGGGCACCAGCGTCGGGACGAGAATCACCCCCAGTTCGTGGTCCCGGCATTGCGCTACGGCCTGTTCTTTCTCCTCGCTCAGAGGCCGCCCCCGGAGCTTCACCGAGATCTCATCGTCGAGACCGTCAAACTGGAGAAACACGCACGAAAGTCCGGCCTCTTTCAGCCTCCGAACATAATCCGGCTCCCGGGCCAGGCGCAGACCGTTGGTGTTGAGCTGAATGAAATCAAATCCCACTTCCCGCCCGAGGGTGATGATTGCCGGCAGATCGTCACGAACGGTGGGTTCTCCCCCAGAGAGCTGCACATGGCACGGCCCCGCCACGGCGAGCAGTGCTTCGAAGCTCTTTCGAAGCTCTGCCAGGTCCGGGTCCCGGGAAGGCTCGTGGCCTGCATCAGCGTAGCAGAGCGGGCATCCCAGGTTACACCGGTGAGTCACTTCCACCAGGGTGCAACAGGTCTGCTGCCGGTGGTCGGGACATAAACCACAGTCCCAGGGACATCCTCCGGCCACGTCGGTCTGTGGGGTTTTGGGATGAGAAGGGCTCTTCGGTCGGCTCCAGGACAAGTATGATGGTTCCCCGCGCCAGATGACCGTCTCGAAACGACCATGCTCGGGGCAGGTCTTTCTCAGGAGTACCCGATTGCCGTCAGCAACCCGCCTGGCGGGAATCCGCGTCAGGCATTCGGGACAAACACTCTCCGTATGGGAGAGGACGGCTTCTTCCTCCACCACTATCTCCCTCCGGTCAGCTCAAAACCGTTCTCAATGAGCAACGCTTTCACTTTCTCGTAGGTGCCAACGGTAAGGCTGGGGCATTTGGCAGAACGGCTCTGCGGATCATCTCCCAGAATCGTTTCACAACGAATACCGCCATGAAGCTTACCGAACTCCTCGGTAAACCAGTCCACCAGCTCGCTGATCATCAAGTTCAGCTTCTCGTCCTCCGACTCCTCCGACAGGCCCTTGCCGGCATAGAGGGCTAGCACACAGGCACCCCCCGTAAGAGCGCCGCAGGTACCC
>JAPXSS010000081.1:0-15843 GCA_033812955.1 Syntrophobacteraceae bacterium | reverse complement strand
CCGATCCGTCATCCACAGCCCTCCTTGGTTCGTTTGTTTACCATGGGCCAGGACCGTCTTACCACCTTATTGTGCTGTCCAGTTTTTGGGGTACACTATAGCTCAAAAATCCTTATAAGCAACATCCTTTAACCTCCGGCCTCATTTCGATGACAGCCATAACAAGGACTTCGCCAGCAACCGTGTGAGTCGTCTGAGCCTCTTGCAAAAGTCATGTTGAGATAGTGAAATTGGCTGAAAAGTGAGCTTCATCAACGGTCCTGTGGTAAAGTGCTGTCGACAGAAACGACACTCGGCTACGGGAGGCACCAATGAATCTCGGACAAGGACTATCATGGTTGTTGGGAAATCTGCAACGCAGTTTGTTCCCTCAATTGGAGGAGTGCTGGAACACAGCATTAACAGAGAAAGAGCGCCAGCTTGTAGCCATTCTGGAACTGGTCCGGATTGAGAGATATGTTCCATGGAGTGCCATCAATCAACGGATGGGAAGGAAGCTCAGGGAGCGGGAATCGATCGCGCGCTCATTGTGGCCAATGCGGTCTGCGGGTTCCCTTTCACGCGGTCATTGATTGTGGCCTTGAAGACAACGCCGACGCTGCGGCGGATCTGTGGATTTGAGCGAGTTTCAGACGTTCCCTCGGAGTCCACGTTCTCGCGGGCATTTGCCGAATTTGCCGAGAGGGGGCTGGGCGAGAGAGTTCACGACGCTCTTGTTGAGAAGTACCTGAAGGCAGAGTTGATCGGCCATATATCCCGAGACTCGACCGCCATTGAAGGACGCGAATAACCGGCAAAGAGGGTTCCCAAGCCAAGGCCTGCTCCCCGCAAGAAGGGACGACCCGCCAAAGGTGAGCAAAGAGGCCCCAAGGAGCCAAAGCGCTTGGAGCGGCAGTGCGAACAGTCTGCCGAGGATACCTTGGAGGAATTACCGTTGGAGTAAAATGTGTCCGGTAGTGAATCGGTGATGCGGCCAAACACCGGGGCTCACCTGTAAGCTGGCTGGAACTGGGGCAGGTATGAATCTCACAACGGTCATTGAAGCTATTGCCCGCTTCTTTGCGCGGGAAAGAATCGATTTTGCTATCATCGGGGCATTTGCGCTCCATGCGTACGGCTATGTTCGAGCGACTCAGGATGTGGATTTTATCGCAAGGGGAAATGACCGGCAAAAGATCATCCTATTTCTCGAAAGCCTCGGATATGAAACGTTGCATCGCTCCAAAGGCTTTTCCAACCATCTTCACCCACTGGCAGCCCTCGGCCGAATAGATTTCGTGTATGTGACCGGTGAAACCGCCAACCTGATATTTGCCGGGACCAGAGCGCTGCTCCTTCTCGAAAATCTGACCTTACCGGTGGTAAGACCCGAGCACCTCATCGCGTTGAAGATCTATGCGATGAAAAATGACCCTCAACGGACTTTTCGAGAAATGGCCGATATCGAGCAGCTTCTGCGACTTCCTGGAATCGATGAAGACGAGGTACGCGGCTATTTTGAAAAGTACGGGCAACTGGAGAAATTCGATGAACTCGTCCGCACGAAATAGTAGGTGGCTCACCCTCGAAACCGACCTTCCCCTGACGCCGGAGGAAGTTCGAGCGATGAGACGGCCCTCTCCAGAGACAAACCATGACCTCGCCAGCTATCTCATGCTCCTGGAAATGATCGGTGCTTTCAAGACCAAGAAGACGGCGGTGAAAATCTACCCGGAAGAGTTCACTCTTTAGTGATCGTCCGGCAACAAGGGTGGGGTGTGGCACCGACGGCGCAGCAGGTGGACACACCCCACCCTAAGCTGGGATTAAGAGGAATCTTTGTTATTGGACAGTCTCCCGGGCGACGGGAGACAAGCATCTTCGTGTCGCTTCGTGTGCCTTCGTGGACGAAGAGAAAGGATTTACCTCAATGCCCGATGCTTCCCTCCAACCCGACTGGCGGACCAAGCCAAGTGACCGCTTCATCCTCAAATGGATCAAACGCCGCCTGTCCGCCCCCATCACCCCCCTGCTGGTTCACCTTGAGTGGCTGCATCCGTGGATGATCACGCTCTTCGCGGCGTCGCTCGGGATTCTGGCGGGATTCTTATTTGCGCTGGGAATGGGTTTTGCGGCCGGTCTCACGGCATCCCTCTCGCAAATCCTCGATGGAGTGGACGGTCAGTTTGCCCGTCTGACGGGACGCTCAAGCCGGGCAGGGGCGTTCCTGGATTCCGTCATTGACCGCTACGCCGACGGGGCCATGGTGATCGGCGTGGTGGTCTACCTGATCAGGATTCCGGTTTGGGAACCGCTCTGGACTTTGCTCGTGATCGGAGCTCTGGCTGTCATCGGCAGCAGCCAGATCAGCTACACCAGTGCGCGGGCGGAGAACCTCGGGATCGACCTTGGCCCTCCCACCCTGGTCAGCAAGGGGACAAGAATCTCGCTCATCGCCCTCTCGGGACTCGGCACGCCCCTCTGGCACGCTCTGCCGGCAGCAGCCCTGCTCTACCTGGTCGTGCACACCAACACGGCAGTCGTGATACGTCTGCTCAGGTCGGCCCACCAAAGCAAGCGGCAACAATAGAGGGGGGGACAAACTGGCATGAGCCGGACTGGCTCGTGACGACCTACCCAGCCTGGGGGACAGGGAATCGGAAACGATGGAGCAGGGATTGGGTCAGATTCGATTTTCCTTCACCAGGCGGGCAAAATGCTCGAACGAGCGGTCGTAAGTCCTCTCGGCCTCTTGCGGGAAGCAGCAGCCGGGCAACTGGCGGCTCTTTAGGTGATATTGCAGGCACTCGCAGCAGATGCCCTTCCTGGCGCAAGGATCATAACTGCAGTTACAGTTCTGCAGGTTCTGGTCTTTTCTGCAATCCATCGTGTCATGCTCTTATGGTTCTTGAGTTGTGAGTTACAAGGTCGACGACCCATTTTACGGACCTTCGAATTATCCGTAAGCTGCCTGCCTTACCGCTTCTATGACCACACCGTGCCTCCCTTACCGACAGGCACGGTGAAAGGGGTTCTTTCGGGGAAACCCCACCCTCCAGGGACAGCCATCGAGCCCTGCAAGCAACCACTCACCACCTGAGCTAAGCGCCAAGAGCCGAGAGCCACCCGCCTCTAATGGGCAGGAGCTCCCTGTTTGAGCCCTTTGGTAACAATCAGCATCACAATGCAAAAAAGAATGATTTCCCAGACAATGACAGCCGTCCACTGCTCGAAAAAATGCCAGAAAAGCCCGCCGCCAACAATCCCCGGAACAATCGACAGGATCAGAACTCCAACCACCCATGGCCAATTCATCGCGCATTCTCCTCTCTGCTTGCGGTTATAGTCAGATTGCCCCTTTTATCACGAGGTTTTCTCCCATGCAACAGTTTACTACGGTGCGGACGATGACAAATACTGTGGGTTTCTCCATCGATAAAGTCATTACTGACGGAGCTTTGGAGTGCCCCGCCGGAGGTTCCGGACGAGCGAAGAGCAGATTAGCGGCAAGGACAGAAGCGAATCAGGTTGCGGTTGAAAACATCCTGCCCGGTGTTTAGAATAAGGCTCTTTGCGACTCACGAAACGAGGAACCAGCCATGGCTTTGTTGGAAATCTGTACCTACCCTGACCCGATTCTGCGCACCAAGGCCTCCCCGGTATCGGTCTTTGACGAGGAGCTCAGGCGATTGATCGCGGACATGGCCGAGACCATGTATCATGCTCCGGGTATCGGCCTGGCCGCTAACCAGGTGGGGCGAGCGGAGCAGGTGTTGGTCATCGATCTGCAAAAACCCGAGTACGAACAGGGTTTGATCGTCCTGATCAATCCTGAAATTGTTGCCGGCGACGGGGAAGTCACCTACGAGGAAGGATGCCTCAGTGTTCCCGAGTTTTTCGCCACGGTGAAGCGCAGCAATGAGGTGACTGTAAGGGCGCTGGATGAACATCAGAACCCGGTGGAGATCCACGCTACCGGCCTGCTGGCCATCGCCTTGCAGCATGAGATGGATCATCTCAACGGGAGGCTGTTCATCGATCGGATCGGCTCCATGGCCAAGGATATCTTCATCCGCAAATGGAAAAAGAAGCAGAGGGAGGCTCAGTAATCAAGGCCGCATTCCCCAGAATCATTTTCCTGGGCACCCCGGAGTTTGCCGTTCCCTCCCTGAGAAAATTGCAGGAGGCTCACGTTCCGGTGCTGGCCGTGGTCACTCAGCCGGACCGGCCCAGCGGGCGCGGCAAGAAGCTCACTGCTCCTCCGGTCAAGCTGGTAGCGAAACGCTTGGAAATCCCCGTTTTTCAACCCCACCGGATCAGAACCAGCGAAGTCATCGACCGGCTTCGGGCCTACCGGGCAGAATGCGCCGTGGTCGTCGCCTACGGTCAGCTCCTGTCGCAGGATTTGCTTGATGCGTTTCCATTGGGAACCCTGAACGTTCATGCGTCGCTGCTGCCGGCCTACCGGGGCGCCGCACCGCTGCAGCGCTGCCTGCTGGCGGGGGAAAGCCGCACCGGGGTGACCATCATGCTCCTCGATGCCGGGATGGACACAGGACCGATCCTCTCTCAGCGAGAGGTCTCGATCGGGCCGGAAACCACCTTTGGCACTCTCCATGATGAGATGGCTCAGGTTGGCGCCGAGCTTCTCGTCGAAACCCTGGCGGCCTGGCGGGCGGGTCGAATTGTGCCCATTCCTCAGGACGATGCCCAGGCAACTTATGCCCCTCCCCTCCTCAAGAGCGAAGGTCGGCTTGTGTGGGAAGCACCCGCCGCCCAAATCGTCAACACCATCCGGGGGTTTGACCCTGCCCCCGGGGCCTTCGGGTTCTTCCGGGAACAGCGGCTGAAATTCTTTCAGGGGGCCCTGCTGCCTTGGAGTGGCGCCGGTCGGGCTGGAGAAATCGTCGGCTGTGGGCAAAAGGGCCTGGTGGTCCTGGGGGGCGATGGGCAGGCGTTGACGATCGGTGCTCTGCAACTGGAAGGACAGCGCCGTCTGCCAGCCGGCGAATTCCTCCGGGGACGGCCCCTGCCGGTTGGTTCTCTCCTTGAATGAACGGTTGCCGACTATGGTTGTCGCCCATGCCAACTAAGCCAGATGATCAGCAAGGATTGGCCCACCCACCAGGCAAATTGACGCTGGTGCTCCTGCTCGGCCTGACGGCGGTCATTGTTTCCACGATCCTGGGCATCTTTTATGTGGTTCCCTATTACGGGTTCGAGCGTATCAACGCGCAGTTGCCGTGGATCATGGGAGTCGTGATGGGGACGCTGGGCGGATTCATCCTGCTGGCCCTCGTGTTGCTCATTGTGGTGACACTCCTCGGCCGGGATGTACCCTTTTCCCGGCCGCTCCGCAGCCTCTGCACCAGGTTTCTGCTACCAGTGCTCGTTGCCGTCGGCCGCCTCGTCGGCCTCGGCCGCGAAGCCGTGCAGCACGCCTTTGTGGCCGTCAACAATGAACTGGTCATGGCACAATGCCGCAACGGCCATCCCCCTCGCCGGATCCTGCTGCTCATGCCCCACTGCCTGCAGGACAGCGAGTGCAAGGTGAAAATCACTCATCACGTGGAGAACTGCAAACTGTGCGGCAAATGCCCCATTAAAGAGCTCATCGAGATCTCCGGGCGCTACGGGGTGGATCTGGCGGTGGCGACCGGCGGTACCATTGCCCGCCGGATCGTGTTCGAACGGCGGCCGGACCTGATCATTGCCGTAGCCTGCGAACGCGACCTCACCAGTGGCATTCAGGACACAACCCCCCTTCCCGTTTACGGGATTTTTAACGAACGTCCTTTCGGGCCCTGCTTCAATACCGGCGTATCCCTCGAACGCGTGGATGGGGTATTGCAGGAAATCGCCGCCATGAAACGGGAAGGACCATGACCAACGCCAGAAGATTGGCTTATCAGGTCCTCCTCAACCTTGAAAAGCAGGCACACTATCCCGACCGTCTCATGCGGGCAACCCTTCAGCGGTATCCGCAACCAAAGCCCGAAGAGCGAGCCCTGTTCACTGAGCTCGTGTACGGCGTGCTGCGCTGGCAGGGAACCCTGGACTGGCACATTGACCAGCTGAGCACCGTCAAGCCGCACAAGATCGCGTCCTCAGTCCGCCTGCTGCTCCGTCTGGCGCTCTACCAGATCCTGAACCTCGACCGCATCCCAGACCATGCCGCGGTCAACGAAACGGTCCGGCTTGCCAGGACGTCTCATCCGCCCCATGTAGTGGGGTTCATCAACGCAATGCTGAGGGAAGCCATCCGCCGTGAAGGCCGCTGGCCCTGGCCCTCACCGGAACGCGAACCGGATGCCTTTCTGACCGCAACCACCTCGCATCCTCGGTGGTTTGTCCAACGGTGCCTGAAGGAATTCGGGTTTGAGGAAACCACCGCCCTCTGTCAGGCGAATAACACCATCGCCCCGCTGGTCCTGCGGGTCAATTGCCCCAAGGTTTCGCTGTCGCAGCTCCTGGGACGACTGCGTGAGGGAGGGGTCCGTACCGAGTCTTCGCCACGCCTCGCAAACGCGGTGCGCCTGGTCGGACCGCGCCAGAACCCGGGCAGCCTGCCCGGCTTCCAGGACGGCTGGTTCCAGGTTCAGGACGAAGCCTCGCAGTTGGTCTCTCTCATCCTTGATCCTCGTCCGGGAGAACGCATCCTCGATCTCTGCGCGGGATTCGGCGGCAAGACCACCCATATTGCCATGTTGATGGGAAATGCCGGCGAAATCGTCGCCGTAGATCAATCCTCGTGGAAGCTCCGGGAGTTGGTGCAAAACGCCCTTCGCCAAGGCCTTACCATCATCACCACGCTCACCGGGGATGCCCGCGAACTCATCCCCGCAAAACTCGGGCAGTTTGACCGGGTACTTCTCGACGCTCCCTGTAGCGGCTTCGGGACCCTCCGGCGCAAACCCGATATCAAGTGGCGTCGCCATCCCAAGGATCCTTATCGCTTTTCGCAGCAGCAACGAGAGCTTTTAGAGCGGGCATCCCTCTTTGTGCGAGAAGGAGGGATTTTGGTCTACGCCACCTGTACGATTTTTTCCGAGGAAGACGAGCGGGTTGCAGAGGACTTCGGCAAGGCTCACCGCGACTTCGACCTGGAAGCAGCTGGTGATTCCCTTCCTGCCACCTGCCAGGACCTAGTGTCGGCAAAATACTTCAAAACCTGGCCCCACCGCCATGGGGTGGACGGCTTTTTTGCCGCCCGCTGGCGCCGGGTCAGCTCCAGCCAGGCCAGTCTTTGAGCCACCGGCAAAGCTCTTGCCGGCCACCCAGCAGGGACGGCATATCAAGAGACACTCGCACCAGCCTTCACGGGTTGTTCCGGGGTAAGGAGGCGGAGCCTATCACCGTCCTCGGCGACCAGAATCATGCCCTGAGATTCGTAGCCCATCAGCTTTGCGGGCTGCAGGTTGGCGACCACGAGGACTTGCCTGCCGATGAGTTCCTCCGGGGTATGAGTCTGGCCGATGCCCGCCACTACCTGCCGCTCTTCGCCCAGATCGACCCTGAGCAGCAGCAGCTTCTTGGACTTGGGGAGCCGCTCGGCGTGTTTGACCACCCCGACCCGGAGGTCAATCTCCTTGAACCGGTCGAAGGGGAGTAACCGGGACCGCTCCTCGGCTTCCTGTGCCACCGGAGGGCTCGCTTGCCTCTCGGGCTTTGGCTCTTTCGCCTCGATCCGCGGGAATAGCGCCTCCCCCTTGCTCACCGCCCTGCCCTCTTCCAGGGTTCCCCACTGCCCGTCATCAGCCAGCCTCAGTTCAAGCGCCGATTTGGGACAACCCAACCGCGCCAGGATCTTTTCCGCCGTCTCCGGCATGAACGGGGCAATGAGCACCGCCGTCACCTTGTTCACCTCGAGAAGAGTGCGGATGACGGTTTTGAGGCGGTCCTGGTGAGCGGGCTGCTTGGCGAGATTCCAGGGAGCCGCATGATCGACATAGCGATTGGCGGCGTTGAGGCTTTCCCAGATCGCCATCAGGGCCTTATGAAAGCCGAATTTCGGGACTTCAGCGACAACTTCGGCGGTGGCTTTGGCAACCTGCTGCTTGAGCTGCTCATCCAGTTCCGTCACAGCGGCAGTGAACGGCGGGACCTTCCCGGCGAAGTACTTGTCCGTCATGGCGAGGGTGCGGCTGAAAAGATTGCCCAGATCATTGGCGAGATCGGCATTGAGTCGCTGGACGAGCGCTTCTTCACTGAAATTGGCGTCAAGACCGAAGACCATCTCCCGGAGCAGGAAATAGCGGAAGGCATCTACCCCGTATTTGGAAGCCAGATCCAGAGGCCGGACCACCTTGCCCTTGCTCTTGCTCATCTTGCCTTCATCGATTTTCCAGTAGCCGTGGACATTCAGATGCTGAAAGAGCGGGAGTCCAGCAGCCTTGATCATGGTGGGCCAGTAGATACCGTGGGGTTTGAGGATATCCTTGGCGATGGTGTGCTGCACAGCGGGCCAGAATTCATGGTAGAGGGAGCCATCGGGGTAGCCGAGGGCGGAGGCATAGTTGATGAGGGCATCGAACCACACATAGGTCACGTACTGGTCGTCGAAAGGCAGCGGGATGCCCCAGGCCAGCCTTTCTTTCGGCCGCGAAATGCAGAGATCTTCCAACGGTTCCCGAAGGAAGGCGAGGACTTCATTCCGGTAGCGTTCGGGACGGATCAAGTCCGGTTGGTCATTGATGGTGTCAATCAGCCATTGCTGGTATTTGCTCATCCGGAAGAAGTAGTTGGCTTCCTCCCGTTCAACCGGCTCCCGGTCGTGGTCGGGGCATTTGCCGTCAACGAGTTCGCGCTCCGTGTAAAACCGTTCACAGCCAACGCAGTAGAGCCCCCGGTAGTGGCTGAAGTAGATATCTCCCGCGTCATAGACGTGCTGCAGGATGGTCTGCACCACCCGGATGTGTTCCGGGTCGGTAGTGCGAATGAAACGATCGTTGCGAACATTCAGGGTCGGCCAGGCATCGCGAAACATCCGGCTGATGCGGTCGGCGTAACTCCTGGGGTCCATCCCGGCACCCCGCGCCGCCTGCACGATCTTGTCGCCGTGTTCGTCCGTCCCGGTCAGGAAGAAAGTCCGGTAGCCGAGCAGACGGTGAAAGCGGTTCATGACGTCGGCCACGATTGTGGTGTAAGCATGCCCTATATGGGGCTCGGCGTTGACGTAATAGATGGGGGTAGTGATGTAAAAGTGGTTCACGTCGGTCCTATCCTTACAGAGGGTCGAGGATCTTTTCGACTTCCTTGCCGTTTTCCAGTTGCACGGTGACCGACCGCTGCATCACATTCTGACGCACGACCTTACCCCGGCCTTCGGGCAGCTCGATCTTCTTGCCCAGCTTGGGCATATCCTTCTTCAGTTCCCGATAGGTATCGTATTCGTATTGGAGACAGCACATGAGGCGCCCGCAGGCTCCCGAAATCTTGCTGGGGTTGAGGCTAAGGTTCTGCTCCTTGGCCATTTTGATGGAAACCGCGTGGAAGTTGCTCAGAAACAAGGCACAGCAAAGGGGGCGTCCGCAACCACCCAATCCGCCAACCATCTTTGCCTGGTTGCGGATACCGATCTGGCGCAGTTCCACGCGCGTTCGGAGGCGACGGACCAAGTCCTTGAGCAATTCCCGAAAATCCACCCGACCATCGGCAGTGAAGAAGAAAATGATCTTGCTGCGATCATAGTAGTATTCAACATCCACCAAGTTCATCTCCAGGTCATGCGCGGCGATCCGATCCATGAAATAAGCCTTGGCTTCCTGTTCGAAATTCTGGTTCTCGAGATGTTTCTGAATCTCCTCCGAGGTAGCGGGATGATCGATCTTTTTGAGCTCGGCCGGGTGAAAACGGGGGTCCTTCAAACAGGGAAGCTCCACCACCTGTCCGAAACCCCATCCCTGCTCCGTATGGACAATGACACAATCATCCCGCTTCAGGGGAAGATCCCTAGGATCAAAATGATAGATCTTACCTCCCACTCTGAAGCGAATGCCAACCACTCTCTCCATAGAGCTTTTCCTTTATCGCCAGACAAACCCCTTCCAGGGTGAGCTGTTTATGAGCATTCTGACGAATGAGCCGCTGCGCCTTTTCAAGCTCCGTGAATAGTGACAGCAGAGGTTCCACCGCAGCCACTGCCACCTTTGTCGGGATCTCTGCCGCCGTCGGCGTCCCCCGTTCCTGATCGGGAAGCAACCGTGCCAGAATGAGATCCCGGACCCACAGTTTAATATATCCCAAGTCCTGCTCCAAGTCCTCACTGCCTTTGGCCCACTGCGCCGTCAGAGGGAAAAAGTCGATCATGGGAAGGCCCCTCAACCTGGCGACCTGTTCGAGAACCTCATTGAGTCGGGTGACGCGTTCCGGTTCGGCCAATTCCCTGGCCCGTTCCAGGCTGCCATCCGCAAGCTTCGCCAGTTGCTGTGCTGCGGCTGGGGGAAGGCCCTGGGTCTCGGTCAGATAACGCTCGATCCAAACCTCATCGAGCGGCTGAAGGCGGACATGGCAGCACCGCGAGACAATGGTTGGAAGCAGCATTTGCGGTTCCAGGGTAGTCAGGAAAAAGACGTTCTGCCTGGGAGGTTCTTCCAGCAATTTCAAGAGGGCATTACCAGCCTCCTCTCGCAGGTCGTGGGCCTCTTCGATAATCACAACCCGCCATTTGCCCTCGAACGGGTGAAAGCCCGAACGCTGTTTCAGACCACGGATCTGATCGAGCCTGATGAAGGTTCCTTCGCTCTTGATCCGGACGAGATCCGGGTGGTTACCATCACGCATCTTGCTGCAGGAGGGGCAGACCTCGCAGGCATCATCCTCCTGCGGATCGACACAGTTCAGGAGTTTGGCAAATTCCTGCGCCAGGGTTGCCTTGCCCACGCCGGCCATACCACTCAGCAGAACGGCATGAGGAATTCTCTCGAGCTCCAGCAAACGCCTCAGAAACCGCTTCGCCCGCTCCTGCCCGAACACGTGCCGAAGAGCCATGGAATCCTTTTGTTGCTGGTCGGGGTCGCCAGTCAGTGATCAATAAACCTGGTGCGAGGCCGGTCTCGATAGTCAGGTACCGGGTTCACCCTCATTCTTGCTCGACCAGAGGTCCAACTGAACTGCCTGCTCCATATTCCCACCCTGCCAGGTAACCGTATCGCGGGGGGGAGAAGCCGGAAAACCACGGAAGAAAAACCGCTCGAACAGCCGCTGATAGGAGGTCCAGGTTGCATCGCCATCCTTCAAATCACCCAGAATTCTGGTCAGATGGTTCATCTTGGCATCCAAATCGTCGGCAAAATGCAACACCATGGCTTCCCGGGTCATGGGCAACTTGACCGCCCCCAGGGCGGTATCGCCGTGATGGCTGAGAATCAGGTGTTTGAGGAGCACCGCCTCCGTCACGGGAAAGCCTCGAAGCGAACGGACCTTCTCCTCCAGAATCTGGACGCCCAGCACCATGTGACCAATGAGGCGGCCAACGGTGGAATAATCGATGGTGAGGTCGTAGACAAATTCCTCGATCTTCCCGATATCGTGAATGAGTGCCCCTGCCACCAGGAGATCCCGGTTCAGGTTCGGATAGAAGGCCGCAAGCTGTGAAACCAGCTTTGCGACCGCCACCGAATGCTCCAGCAGTCCGCCCAGATAAGCGTGATGCATGGACTTGGCACCAGGGGCCATGGCAAAGCGGTCCATGAGCGCGGCATCGTTCTGGATGCTCGTTAGCAGACGCCGCAGGGGGCCTTTCTTGACAGTTTGGATGAGTTCTCCCAGATCCCGCAGGAGTTCCTCCCGACTTCTGTCACAAACGGGCAGGAAGTCAGCAGGATCGATGGATCCCACGGGGACTGCCGAAACTTCCTGGATTTGCAGCTGTAGTTCATCGCGGTAAACGTCACTCCTGCCGCGGACAAAGACGACCGTCTGCGGCACAATGGCTTCGAAACAAGCTTCAGCCCGCTCCCAGATGCGCCCGCTGATCCGGCCTGACTTGTCGGCCAGTTTCAGAGTGAGGAAGGGGGTGCCATTCCTTGCAGTGCGCAATTGCTTTTCTTCCACCACAAAGCTGCTCGCCACTTCCTGATTCGGCTGGATCTCAGAAATGTAAAGTTTAGGCACGTCCGTCGCTCATCGAAAGCAATTCTCCACCACCAACCGGCACCAGCCAGCTATACCTTGGCACCTATGCTATATTATGCCATAGTGAATTCTGTCAAACTCAACCTTCATTTTCCGCAAGGCCGCTGCCAATCCCTGGAGCCAGTCGTTCGCAAGACCGAGCATGGCTTGAAGACGAACAGCCTGCAATAAGCTTTCGGCGATTCCCGGTCTCCGGAAATACAAGAAAGGGTTGCAGGGACCGGCACAAAAGTTTATAGAGTCACTCAAATCGGGAGGGAACAGGATCAGGTTCAGGGAATTGAAGATCGTGCAGGTTCACTATTCGCAGACAGCGCACCGGGTTCAACGGGTACCCGGTTCTCGCCTCCTATCAGCGGAGTCCGGGCGGGGGCCTGGTGAATGATGACCTCACGGCTGCTGCTGGTGATGCTCCTGCTCCTCATTCCCATGATACCTACTTTCTGGGCGATTCTGGATATTCCGAAGCGCCGCTTTTCCAGTCTCCGCAAGAAAATCATGTGGTTCCTGGTGGTGTCCAGCGTGCCTTGCGTGGGTGCGCTCTGCTATCTGTTGCTCGCGCGCCGTCACACTACCCCATCGGAACCTTCAACCCCATAAAGGAGGCATAAGCAGCTCATGCTTGATCTGGTTCGGAAACACGCAAGGTCCTGGGTCATCAAGGTCGCGCTCTTCCTCATTGTGATCGTCTTCATCTTTTGGGGCGGCTATTCGTATACCACCAGCGAGCAAAACCAGATGGCCCGGGTCGGGGAGAATTACATTTCGATCAATGAATATCACCAGCACTACCAGCAGCTGCTGGAGATGTATCGACGCCAGTTGGGAGATTCCCTCCCGGAAGACCTGCTGCGCGACATGAACCTGAAGAAACAGGCCCTGAATGGGCTCATTGATCGCTACCTCATCGCCACGGCCGCTCAGGAGCTGGGCCTTGTCGCTTCCCCCCAGGAAATTCAGCAGCAGGTGCTGCGCTACCCCACATTCCAGACCGATGGCCAGTTTGACCAGAAGCGCTACCAGCTCATCCTGCGCCAGAACCGCATGTCCCCCGAATCCTTTGAACAGCAGGTCGGACTGGATCTGGCACTTCAAAAGGTTCAATCCTTCATCAAGCGGCGGGCATTCGTGACCGAGGCGGAAGTTCAGGCCGATTTCCGCTTCAACTATACCCAACTGGAGCTGGCCTACGCGCTGTTTAACTCCGAACCTTTCGAAGCGCAGGTCAAGGTCGAGAGGAAGGCCCTTGAAGAATTCTACGAGCAGCACCAGCAAAACTACATGGACCCTGAAAAGCGGCAGATTTCCTATCTCCTGACCAACCAGGATGACCATCTTGCCGAAGTCAGGGTAACGGACCAGCAGCTCCGGGAGGTCTATGACGACCACATCGCGGAATACCACCAGGAACAGCAGGTGCGAGCGCGTCACATCCTGTTCGGCCTGCAGGAAGGGGCTGCCGACACCGAGGTTGATGCGGTTCGCGCCCAAGCCCAAAAAATCCTGGCCGAAGCGAAACAGGGCAAGGACTTTGCCGAGCTTGCCAGGAAGCATTCCAGCGATCCCACCGTCAATGACAACGGCGGAGATCTCGGCTTTTTCACTCGCGACCGAATGGTACCAGAATTCTCTGAAGTGGCTTTCAGCATGAAACCAGGGGAAATAAGCGATCCGGTGAGAACCTCTTACGGCTTCCACCTCATCAGGGTCGAAGAAATCCGCCCGGAGAAAAAGACCCCGTTTGAGGAAGTGAGGGCAAGGATTGAGGCGAAATTGAAGGGGGAGCAGGCTCGCGACCTTGCCTATCGAAAGGCGCGCAACCTGGCCGATGCGGCCTATGCCCAGAAAAATATCGGGAAGGCGTCACAGACCATGCAGCCGCCGCTGACGGTCGTCACCACCTGGATTTCACCCAAAGAAACCGTTCCTGAAGTGGGAGGAATGCCACCGGCAAGCTTGAATAAGCTTTTGGCCCTGCCGGAAAAGGACATCAGCGATGTCATTGAAGTGCCGCGAGGCTTTCTTGTCGCTCAGGTAGTGGGCCTACAGCCTCCTCAGCCGATTCCTTTCGAGAAAGTGAAAGATCGGGTGGAAAAGGACTATCGTGCCGACCAAGCCGGCATGCTGGCCCAGAAAAAGGCTTCCGACCTGCTGGCCAGTGCCAGGAATCTCAAGAGCCTGGAAGCAGCGGGCAAGGCAGCGAAAATTGAGGTCAAGAAAAGTGCCTGGTTCTCCAGAAAGGAGCCAGACAGAGACTTGCCAACCCTGCTCGGCGAAGCCCAGGAGACCATCTTTGACCTGCAGGAGGCTCAGCCCTTTCCTCAAGCTCCTCTGCTGCTGGGAACCCGCTACGCGGTGTTCCAGCTGCTGGGGCGCAGGCTGCCGGAGGGCGTCATCGAGCAGCAACGCCCGACCATCGTCACCCAGTTAACCGAACTGAAGCAGGAACAGGTTTGGGAAGCCTGGCTCCAGGAAGCCCGCACCCGCACGCCCATCGAGACCTACCGGGAACCTTGAGCCTCCAGCCGTTCCCAGATCGCCCTGACCTGGCGACGCGTGTGTTCGAGATCCAGGCTGTTGTCAATGACGAACTGAGAAAGAGCGCACTTCGACTCGATGGGGAGCTGCATCGCGAGGTTAGCCTCAGCCGCCTCGCGGCTCAGAGCGTCACGGAGCATCAGCCTCTGGATTTGAAGTTCGCGCGGGATATGGACCAGCATGATGATTGCAAAATGACGCGCCAGGTCGGCCTCGAACAGAAGAGGAACATCGGCAATGATGATGGCCTCGGGGTCGGTTTCCCACCGTGAGTGCCACTGCCGGTCCAACTCCTGCATGACAGCGGGATGAAGGAGTGCATTGACCAGCGACCGGCACCGCCTGTCGCTGATGATCCGTTCCCGCAGTTGCCTGCGCTTGAGCGAGCCGTCGGCTTCAAAATAGGTCGGCCCCAATAACTTCCGGAGCTTCTGCCAGCCGGGGGTCCCTACCGCCACCACCTCCCGGGCCGCCACGTCAGCATCGAGGATGTGCGCGCCGAGTTCCGAGAACAACCCGGCAACAGTGGACTTGCCAGTAGCAATTCCACCCGTCAGGGCAATTCGCAAGTGTCCCAAGGCCGACCTACCCGCGCCCCTCGCTCCCCTTACAGGCTGGTGTCGTCCGCTGATTCCGGCCAGTCCATCTGACCCAGCGGGCGCTCGAAGGTGTAACGAAAAGGTTTGACCATGAGTTGCCGACACACCACGTCTCCACTGCCGCTGGCGGCGGCAAAGGGCCAGACCACCAGTGCCCCGACGGCGCCAATCACACACGCCACCAACCCGGCGGTCCGCAGGAACAGTACGTCAGCAATGATCAATTCGCCGGGAGGATCGCTGCGGCTGGGATCCTCCACCGACGCCGATCGCGACAGCGGCGATGACGGTACCGCATCGTCGACGCCGATGGCCGGCGCCGGTACCAGAGCCAGAAGCAGGGCTGCAACCACTAAACGGGAGAGGGTCTTCTTCATAGGATACGCTCCACATCGATCTCCGCAAAGGTTCGGGTTATTACATGACATCCTTTTCGCTCATTTCCACCGCACGGTCGATCTCGGCTTTCAACTGCGCCGGTAAACCTGGAATGTCGACGTTGAGGAAACCGCGAACGATGGTAGCCGTGGCCTCCTCTTCGTTCAGACCCCGCGACATGAGATAGCAGATTTCCTCCTGGGCAATCTTCCCC
>JAPXSS010000080.1:0-15909 GCA_033812955.1 Syntrophobacteraceae bacterium | reverse complement strand
GGGAGAAGTTCGGCCAAAATCGCCCCAAAACCGTACTCGTGTGTCGAAAGGCGTGCTGAATCCCGGCTGTTGAACGCTTGATGTCCCAATCTCTGGCTTTGGCATCAAATTCTCGGCTCGAAATGCGGTTTGAAAAGCAGCTGAGGGAAGCTTGTCCATTCTCCGCTCACGGATTCAGGTTCAATTAAGTTTCAGGCCATAGGGCGCTTCAATCGTTTCTCACCGCCGGGGCAAACTGGCGAATCCAGCGTAACAGGGCTAAAGCTTCCTCCGTGGCCTGCCGGTAGACCAGGGGCTCAGATTGATAAAGCGCCGTCATGATGGCCTTGAAATTGAATTCACCTTTATTCTTCGGGAATTCATCGATATGTTGAAACTGTTTGCCCAGCCATTCACAGATATGTTCATTGAACTGTTTGTAGTAATCCTTACTCTTCTTACTCTTCGCCTTGGTTTCAAAGAAAGCCAAGATCTGCATCAGACCATTATTCATAATGAGGGCTGGAGCACTCTTGGCGAGGTTTTCGTATTCCTTGCTGCAGCCCTGCACCTTTTCCCAAGCATAAGCCGCGCGCCTTTGATCGAGATTATGCATGATCATTACCTCCTGCGCTCTTGATTACCACCTGACCCCGACCGGTCGTAGCGTCGCCCCCAATTTGAATCAGACGGCCATCCACGCCTGTGATACCCGCTTTACCGTTAAGAAGAAATTCGATGACTTTTTTTGCGGATTGCCTCTTCTCATTGCGCGTACGTTCTTCGGAAGCCATCGCCAAAGCCAGGAGAAGGCTTTCCGGAGGGAGGTTTTCCGTATAAAAGAGCCCTCCGTCATCAGCAGTTCCCGTGACGTCGTCGATCCTTACATGAGGCTCCACCACCGTCGCATTCCGCACGAAGTAGCCGAAGTCTTCATCTGATAGCACCACGAAATCCTGTTTCATCTTCTCTCTAAAGAACGCGAAGGCCGGATTGTCCAAAATAGCCTGCTCTGCGAGCCAATTGGCGATGTTTGCAACATTTGAGTCCTCTTGTGCCTCAAATTCAAAGGCCTCCAGGGGCAGGCGCCGTTCAGCGCTGCAAAGGCTCTTAAGGCTCTCTTTGCGCAAAAGGCACTTTCCGATGGGCACTCTCGCAACATTCCAGTTCACTCCACAACCTGATAGACGCAACGTCCTTTCAGCCCGTGCGAGTGCCGTCGGACAGCTGGTATATACAAAAGCTTCGCGGATACTCCGTACGGGAAATGCAACCAGCTGCGCATCACTGAAGCTGATCGCACCGGCGTGGAGCGAGCCCCCCTCCTCGGGGGATGGACCGAAAACCCTGGTGATTAGATCCGCTTCAACTGCATTGTTCTTTTGCGCTTGCGCCCAAAAGTCATGACGGATGGCACCCTTGAGCCCCGCCCCGGAAAATACCGGATGATCCGTATGGCGTTCCCGCTGTATGGGGTTGTCAATAACTCCCAATGCCGTCCCCGCGCCCACATGAACGGGGCTCACACAGTAAATAAAAAGCGGTCTCTTTTCTTCAAACATGGCCATTTCCTTCCGATCGTCTCAATGATCATCTGCCACCCAGGCGCCAACAAATATGTTGTTGAACCCTTCGGCACGTCGCGCTGGGTCCAATTGTTCCACAGCCGGCCAGAGTCCATCGTGAACCAATTGCTTGAGTCCTTCGAGTCGGCCCTCCAACCGATCAAACCAGTAAACACTTCCTGCAGGTGCAACACGCCAGGCTCTCTTTGGTTTCTGCTGGGCGATATCCCACCCGCTGACGACATCGTGACGGGGTAAGGTTGCGGATACGAGGCGCGCTCGAAACCCGGGGCCGTGCAGGACCCAATCTCCTGCATCAAGTCGGCAGTTGGCGGGAATCCAACCTTCGCTGAAGACTCCGGGCGTGGCCAGAATCATGCGGAAGCGGCCCTCTTGTTCAATCCGGCTCCATGGAGGGTCCGCCAACCTTGGCCGACAGCGGTTGATCCAAACACTGCGGCCGTCACCCCCAAAACGCAGCAATCCGTCGCCGGGCACCACAGCGTCCGCACCCTGGATGCCGACAACAAAGCCGACATCCCGCCTTAGAGCAACCGCCTCCGCCGTGTAGATTCGGCCGGTCGCCGCAGTGCGTGTGTACTCATCGAGAGCGATGCCCAGGCGACTGTCCAGTTGCCACAGGTCCCGGCTCCGCACCAAGTGCTCCTCAATGATTGGCCGTCCTGTCAGATACGCTGCAAAACCTTCGGCGTTAAGCCACAGTCCCGGTTCGGGTTTGAATGGTTGACTGGTTCTGAGCACCGGCAGGTACGGCAAGGGGCAGCCGTATTGGACTGGAGCCTTTAGCTCGATCGGCTGAAGGTAGACGACCTTCAATGATTCATCCTGCTGCTGCGCCACCAGATCGGCAGGCAGGGGAAAGAGTGGATCTGCGAATTCGCCTGCGTTTCTGGCGAGTGTGAACAGGCTTATTCTGAAGGTGCCCGGTTGCATGGGTGTCCCCAAAATCGAACTGAGCGGCTCCGGCAGGATCAGCTCGCCACTGCCGTAAGCCTTTGGATTATGCCCGTAGTCAATCAGTATCCGAGTGCGCAGGCTACCAGCAGCGAGTGATGGCCATGGAGGCATCAGCGCCTCTCCGTGTGCTCCGGCATCCCCGAAGAGCCGGTTCCCGCGCAAATACAGAACATCGACAGGATCTAAGAGACGGTATTCAGCCATTCGGTTCCTCTCCCTCTTGCCCCCATCTTCAGTTGGTTCCCGACCTGCATTCTCGGGCCAGGAACTCGGCCACGGACAAGAAATCCGTGATGAAGTCGCTCACGCCATTGCTGTGCGTCCGCCCCTGAACCGCAACACTCAGGGCAGCCATCCGTTGGGCAATGGAAGCGACTGCGCCGGCTGCGGCAGGCTTGGCCTGCCGCTTGAGCTGGTACGCCAGGGTTTTCGCAAGCATTTCCTCAAGCCCGACACCATCGCTCGCCTCCTGACCAAAGTGTTCGTTCGACGGCATGCTGCGAAGCCATTCTTGTACGAGGTAGGGGGCTCGCCGAGCCAAATCCTGTCTGGCCAGGGCATCACGAATCTCGATCATCACTTCCAGCGTCGTGCAGATTTTTTGCCTCGAACCTGCATCGGCAAACCAAGGAACTGTAAGATCGACAGCGCCACCCGCACGCTTCAACAAAGTGACGGCGTATGCATCACGCCGCCCCTTTTCTTTTGCCCGGCGTTCCGTCTCTCGCAGTACCCTTAGCACCCGGCTTAAAGGGGCCATGTGGTGCGCAACAACCGCCCCCATTGAAATGGTCGCTTTTTGTCCCATCATGCGCAGCAGGCTATTGGATCTTCCCCTCCGAATCCAGATGTGCCCTTTGCCGATTTTCAGAGTATTGGGGTCAGGAAGTCCGAGCAGGGTTCGAGTTCTGTCCCCGGCTTCGCCCTCTGGGAAAAACCCGCTGTAACATAGACGAAGAGTCATCATGGCGGACAAGAGGTCGTCGATGCAAAGCATGGCCAGAGCGTCATCACCACCGGCGTAGAGCAGTTTTCCCTTATAAAGATCTTCGACTACATATCTGACCACATGAAGTGAGAACGCATTGAGGGCTTGGGATATGGCCATATGCCTTCCGGGTGATGCCGCCCTGGGCGTTTCCAGATAACTGCTCAAGACTTGAGCGGAGGGAGAATTGGCCACGGCATCACGGATTTTAGGATGCCACGTCTCCCGGTAAGGCTGTGTCAGCTTGGGATCGCTTCCCGAAATCCAGGCTCCCATCTTATCCCCATCGACCAGCAGGAACGCATAGTAGGACTCCGGTTTATGGCCGAGCACTTGCTTAAGCTCACCTTCAGCCCTTGCCAGGCATTCCTCTGCTTGCCGTCTCTCATCTTGACCAGGTTCGACCAGGGCATTTCTCATCTCATCCAGGAAAACAGGGAGGGTCCTCACGAAACGAGAAACCTGAGGGTCCTGATCCCGGAGCATCCTGTCAAGTTTCCTTGGCAGAGCTGCGGTATCTTTCATCAAAAGCTGCCCTTCAAGCCAGGTCTCAGGCAACTTGCGGTCATTTGTCTTGAGCCATCGCTCCATGCTGGTACAGAGGGCCATGGTGTGTGTAGAAACCACGTAACGCTGAACGTCGGGGATCAATTCTCGTATTTCATCTTTCACGAAGAGACTGGGCCAAAGGCGTTTCAGACTGCAGAGAGCACAAAGGTGCTCGCCCTTTCGATTCCACGAGGCCCTTTTGTTCCCGCCCTGAAGCCAGAGCGTGTTCGCTCGCTCGCCGGGCGGGATATCTAGATGGTCCGGTTCTGTAGCCAACCATTCGCGTTCACCGCAGAGAGAACACCGGTAGCCGCTTTGAGGCAACTGGCGAAACGGGCGCACGGACTTGGCAGCCGCACCCAAGCGATCCAGCAGGTCGTAGAATGCAGGATACAAGACGCCCCGGTTTGGACGGTAGAAAACAGCATCGCCAAGGGAGTATCCCTGCTGCAACACCTTCCATGCGTCGCCGCCCAAAAAGCCATGGTTAGCCTCTGTTGGCGGATAGAAGAACCGGAGCCCGCTTTCCAACTGAGCTGTGTCGATCGCTCCCGACTCTTCACTCACCAGAGACCACGGCACCGCCGCCCAGTATACTTCCGGGAAACCATCAAGCTGCTCCTTCACCTGTGTGTGGCAATAGAGACCGGAGCTCGTTCTTGTGCCCGAGGGTCCGAGCAGCTCCGCCAGAGCGTGGTTAGCAGCATCAAGTGTCCATGCTCTTGCCTGGCGCGCAACCGCATGCGCCAGCTCCTCGGCCATGCTTGCCGGAACAATGGCTACGAACCGGTTGGGAAGAGCGGCCATAAAGAGCGGGTTGGCATCAGTCTTTTGGTTTTTCCAGGCCAGGTCTGCAAAGCGTTCCTCAAGCAACTCCACGTCCCTCAATAGCCAGTGATCGACCATTGGAATTCCTCGAAGCTGGGGAAACACAATGGCATCCGGCCCAAGCGATTCGCAAATGACCCTCATGCCCTCCCAGGCGATTCGAGACAGAAGGTGCGATCCCGCCCAGAGGTCAGAGCTGCTTCGACTTTGGCTGATGAACCCCTGGACCGGCCCGAAGCTAACGGTCAGCAGGGCTGGCACGGAGTGGGAATCGGCACAGAAGGCCGTTGCCAAAGCGGAGGTCAGATCAAGGTGTGTCCAGATGCTGTGGTCCGGGATGCGAGTGTCTGCGGGAAGCAGGCCCCACAAGCCACCCAGTCCTTCAGCAGGTGTGTCCGGGCCGAAACGCCAGAGAGACAGTGCGGTTTTCCTATGATTGATGACGCCGTCCCGATCCCGCTCGATTAGCGCCCGAAAATGGTCGGTGCTCACCGCTTTCAGGTGGGCTGGATCGATCTCCTCGAAACCTTCACTGACTCTGATCTCCTCTCCCGACAAGGGATGAATCAGGACCGGTTCTTTGTCAAATCGCACCTGAGCCCATTGTTCATAGGGGCCATCCCCCTGCCTTCGTGGGAACTGGGGTCTGTCTGCAGCTGCAGCCCATTGATCAGCCATCTTCACATGCTCAAGGATTTCCTTGGATAGCCCGTTAGGAAAGAGTTCATTTCGCAATGCCCGGACGGTACCCTGCTCGTGTCCTGCCGGATCTCGAAGGAGCACGAGAGCCTTTTCTGCAGGGTCGTGAATCCAGGCTGCCAGCTTTGCTTGCCAGAGAAGATCGGTTTGAGTAACCATGCTCTGCCTCAGATGCGGATAAATGAAGAATTATCATCAAGAGACTTATGGACAGCTCTCCATATACTCAACTCATCGTTCAGCAACTTCTTGAGTTGCACAGGCTGAGTTTTTTCAAGCCCTTTGCAGATCACCTTCGGCAAACTGGAAGGTATGTGGTAGATTATCCCGAAGAACCCAGCTTGATCCCTGGCTACTTTGAAGCGAAGCTGGTTTGCAAGTCGCTCTGTTTCCCAGCCACTTACGGAGTGTCTGGTAACAGGGTATGCAAGAAGATGGCGCCGTTCGAGTTGGTTTGGGCGCTCAGTGAATCGCAGGGAAATTCTATGAGCAATCTTGGCCTCTGCAAGATCTTTCATGACACTTGCCCATGAGTCTTTCTTAGTTTTCGATATCCAAACAAGCAAAGACCCATCATCGGTTCCGATTGCGTGGGGCCACTCAGCGGACAAGCATTCTCTTAGAGGCCTGGTAATCTTCTTTAAGATCGAATGCTGACGAATATCCTCATGAGCCCACAAGTCAGCGCCTTCGAGTTCAACCGACCCCCATCCGTTTCGTGAACGTCCTCCGACGCACCCAAACCAATGAATGAGTCGAAGCGTATCCTTCAAATCAGATTCTGAAGGCATTGGAAACGCAATCTCAAGCTGCGACTCTTCTCCGGGAGCTAGGGAGGGAGCCCTTTTAAGGGTCGTACCTGCGGCAAGAGGTCCGTAACCCAAATATAACATGGCATCAATATCACCTCTATTGAAAGAAACCTCGGGGTGATAAACGGTTGAATCCGTTTTTGGCCACTGGGAAAGTGACCCCGCCTTCCAGTGGCTCAGCCGCAAAAGTAGTTGGCTCTTCATGGCCCAAGTCTGTTTCTTGTGTTCAGAAGTCTGAAGCCATGCATGGCCGAAGAGCTTGCCTTCGTCTTTACGGATTTCCTGGTGATCATAGCGATACTCTTGCGCCTTAAGCACGCGCCACCATTCGCGAATCAGCGCCTTAAAGGGAGGCGTGCGCCATGCTCCTCTCTGCTCTGCATCACCAAGAAACGCCGGAGTTACGAATCGAAGTGTGTACCGTTCTATTTTCATAAGTGCTACCCCTGAAAAGCTCCCTGATTCCATTGCGACAACTTGATGTGTACGACCAGCAGCAATGGCTGCGGGTCATAATGATCAAACATTATTTGCCTATTCCTTATTCCGTCTCCAGCCGATATCTTCCCAGCCCGAAGCTGGTGCCTTTGCCCAGGTTGACCCAGGAGCCCAGGACCAGCAGCGGCAGGAATTCCGTCAGGTCTCCTTCGTAGGTGAGTTCACCGACCAGGCCGCCGAGCTTCAGGCGTTTGTCCTGCCGTTTCGAGTAGCGTTCCCAGTCGTACCAGTGGGTCCTGAGTTCGGTAAGGCGCACCGTTTCCGCAACATCGAGGAGGGGGCCGACAGGAAGGTCAGTCTCCCGGCCACAATGAAAGGAAACCAGGTTGCCAAGCCGCCGCAGGAGGTTCCTCGCCAGGATATAGAACTGCGGTTCAGTGCACAGGTCCCTGTCGACCAGCAGTCGCAGCGGTGTCAGGAATCGCAGCCGCACGGTCTGGCGTGAGAGCTGCGCGCTGAGGTTTTGTGCTTCCCGCAGACCCAGGAATTCGTGCGGCATGGTCAGCACACCGTCCTGGTAGAGGGTCTCTGCTGAGTATATATCCGGACTTATCGGGTCGCCGTTGTCGCCTCCGGGTATGAAATCCCCCCTGCCCCCATTTAACAAAGGGGGAATGGCAGTATGGTCCTTTGACAAAGGGGGACTATTGGGCGGGGGCGGTGCCAACCGAGGAGCCATGGATTGGTCGCACACTGTACCAGGGATGCACGCCTCGTCAGCCAGGCCGAGGTTATGGACCCGCAGCAGCTCGAAGGTGCCCCGCCCCTTGCCGATACCGAGCTCGCCCATGCGCTGGAAGGCGTACACGAAATAGGGCAGAAAATCGCAGGCCCGCCCCACCAGGGTGATCCCGAAGGAAAAGATCGTTCCCGCTTCCTGGATTCCCGAGCTGCCCGTTTCCAGGTTCAGCACGAAAGGGTGGGGCGCCGTCGCGTACCGCCGGTGCTGCTCCGAGCCGTCAAGCACAGGGGTTTCGAAGGTATAGCTGTAGATGCAGGAGGTCCGCAGGAGGCAGGTGCGGCACTCCTGGCGCCGCAGGGCGCAGGCGCTCTGGCGAAGGGCCATGCCGAAGGCGCCGCGCAGGGTGCTTCCTAAATAGGCCGGGAGTTCGATGCGTCGGGTGGCCGCCACCTCAACACGCAGCCGCAAACAGCGAAATCGACTCAGTTGCTCGAAAAGGCTCATCTTCACAGGCGATCAAAGAATGGATTCGAGGTATTTTCGTGAACCGAACAACGATAACGATACCGACATCCGTACGATCAGCAGCCGGGAAGCGCGGCGGCGCCAACCGACACCGGCTGCGAGAGCTTGTTCCCGGCCCTCAAATCCACAATACGGCTCCAATCGGAAAATTTCCAAAAGGCGGCGAAAAAATCCTGCCCGTTCGGGTTATGCGGCTGAGCCGCCTTCATGACCGTCGTTATGCCGATGTTCGCCAGCAGATTAAAAAAGTCAGTTTATAAGTATGGTTATGGAAAAGTGTAGCCGGTTCGCAGGAAACACTAGCAATGTTCTCCGGATCGTTTCGAGCCATCTATACCAGAATGCTCGCCAACCTGCCAGCGGTTTTCTGAACAAGTTCGGGCAAAAGAAGGCTGGACCCGACGATCGGCAGGTGATAGATAGGGTTGCACCAGTCAGTCCCTGCAACCCTCTGAGCACGGAATGGTGCCATGGAACGCGCCCTCATTCTGCTTTTCAATCACCACCTGACACCGGACCAGGAACAGGACGCCCGTCGGAGCCTGGGCATAACCAGGGTGGTCGAGCCCCCCGAATCCCTGCGGGCACTCTGGGGGAACGTTCCGCCGGACCTGGCCGAGTTGGGCGCTTACCTCGAGCCCATCCGGCACTGGCTGCTGGACCACGCCCGCCCCGGCGACTGCGTGCTCATCCAGGGCGATTTCGGCGCCACTTACCTGATGGTCAATTTTGCCCTGGAATGCGGCCTGGTGGCCGTCTATTCCACCACGGAGCGGCAGGCGACCGAGGAGCCTCAGCCGGACGGTTCCATCAGGCTGAGCCACCGCTTCCTGCATAAACGGTTTCGAAAATATGGAGGATAAAGAGGGTAAGGTGCGACCGTAGCTTATTCCATAAGGAGCGAAGCAATGCGCAGAGTTTTCATAAGCTGTTTGGGAATCGGCACCAAGAAGGGCGAGGGTCGTTTCGAGTATGACCCTGCCCGTTACTACCTCACGGAAGGTGAACCTTCTACGTTAACTCCATTTGTTCAGACCGCTGAACTGCAATTGCTCGGTGCAGGAAGTTTTGACAAGGTCGTTATTGTAACCACGGAGAAAGCAAGAGGGCTTCATTTTACTCAGCTTGAAAGAGAGATTAGGGCTCTCGGTCTGCGGACGGATCTCATTTGCGCTGTAGTCGCCGAAGACATGAGTTCGAAGGGCCAATGGGCCTGGTTCGAGACCATCCTCGAACAAATCCAGCCTGGTGACCATTTGACCGTGGACCTCACTCACGGTTACCGGGCCATCCCGATCATCTTCTCGACAGCCATTCATTTTTTGCAAAGGTCCAGAGGCGTGTTCCTCGAACATGTGTTCTACGGTGCCTACGACAAGAATCGCGACATGAGCCCGATCATTGACATGAAGGACTTCTACATCATCAACGAATGGGCCGAGGGAGTGAGCCGTCTCATTGAAGATGCCGATGCCCGGAAAATCGCTGATATGGTAGCGGGGGCACCGGCCTTTCAGCTCGAAGACCTTAAAGACGACGCCCTGGCCAAGGCAGCGACCGATCTCACTGATCGAGTGCGAAATGTTGACATGCATAACGTCACGAAATCCGCCCAGAGTTTGATTAAGCTGGTGGCCGGGAAGAAACCGGTCAACTCAATGGTTGCCAGCCTCCTTCTGCAGCTCATTGCTGAAAAGTACGGCACTCTGACCACCAGCGACGAGGTGTCTGGAAGATATGATCGGTGGTATTTTGCGGGACAACTCGCCTACATCAAACTGTTGCTCGAACATAAGCTCCACATGCAGGCATTCACCGTCATGCGCGAGGTGATTGGATCGATCGGGCTGATCGCGGTTGAAAACGCCAGGACCGACACTGCCAACGGGCGCCGCCAACGGAGCAAGGCCGATATCTTTATCAATATGCTCCAATTTGAAGAGGAGAAATGGCAATTCACCGAGGACCAGCAGAGGATGAAGAACGATCTCCTGCCTTTTTATGGCCGACTGAAAGAATGCGGGATCGAGATGCTCTTGAGGAGCTTTCTGAAGGAACTTCTGGCTTATCGTAACGGCTTTGACCATGGATGGACTAAAAAGCCGCAGGCGGCCACCGATCTTTTTGCTCAAGGCCAGAGATTTTACCAGGGCCTTTCTGAAGCCGTTTTCAATCTTGAGGTTTGCGGCATCTTGCCGAATTGAAGGCACTCGCTGAAGAGAACACTAATGAGAAGGAGGCTCAATGGGCTCTCCTCGGGGTTATCGACAGTTTCACTTCGATGGGTATCAGGGCAATCCCGGTGTCCATCACCAAGTCTACCTCCGTTCTCGCCGTGGTTCACCATAAATATCTGTAAATTTCCACTTCGTGGCCGTATCTCTTGAGCGTAAGGGCTGAAAGGCCTTCAGCCCGTCACCCGCTAACGCCTCATTGCAGGAGAACGGTTATGGAAACCGCAGGTGCCCGCATCATCCAGCATCCGGCATCCATCCAGAACCAGGATGCCGTCTCTTCCGGGGAGCCGGCTGACCGGGCCGAGCCCGACCTCGCCGCCAACCCGCCCGAAGCGCTTCCCGAAGCAGCCACCCAATCAACGGACGGCGCGGCGCGGTCCGACTTTCTCACCGCCCTGGCCAAACTCGGGATCTCCGAAGAACGGTTGCGAGCGGAACGAACCCGCTTGCTGGGAGAAATTTCAGCCCTTCGTTGCGAGAACCGCTGGGAAGACATCGTCGCCCTCTGTCACCCGCTCGCGGAAAAGGCCCCGGAACTGGACGCGGTTGGCCTGGGCGGGTCCCTTCGGGCCGAAGCAGCCTTCGCCCTCGGCCACCTGGGGCGCTACGACGAAGCCCTCGACCTCTACCGCCGGTGCGTGGAAGAACAGCCCGACCATTTCCACTACCATGCCGGACTGGCCTACACCGCCTACGACAGCCTCTATGCGGCCAAGGGCCGGCAGCTCATGCTCCATCCCGCCGAACGCAAGGCACGCATCGAGCTGGCCCATCGCCATTTCGCCGCCGCGCAGGCGCTCCGCCCGCAGCAGGTCACCAATTATTACCGGCAGGGGATGCTGTTCAAGAAGCTCCAGGGGAAGTCGGAGGAAGCCCTGCCGTTCTTCGAAACCGCCATTCGCAACTGGCGGGCCTACAGTCCGGAACAGCAGAAGGCGCGCCACCAGGAACGAAAGAACTACGTGAAGGCCCTCTACCAGGCGGCCTCGTGTCTGCTCGAAGCCCGGCGGCCTGCCCAGGCACTCGAAACGCTCCTGCAATGCCTGCAGGAAGATGAGGAATCGCAGCATTTCTCGGCGGTTCACAAGTACTTCGCTCTGGGCAAAGTCCACTTTGAAATGGGTCAGCTCAGCCTCGCCCTCCGCGCCCTCGAATTCGCCGCCAGCCGGGCCAACCCGGAAGACGACGACTTTGTCTTCGAACTCCTGGCCCGCCTTCACCTGGTCGAGGGAACCGTCGAGAAAGCGTGGGAAGCCGTCAACCGCGTTCCCTTCAAACGGCGGCGGCCCTATCTGCGGTGGACCGAAGCCGACGTCCTCATCGCCCGCGGCGAATGGGACCGGGCTCGAAAGGTCCTGATGGAAGCGGCGGAACGGGATCGGCGCGGGCGTCACAAAGCCCTCCTGCGCCTTGCCCGCCTGGAATTCCGCCAGGATCGCTTCGAACGATGCTTCCAGTGCGCCCTCGAGGCGGATCGGTTCTTCCGCAGCCAGTTTCAGAATCCCTGCGGGGATGCCCTCTTCTGGCAGGCGGCGGCCCTCCTCCGGCTGGGCCGAACGGCCGAGGCGCAGCTCAGGGCCGGGGAACTCGGGGACTGCCTGCCCCACTATCCGCATCTCGCCAAACTGCGGCGCCTTATTCAGGAAGCGGGAGAACAGTAAAGCGGTGAAGGGGTAAAAAGGAGGTAAGGAGGATGTCCGTGCAAGCTGCGGAGGCCCAACCGAAGACTGGATCGCTTGACTATGCGCTGCTGCTCCAGCGGCTGGAAAATCGCCTGCTCACAGGGGATGATCCCGAGGAAACCATCCGGATTCTCAAACGCGAGGCGGTCTGGAAAGAGCTCCCGGACGAACCGGCGATCAAGTGGGCAAGGTTGGCCCAGGCGGCGGGCCTGCCCGAACTCAGCCTGGCGGTCCTGTCGCGGGTCACGGCTCGCAGCCCGCAATGCGTCCGGGCCTGGCAGGCGAGGGTGGAGCTGCTCGAAATCCTCGGGCGGCGAGACGCGCCGAATGCCGGGGCAGCTCCTGGTATGCCGGCGCGGGCCGACTCGGATCTCTCCCCGGAGGCGGATGATGAGCCGGCCCCGGCCCCCTGGGATAATCCTGTTGAACCAGCGACATCTGGCGGTGAGGTTCCGACGATATCGAGGGCTACGGTTCCCATTACACCAAGGGTTAAGGCTCCACCCTTGAGGGGGGATGAAGGGGAGTGTAATCGTTCGAGCACGCTGGCAAAAGACCCTCCTGCCCTTTTCGATGGGGGAAGCACATCGTTTCATCCAACCCAATTGGACTCCTGGGACCCGGGAGTCGATGCACCATTTGCCCTCATGCGCTCCCGCGAGGCGGGGCTGGAACACTTTCTCGCGCTTTTTCGCGGTCGTGAGGAGTGCTTCGCGCGTCAATGGGCGGACCGTAAGGCGGGCACTCAAGGGTACGTGCCGGTCCGGCGTCCCATGACCACCGAGGATGTTCTCGATCATCTCCGCGGCCATCGCACCTATGGAATCTACCTTTTACAGCAGGACAGCCGGGTGCGACTGGGGGTGATCGATTCGGACCTGGTTTCCCGTTTCCGCACCGGGCCGGTTGCGGCCGGCGAAAAGGATCTGGTCAGGAGGGAAAACCGCTATCTTCTCTCCCGCCTGGCCGAACTCAGCGCCGCTCAGGGGCTTCCCTGCCTGATCGAGTTCAGCGGCGGGAAAGGGTTTCATTTCTGGTACCTGTTTGAGGGGCCGGTGGCTGCGCCTTTGGTCCGGCAGGCGTTGCAGGGGCTCGCCAAGCGGCTGACTCCCGATTTGAGCTGTTTCAGCCTGGAAGTCTTTCCCAAGCAGGACCAGCTTGCGGGCAAAGGCCTCGGCAATCTGGTCAAGCTCCCGCTGGGCATCCATCGCATGACCGGCCGGCCGTCTCATTTCCTGCATCTTTCGGATCGCTCCCCGTGGGAACAGCTCAAGGTGCTCGACCGGGTGCGGCTGATCAAAAGCGAAGCCTTGCAGCAGGTCCAGGGGGGAAGGCCGAAGGGCGAACTCCTGGTCCATCCGCGCCAGGAACAGTGGGCCAAAGATTATCCGGAACTGGCGCTGCTCTGCGACCGCTGCCCGGCCCTGGCGCAAATTGTGGTGAGCTGCCGCGAAGCGCGAACGCTTTCGATCCGCGAGGAGAAGGTGCTGCTGGGCACCCTCGGATTCCTGCCGAGGGCCGGAACTCTCCTGCACCATCTCCTGCAGAGCCTTCCGGACTATAACCCCCATCTCGTCGACTACCGGCTGTCGCGTCTCCGGGGTAAACCTCTCGGCTGCCGGCGCATCCACGGCCTGCTCGAACTGACCATCGATCAGTGTGCCTTCCCTACCGGTGCCGCCTATAGGCATCCGCTGCTCCATTGGCCGGACTGGGCGGAGGGCCTTGCCGACAGCCGGGCCGAGCGTCCCAGCAACCTCCGGGATGCACTCGTCCGCCTCCGGGAAGCCATGAGCATTGTCGACCGGATGCTCGCCCCCAAGTCGACCTCCTGACCGCGAAGGACCATCGGCTATGGAACGGACCTACATCCTCGAACCGGGAACCACGCTGCGCAAAGCCGGCCACTGCCTGGCGGTAACCCGCGGCCCCGAGACGATCGCCGAAATACCCCTGGAAGGATTGCAGCAGTTGACCCTCGTCGGCTACACGTCGCTTACCGGGGCCGTCCTGGACGTTCTCATCCGGCGACGCATCGAAACAGTGCTCCTCAACCCTCACGGCGGCTTTCGCGCGCGCCTCATGGTGGACGAACACAAGCACGTGGAACGACGGCGAGGCCAGTATCTGCGGTTGAGCGATCCCGCCGTTGCCCTCAACACTGCCCGAGTCATTGTCCAGGGCAAGCTGCGCAACTCGGCCCGTTTTCTGGCGCGCCGGGGCAGCCGCCACGGGCTCAATGAGGTGAACCGGCTGGCGGCGCAGATCAAAGGGCTCGCCGACCTGGTCGAACGGCAGGAGGATATGGAAACGGTGCGAGGAGTGGAAGGTCGAGCTTCGAACCTTTATTTCGAGGCCTTTCCCCGGCTGCTTCGGGTGCCGGGCTTCGACTTCCGGGGGCGCAACCGGCGTCCTCCCCTCGACCCGGTCAATGCGCTGCTCTCGTTCGTCTACACACTGCTCACCCACGAAGTTTTGACCTCCATCAAGGTCGTCGGCCTCGACCCCTACCTGGGTTGTTTGCACTCAGTGGAATACGGACGACCGTCCCTGGCCTGCGACCTGGTCGAGGAGTGGCGATCCTTTCTGGGAGATCGCCTGGTGCTGGCCCTCATCAACCGACAGGTGATCAGGCCGGATGATTTCGTCTATCGTCTGACCGTCTGCCCCGATGCCGTCGATGAGGAAGCACTGAAGGAGCGCCGCCCGGTCGAAATGAAACCCAAGATCGCCAGGGCCTTCCTGGAAGCCTACGAGAAATGGATGACCTCCCGCATCACCCTTCCCGGCAGCCGCGAAAAGACCGATTATCGTGGCCTGGTGCGGCGGCAGGTCAGGCAGTTTGGTCACTATCTGGTCGGCGACCGGGACCGCTATCAACCCTTTCTCTGGTCGGAGGTAACGTGACGCTTCGCGCCGTCCAGGCAAGGCCGATTCGAGGAGGCAATCCCGGCCGTGTTTTACATCGTAGCGTTTGACATCAGCGATGACCGCATCCGCTACCGCGTGGCCAAACTGCTCAAGTCCTACGGCTACCGCGTGCAGAAGTCCGTCTTCGAGTGTCCCGATCTCACTGAGAAGAAGTTTCTGACCATGAAGGACCGACTTGAACGGCTGATCGATTTCACCAGCGACAGCGTGCGCTACTACCGTCAATGCCGCGCCTGCCTCAACGAATTCGAATTTTCGGGAGTGGGAGAGGAGCCCGAGGTGAGGAAATTCGGGGTCGTCTGAGTGCTCAATGCCTGCACCGGGCCGTTCCGCCCAAGCAGCGGCAGATCTGTCCGCCCACCTCCGGCCGTTGCCGACCAAATCGGGTAACCGTTCGATATGATGAAATATGACTTCAACCGATGGGCGGACGGAGTTGGATGCTTGCCAGGCAACGTTTCAGCACGTTTTTTCCGTCCCGAATCAGACCTGTTTTCGCCTCGGGCCCCCGATTTCAAGGGATATGGGCGGGATGGCCGCTGCAAATCCTTGCCTTGCGCCGCCAAATCGTGTAGGTGTGGAAAGAACGACCCCGATTCGAGGGGATTGAGACTACTCTTTCCTTGGGCGTCCTCTTCCTCTTTTTTCGGTGGAAAGAACGACCCCGATTCGAGGGGATTGAGACAAGGGTAAAGTTAGAAATCCTCGACCACCCGGATGGGTGGAAAGAACGACCCCGATTCGAGGGGATTGAGACTATTTGCAGCTTGTTCATGCCCGTTTTCTCCTTGGTGTGGAAAGAACGACCCCGATTCGAGGGGATTGAGACGGTGAGTGCTCCCACCGAAAAAGAATACTTGGCTCTGGTGGAAAGAACGACCCCGATTCGAGGGGATTGAGACTTGTAAGTTAAGTTGATTTGGGCCCTTTGCCCTTGCGTGGAAAGAACGACCCCG
>JAPXSS010000079.1:0-16103 GCA_033812955.1 Syntrophobacteraceae bacterium | reverse complement strand
CCATCCGTGAAATTACCGGGTAGTTTCCCGATGAACAGATCGTCGATTTGTAGTGCCAAAGATGATATCGCCATGCCTAACTACTTAATATCGCACAACCTTTTTATAAATACTGTAGAAGATGAGTATAAAGGACGTGGACATAAATAAAGCGCTGGCGTCTCAATGCTCTCTCCAGGCCTGGCGAGCCAATCCCGCGATATCCAGGGTACGCTCATGGATTATGACG
Source organism: Syntrophobacteraceae bacterium (assembly GCA_033812955.1). Taxonomy (GTDB): domain Bacteria; phylum Desulfobacterota; class Syntrophobacteria; order Syntrophobacterales; family Syntrophobacteraceae; genus JADGQM01. Next base: position 15,874 of record JAPXSS010000079.1, on the reverse strand, counting down.
CAGAAGAAATGTCTCAATGCTCTCTCCAGGCCTGGCGAGCCAATCCCGTATCGGAACTTGGCTTCTCCAGGGTCTCGTTCCGTTTCTCGCGTCTCAATGCTCTCTCCAGGCCTGGCGAGCCAATCCCATAGTAGCCAACCTGTCCGCTGGTCTGCGTTGTAAGGACTGTCTCAATGCTCTCTCCAGGCCTGGCGAGCCAATCCCCGCTGCCCTCATGCGGGTTTGCGGGTGAGCGTAGGATACGCCTGCGCTCGGAAAGGTATCATAAACTGTTATCGGCTCTTGGTAAAACGGAAATTCTCGAAAAAGTTTGAAGATGTTTGGGAACGAGGATGCCGAGTTTGCATAAAAAAGGCACGCCAGAACCTCCAAGAGCCTGACAGCATTGCCAAATCCGAATGAGAAAAAGTTTGAAGATCCAGCCGAAAATGTCTGAAAACCGAGATCTTCAAACTTCCGACCGTTTCCAGTTTTTCGTAATGTTCGTAACCGTCCATCGCCACACGGGAATCCAGACGGCAGGGTGAGTCTCGATTCATGCAATGCTGAAGATCTCCTCCCGGTTTTGCTGAAAACCGACATCTTCATAGTTTTTCCAATCCCCGAACACTGCCGGATTGCTGATGATAACCATTTAGTTTAACTGGTTTTATATCCGAATCAGGCACTCCTGTCAAAAAGTTTGAATGAGATGGTCGCTATCGCCCAAGCCCGGCCATTGCCGTTCAGTATCTGCTGATAAAAGGGGCATACCTCGTCCCCTCTCGCAGACTGCGGGTGAGCAGGCGTGCTTGTTTGTAGATCACTTCATCCAAAACAATCTTCTCGCCCCGATAGGGGACCAGGGTGCCCAGGCGGCCGACAACCGCCTGGGTCACCAATTGCCGCGATGATTCGTTTAAGAAACCGGCCTTGGTCAGTTGGAGTTCCCGCCCCCGGGTTAACAGGCTGAATACGGCGCGATCCACCACCGGAGCACGGAAGGTCTCGATGAGATCGAAGCTGAGCGTGGGTTTGCCCACCTGAGGAGCGTGCAGCAAACTCACATACAGATTCAAGCCGGCCATGAGGAGTGCTCTCTCCATTCTTGGGTAGAGCAGACTGTAACCATAGTTGAGGCTGGAATTAACGAGATCCCTGGCTCCCTGGGTAACCCGCCCGGCAAAAACGGTCTCCTTGGGAACCAGCAGACGCACCATGTCCCAGTAAATGGCTCCCGCCTGCCCCTCGTAGCCAAAGAGCCTGCTGCGCTGGTCCTCGTAAGGCAGCTCGACCTTCATGGCTTTCACCTTCTGTTGTATCGCTTTGAGCTGCGGTTCAGCTTCCTGCATCTTGTTGGTATAGACGGGGTCTTCATCTTCACGATGCCGGAGATAGAACTTGAGTAGATTGAGCTGATTCTTCAATTTGCCGTAGACGAACGCTTTGGCCCAATTGAGTGCCGTGCCGTTGCGAATGGCTTCAAGCTGGAGGAGACTCAGATCGGGCTTAGATTGTAGCGGGGCGTGGACGGAAGCATAGGAACGCCCTTTCGGGGAGCTGAAGACGATGGGAACATCCGATCTAGCGCAAGCCTTGATGAGGTCGGAGGATACGGTCACCCCAACGGATTCGATCAAGATGCTCTTAACCTTTTGAATGGGCTGATCCTCAACCTTCTTCCGATCCCGGTACATCACCACCCGGTTACCCCTGTGACCAATGAAAGTACCGGGGGTCTGGATGATGATCTCCGAGCTCACAAATCCTTGCCGGACATAGCGCTGTTTTTTGGCAGCAATCTTGCGATCCGCCGCCTGCGCCGTCACCGCCTCCTGTGCTGACCCCCGGCTACTCACATCCTCTCGAGGCGGTTCAGATTGAGGCGGTGCGCCGGTTACCGCCGACGGCGTTTGCCCGTCACCCTGCTGGTCCTTTGGTGCCGACGGAGCCCCGTTCGGCTTGTCTTTCCACGGCAATTCCGATGCTGCGTGGGGCACAGATACGGCAGGTTGAGCCGGATCGCTTGCGAGCCCCTTCAAGGGTCGCAAGCTGTTGGGTTTCCGGGAGCTCTGGGCGGGTGGCCGCTCAAAGACGCGCTGCAGCAGCTCCTTTCGCAACGCTGCCACGGCTTTTTCGTGAGTCGCCGCAAAAAACGGGAGCTTGGCGAGGAGCAGGCTCAACTCGTTTCGCGTCTTGAAGGCACCCCGTTCCCTCCTCGTGATCATCAGCACCTTCAACCGATGGAGCAGATAGCGGTCCAGCTCCCTGAAGTCTGCCACCGGATTCAAAAACCCGTAGTACCTTCTCGCCCCATCGATGGCTTCCGCGAGATCCTGGATGATCTTCGCGCCATCGTGACGGCGACTCTTTTCCGTGAGCCAGTCAATTTTGCGGCGTAGCTTCTCCTTCTTTTCCCGGGCCAGGAACCGCTCCCTACCCCGGAACTCGACACCCAGGAAGACAAAGCCCTTCCGGAGGTTCCGCACCGGCTCCTTTTCGGGGTTGAGCCGCATTCGAAGGGTCCCTTCCAGGAACTCCCTCACTACAGCCAGGCTCCGGTCAGCCTCCTCCCGCGAGGGACACAAAACGATGAAATTGTCCGCGTAGCGGACATAGGCCATGTTCATCCCCACCAGGTGCCGGTCCAGGGGGTGGGCGTAGATGTTGCTGAGCAGCGGCGAGATGATTCCCCCCTGCGTGACGCCCAGTTCCATGTCGTGATAGCGTCCGCGCTGGTCCATGGCCCCGATCTTGATCCACATGCGGATCAGGGCCAAGATTTCGGGCTTGGAAACGGTCTTTCTCACTTCCGCCAGGAGGAGCTCGTGGTCCAGCGAATCGAAGAAGTTGTCCATGTCCCCGAAGACGGCCCATTCCCGCTTTTCGGTACAAATGTAGTAGATGACCTTGCCAATGGCCTTGCGCGGTCCCCGGCCCGACCGATAAGCGTAACTGCAGCCAAGAAACTGAGCTTCGAACAAGGGTTCGATAACCAGCCGAACCGCCTGTTGCACCACCTTGTCCTTGACGGCCGGGAGCGACAAGGGACGGAGTTCGCGAGCTTCATTGAACTTCGGGACCTTGATGCGGTCCGCCGGCTCAGGACTGTAGCGCCCCTCGTGCAGTGACGCTGCCAGATCCTGCAGATGTCGGTCGGCATCCCTGGCGAATTCCGCCACACTGACGCCGTCGATCCCCCCTTGCGCCCCTTTGCGCTCTATTTCCCGCCAGGCCCGGTGGAGCGTATCAACGGTGCAGACCTTGTCGAAGAGCTTTCCCACGTTCAGCCTCTTCCGTCCGGTCAAGGTGCGGCGGACTTTCTTTCAGACGAACACCAGGGGGTCTTTCTCAATGGGTACCCTGTTTCCATTGGCACGGATGCGAACGCGGCAATCCAGACAGAGCTCATAGTAGCGCACCCGGTCTTCCTCGGGGTCGATGAGCTTGAGCAGCTGCTTTTGCAGCGTGGCAAACCGGCGTTCCCGCAACTCGCATTCGAAAACCGAATAGTTCACCCGCTCGCCGTAGCCGGAGAGCAGCTTCGCCACCCGATTGCGGCGACGGTCACAGACTATATCGTACGCAACCACCATGAACACGGCATGACCTCCCGGTGGACGTCCAATGACCACCCGCGGTCAGTTCTTCTCGAGAAAGGGGATGTCATTATCGAATTCCAGAGGGATCAAACCTTGCTTGTGGGTATTCGACCGGTCGTTTTGCTGGAACCATTTGAACGTCTCTTCCTCTGGTGATGTCTGTGTTGCAGTCATGGGCGAGCTGATATTCCTCACTTCGGGTTGTCCCACCTTGGTCAGTCCTTTTTTTATACTCTCGATCATGGAGCATGCGAATTGCTCTCTTAGACGAGATGGGCTCCGGGACTCGTCCGAGACTGGTCCGGATTCCATGGCCATCGATTCATGCAACGCGAAGCGCTCGCTGTCTGAAAGCGACGAGGATAGGTTGACCCAACACTCGTGATACCGCGCTGCGGGGTTATGGGAGCTGCTCAGAAAACCCTCTAGGGAATACCGAGTCATACGATCGACATAGAACAGGCCCTCTACGGTCAGTTTGACCGTGCCCAGGCCCAGGGCTTTGCCCATGCCGATCTTATGATGAAAATCGGCCGCTGGTTCCAGAGCAAAGAGGACCATACCCAGTTCCCAAGCTGAGAGGTTTTCAAAATCGATATGGCAGACAAAACGGCAGCCCTCCTTTAAGGGTCTCACCATATTCTTTTGATTCTTGTCTTCGTTTGGTTTAGCGGTGATACAGTTGTTAAGTACGCCTTCATGAGGATGGTTCAGATAGAATTTGCGTCCCTGCGGAACGTAATCCTCAATACTCCCGTCTCTCAAGTCCTTCTTTGAAATATAACAATCACGGTTTGCCACCGGGGTCCGGAGCTCCTTCTTTCGAAAATAGAGCGACGGACAGGGCGGTTTGGGCGAAGCAAGAATCCGAAGAAGCATCTCCGGATGATACGGGTCATTCGTCGGGGATTTGATCAGCCTGGCATCGCTGAAACGGACGCGACTGGCCAGGGCTTTGACACTCCTACGGTTGGTCTGTGGTTCTGGAGTGGCCGGGTTGAGCTCAACAAATCCGAACACTGCTTCGGCCGGTGTAATCGTCTGTCTGGTCCGGTTGAACGGCACCAGCTCCCGGCTGATGAAGCCAAAGAAGTCATGTGCCGAAAGGGGAATCTCCTCTCGCCAGACCTGAGACACCCAGACCCGGATGACCTCGTTTCCAGTTTGGCTTGGTTCAAAAAAGACAATGTCACCATCCTTCAGGCAATAAGGTTGAGAACGCTTCTTGAAGACTTCAGCACCCTTCAGGTTGTACGGTAGGAGGTCTTGAGAGGTGCCCTTCTTCTTGCTCAACTGATTCACCGCTCCCCGCCGGCAATTTTCCGTATCCCTGCTGGTAGCGATCCGGCGAAATTGTTCAAGCGCCTTCTCGACTATGGGGAACGTTTTGGCATCTGCGGGGTTCACGGGATATGGAATGAACAATTCGTATTTCTTAGTCCCGGGAATGTCCCTCCGTCTCTGAGGGTCCGAAATCGATCTCAAGAAACCTCGAACATATCCCCCACCAGCTTTTGGTGGAGGGCCTTCTTGAGGCTCTTCCATGGTGTATAAACCCAGAAAATATCTGTTTGCGATGACCTTCCCGCCACTGCCCCGGATTTTGAACTCATCATCTATAGTGTACCTCCCCTCCAGAACGGCATGATAGTCAAGAAGTTGGCCGTTCCTGTAGGACAGAGGCGCATTGGGCCTCTGGCCCTCATCAGCCTCAAAGCAGAAGGCTTTCAACCGGGTCTCCTGAATTTCCCCTGTGGTTGGGGCTGGGAACATCTTCCTCCATTTCTCCGGCAACACGAAGCTGTCTTCCTCTGGCTCCTTCGAGAGAGTCGGCATGGCGAGGGGGAGGAGCCTCAACACACCGTTTTCCTCAACAATCTTGCCGATGGCAGAAAAATCCTCGACTGTTTTCTCCCCCATGTTGACTCGGGTTGAATAATAGGTGTCATCCAGCACGCGGAGTGCCGAATTACTGGCAGCTTCGGCCAGGGATGAGAGACAGCCCCGCAATGTAGATGCCGGGATCGCCGGCTTTCCGTTCCGCTCAAAAGGAGCAACGACGGTGTAGTCAATGCTCTCCCCCGCCTGCTTGGAGCCAACGACAATCGGGGTCACGGTGGTAAGGGAGCATACGATGCGGCCCGAGAGGGTTTCTGGGTGATACCGGTCGTGTGTGCGGTGTTTGAGGATTTCACTACTCAGGATGGCATCGGCAGGGCACGGGATGGCGCCTTTTATTTCATTTTCAACGGGAACGAAGTGGTAGGGGTTGCGAAATTTCGTCATGCTGACCTCCTTTCAGGAAGAAGACGCCTCAACAATTCTTTCAAAGCCTTGGCCTGGTCCGGTTTAAGGGGAACGGACGTCGAGCAGAACTTGTCGAGCACTTTTGTTGTCGGAGCCGCAAGTTCGGGCACAAGTTCGTGGACCCAAGTCGGCAGTACCGCCGGAAATGAAACCCCCGTAATCCGAGCGCAGCAACCCCCAAATCCTTTGCTTCGCCCAAACCCGAGGCACACATCGCCCTCGAGGAGATCCTTCAGGGTGAGGACAAGCAGTCCGGCATGGATCGGTTCGATTCGTTTCAGATCCAGCCTGATCTTCCCGCTAAAATGTGGTTGGTAACGATACGCGGCCTTGAACTTCTTGCCTTGGGAGGCACCGCCCGTGAAGCGGTCGATGGCAACGAATTCTTGCTCGCATTCAGTGCCCAGCGGGGAGGGAGTGAAGTCCGTGAAGGTTAGAGGTGAACGCCAACCGTTGCCACCAAAGAGGCGGCAAGTCAGGCAAAGATCAGCCAGCGCTTCCATCTTGTGAAGCGGCTGGCAAGAATCGTTGCGGCTGTTCACGTAACAGGCTCGTAGGCTTGAGGAGCCTGCTGATCCAGGAGGGTACAGGGTACGGACAATCCGCTCCGCCTGGGCTCTCAGGGCACCGCGCACGGATTTCGCGGAAAGCGCAGGCTGACCGGTCGCATCCTTGAGGTAGGCATGGCTGACTGTCGCCTCTCCATCCACGATCTGAACCCGAGACGGGTCGTTGATCATGAACGGACCATCAAATGCTACTTGAAGGTCAATGGTCATGACATGAGTATAAGAGCTCAACTCCTTCCTAATTTCCCCCCTTGCCCTTTCGATGTCCTTCACGCCCCTGCAGTCGATTTTGTCCAACCCGGAGTAGCCGCAATGTTTTCCTTCAAGCCACACCTTCACCTGTTTCTTGGTTCTGAGCCCTTGAACCTTGCTGACCGTCCACTTCATGGCACCGAACCCATGGGCAATGAATCCCCCAATGCAAGAGCCGTGGGAGCCGTCAAATCCATTGAGGGCTTCCAGGAGCAACGCCATATCTTCATCTGCAAGGCCGTCGCCAGCCATGACAATCTTGAACGCAGCCCCTGCGGGGAGGGCTTCAAAGTGGTAGAGCTGGTGTTTTTCGGCCGTCCGGGTGACGCGATTGAGTACTGTGCTCGCCATGATGAATGTGCAGCGGTCTTTGTGCCAGTGGAGTGCACTGTGGAGTCTGAGGTGATCGGGAATCTTGGTTGCGGCAGAATCGAGAGGCGCATCGTACAAGATGAGACGCCCGCCTCTTTCCTCACCGGGAGAGACGCTGTCAGGCCCAGCCCCAAAAAGCTCATGGACAAGGTGCATCAATTTGGTATTCCCAGCGACACTTTCCAAAGCCCATTGATGGAGCCGTCCCTTGATGGTGCTGCCGGGAATATAAGGAACGCCATTCGCGTCGGCCAAAACGGTCATCACCTTTACCGGCTGACTCACCCCATCCACCTTGAGTAACCTTTCCTCCTCTTCCCCTGACCCGATGTGCAGAGGCGCTGAAGCCGTGAGAAGGCCCTCGATGCGGTAGCGTCGCCAGGGAATGCGCTGAACCTTCTGAATATCAGCCATGTTTCACCTCCTTGAACTCATCTTCTTTTGGTTTTTTCTCTAGATGGCATGGCATATTGATCGCGATTTCGCCAAACCCGTTCTCTGGAACAAAGGGACACGTTCGATAGGTAGCCTGGGATGAATTTGGTGAAAGAGGATCAGCGTAGGCGGTATGTGCCCACTTGGGAAGATCGAGTCCGTGTGTCATCCACTTCGTCAGCAACGGTGAGATGTCCTTGAGAGAAGCCTTGGATGAGAGCTCAAGCACGAACACACTCTGTTCCGAAGTCACAAAGAAAGGATTGTAGGGCTTGCCGGTTTGAAATCGGTAATGTAGGTAGCCGCCGAGGAGGCGCTGCCGGGCAAAGAAGCGGATCAGGTCAAGTTTGTTCCCTGACGCTTCTCTCCAGTAGCCGGTATAGGCTTCCTTCAAAAGCTCGAGATCGACGCGTGCGTCGTTGAAAGTGCCACCCGAAACCTTGGTAGAAGTCCATTTCGGGTCGATCATGAGCGTGGGTGATTGGAGAACGACCACGTAAAGACCACTGCTCAATGGCTGAACAACGGGTTCACCCTCACCCTTCCTCGGAAAAGTGGGAGTCACTCTCACATCCACTTTTGTTTTTCCAAGGTATTTGAGTCCCCCTTGGAAGAGCGCGCTGAGAGCTGAAGCCACTGCTGCCCTTTCCTTGGGATCTTGAATGGCATGGAGATCGATCCGGGAGTGCCAGGCATGGCCTGTTGGGACGATCGTCTCCATGGCAAACAACTGAGACTCCTCCGCTCTTCGGAGTTTCCCACTAATAGCGGTGCGGACCCTGAGGTGTGTCGGGATCCACCCGGTCCATCCCATCTCCTTCTCAACAGCCTTGTAGTCATCCTGTTTCCAGTCTACCGAAAAAATGGGGGCTTGGCCAAGGACCAGCCCCGGATTCGCACAAAGGGCTATATCGAAAGTCCGGCCTGCCGCACGAACCAGAGAGAGGGGATACTGGCTCGGGCGAACCTTTGCGGTAATGTTCCGTGGATTAGTCGATGGTTCGGCCGGCGCCGGAAAGGCATGAAGACACCGGATCTTTTCAAAATGCCGACCTAGGGCGGTCCAGGGCGCACCGATGGAGTCATCAATGGGGGTGTCCAGCGAACGCCCCGCAAGATGATTCAGTGTATTGGCTATACATCCCTTGACGACGCTGCCGGGTATGACTGTTTCGGACTGAAAAAGGTTGTCGTCAGCATGGGGCCTGCTGATGCAGAAAGGTAGAGATGGTACTAGTTCAAGTTGAAGGCATTGATGCCCATTATTCTCAGGCTCCCCGGAGGCTGCAGCCGGGTCTTCACTGACTTGTGATGGAACTTGCGAGGCACCAGTTTCCTCCTTTATGCTAACCTCGATAACCTGCCCGAAGCCGACGCTCTTGTTTGCCCCAAAGGAGGGGATCCAACGAAGTGCCGCCTTTACAGATGCAATCATATTCTCACGATCAATCGACACAAAGTGGATCATGCCTTTGAAGTGGACTTTCTTTCCTGGATCGAAAGGGGATTCAATGACGAGATAAGCCCCCTTCTTAACGGCCCCGCGCATCGGGTCCATTGCGATACGGGTCTGTACACCATCTCCCTGAGGTGCGACGGCATGGAAGTTGGTACAACGGATTGTCCCGCGTCGAGGTGCGTTGCTCTGGGCCGCGGATTCCACAGACTCAGCTCCGAAAAGGAGAGCGATTTGGTCCTCAGAAATACTCAAGAACTTGTTTTCAACCAGCATTGCCATGGCCTCACGCAGCCGGCCTTTGACCTGACTGCCGGGTATGTAGGGAGTTCCTTTGATTGTTCGTGCAAACGGTACATCGATACCATGAGCTCCCGCAGACGTTGAGGCTGAGATTACGGGTGCCTTGATGGCAAGAACAACCTTGAGGACAATCTCGTGTGGTCGCGTGGTACCCGTAAAGGCAACCGCTGCCGCCGTCTTGATGGCTTGGGGTTTTTGCGGAATCGGAATCTTCTCTTGCGCAGCCTTTCCCTTGTTCGCTTCGCCCTGGCCTTTCCTTTTCTTGTTTCTTGATTTACCCACGACTCACTCCTCTTCTTCCAACCTGTTGGTAGAGCGTTGCGTCCTAACCCGGGATATAATCCCATAAATCTGCAACATGCAGCCACATCCCCAGTCTTGCTGCAGCAGCTTCGGCTTCTGGCGAGGGAGTTTTGGTGGCATCGGTTGACTCTTCCCCGGGGTTCGGAGACTCCTCGGGCGCCATGGCTGTGCCCCCTTTACAGAGACACGTGGCAAGTTCATCGCTCAGTTTTTCAACAAGCTCAGGGGAGAGGAGCTGCTGCAGTCGCTTTTCATATGCTGTCAATACCCCTTCCTCGTCCAGGTCGGAGCCAGTCGTAAGTTTGCGCACCTGCTGGAGGGCTGCTCGGATTCCTGCAAACACCTTGTTCCGTGGGAATTCGTCTTTGAGCCAGCGAATTCCGAAGGCGATCCGTTCCATGTCTCCGCCACGGAGGGAGAGTTTCCATGGCAGCTTTTCCAGTGCTTCAGGGCAGGGGTGCTGCTTTCTTCGAAAAGATTCGAGGTCCTGACCAATGTGGTCAAATGATTCCAGAATCACGTACTGAAAAAGATCTTGATAGACTGTGGTCCTTTTTGCGTCCTTCTTGGCGGCATCCGACAGTTCCTTGGCCAAATGGACAATTCGGTGGATGGGAGCGTTGTGGTGGCAAAAGACAATCCCTCCCGCATGAGTCAGAGGGCTCCCCTCAAAGGCCCAATTTTTGGACACTTGATAGAATAGCTGCAAGACCTCCCAGCCCTTCCATGCGGGGACCACCCAGGTAAGTTCATCGCCACCCCAAAGCAAGGTCTCGATGAGCAGATTACCCCTACTTTGAAAGTGCTCGTCTGAGACCATTCTGGCCAGCAGGCAGCGAAGCGCCTCAGCACGATTCTTCTTCATGTTCTTGTCATAATTTCTTTGCACGTCGACTGGATTACGGCGTTCTGCAATTGCTTTCTCAAGCGCCTCTCGCTGTATTTTCCCAAAGCCGTTTCCGTCCAGATAAATCACCGCCATTTTGTGGTGCAGATTTTCTTGAGATGGGTCATCGGTCAGTGTCTCGAGCTCATATGCAAAATCAAATCTCTCAATTTCAGTTATTAGGCTTTCTAGCTCCGGATCTGACTTGGACTCTCGAAGCCTTTTGATTTCGTCTATGTAGAAGGCCTGCTTCTGTTTAATCCCGTATTCGCGCCTCGTCTTCACCGATGAAGAGGCAGGTTGGTTGGGCTGCTTCTTGTGGGTCACCAATTCGGTACCCGGCCGAATTCCATCAAACTTACAGACTCGATGTATGGCTTGCGTGTTATAGGGGGGAAGGAGCACGGTTGGCTGCTGAAACTGCCGCCATCGATTTTGGGCAATGATTGCTTCTTTGTCCTCAGGAAAATTCGCCTCGTCTCCGGCGGGGTGGACATCAACTACAAAGGTAGCGTGCTTCAACTCCTCGTTTGAAGCAAGGAATTCGGCTACCTTGCACCGCAACTCATGAGCCGCCTCTACGGTGTTCAAATTGGCGGCAAAAATCCCTTCCGATGCACCTGTGCTGATGGGGGTCAGAGCGAAATTTTTCATCACCCGCTCAGTGGCATGAAGTAACAGGAGCCCCCCACCTCTCACAGTACTCAGATCGAGCGTGTCCTCGAGAAACGAATAGAGATTGACTCCTTCCATGCGAAGATAATAGCTCATTATTCGCACCCTCCTTTCAACTTGAATAGAGTTCTAGCTAAATTACGAACAAAGCTCTTGATGTTTCTCCACCATCTCTCTTTAATAAAGATCAGAAAACCAATGGAAAATGATACGAGTAATACGATACTGGTTATAATCCAAAAACAAACATCTGTTTTGAAAAACAAGCATTTGACAGACGGTAGATCATTAAAGTTCATACCAAAATATCCCGTCAAAACAGCAAGAGCACCAAATAACAACCCACCAATAGCACATCTATTCGATAACCACACATAGCGCATTCCATCTATTGATTCAAAGTATTTATCAGCTCTGTCTATCTCTTCCTTGACTTGATTATACATATTCTCAAACATAAAAGATTTTTTATAACAATCAAATATTTCAATCCCCTCATCCTGGTTTGTAACTTCTTGAAACCAATAAATATTAGAAAAATCCATGAATGCTTTCTTAATCGTTAGAAAAATCTTTCTGTCGGGATTTCCAAGTTCCAATTTTAGTGTGGCATCAGCAACATCATCGGAGAATTCGATGAGAGACATACGGTAGAATAGGCTGATGACAGCGAGCTGATAGTACATGGAATTGAAGTTGTTAAAGATCTCGTTGGAAAAAAATCCCCCATACCCGCTGTAGGCACTTGAATAGCGGGTGAAGCCGTACAGGTTGCCGAGGTTGTACCAGCGGCGATAAACGACGTGTTCGGAGAGATCCTTCATGAACTCCCGATCATAGCAAAACCCCGTGCCGGGACTCTCCACGTACATGATGCGGGAGAAGAGAGCTTGGTAGTCTTCACATCCCTTCGAGCTCCTGGGTTGCCCGCCTGCCAAGCCAAAGAAGGTGAAGACGACCATGCGATCATCCAGAATGGGAGAGAAACATTGCGATCCCAAGGCACTCTCCAGGAGGTCCTGGATGATTGTGCTGATCTGTATTCTACCAGTCTTCCTCTGGCGGTCCCAGGTCAACTCCAGCTGCTCCTTCTTGAAGGTATGCTCCAACGGATCCTCACCCTCGATGGTCAGCCGCACCCGAACGGGAATTTTCGAGACATCTCCTTCTTCGAGCTGTTCGGTGAAGGAGAGATAGGTCTTCCTCGCCAATTCGTTGAATAGCAGGGTGTCGCGGCAGGTGAGGTGTTTGCGCGCAAAGTAGTCCCTGGCTGTACAGAGTCGCCAGAAAGAGACTTTCCGGTCCAGGTTTTCGAGGAATTTCTCGTCCTTTTCGATCTTCGAGGACTTGATGGCCTGCTCCACCAGTTCATGCTCCATCAACTCCTGATAGACCACGGACTGGGTGACTTGAATGGCCATGATGCACAGTCGGCTATGCTTGAGAAAGGAATGGATGGCCATGTGCTCGACGGGGTAGCTGATGGGACGCTTATGCTCGGTCTTCTCGCCTTCCGGTGACCATGAGCGCTCCTTAATAATGATCTCAAGATGGGCGTCTCGATCCCCGTGTTTCAGAGGGTCATAGGTATAGTAGTCAATGGCAGTGAGCTTGTCCGTCTGAGCGTCGCCTGCACCGCATAACACAGGGCCTTGCTCGCCTGACGAGGGAGGGGGAAACGTGTGGTACAGGAACTTCCTGGCATAAGGATGGAAGTAGACATATTCCTGATAGGAACGATCCTCCACTTCGAAACTTTTAGGGACCCACTTGCCCGAGATTGTCTCTACCTCTCCATTCACTTTGAACGGGTAGAAAAACACTGTCGAATACTTCAAGAGGGGTCGGTCATAGACGATGAACTCCGTCAGCACGGAATTGGCCAGTTCGTCGCAAGCCCACGGCTTCCGCCCATGCCCGGACCGCTTCCCCCCCCAGAAACATGCCGCGGAGTCCGTCCCGCCGCCCCGCCAGAATTCATAGCCGCTGCCTCTTCCGCCGATGCTCTGCTCTACCGCATCCAGCTTTGCCAGGAAGGCTGCCGATCCATAGAAATTAACCTGCCGAACCTCCTTCTTGTCAGGGTCCAACGCAAGGACGAGAAGGGCTTTAACAGGCAGACTCTTTCCCTCTTCCCTGTACTTTTTCAGTTCTTCGTCCGTGGGCTGTTGGTGCAGGTGAGCGAGATAGCTTGATTTCTCCTGTGTCGTGGTAACCAGGCAAAAGCATTGTTCTGATGAAGCATTGAAAATCACCCCTTTGTCATAGTCCGCGGCGGACTTGTCTTTGATCTCTTCCGTGTAACCTTGGACCTCGAGGTCGGCCTCGACCACCTGGAGCATCTGCTCAAGGCTGCCTTCCGTTTCCGTGGCCATTGCCCAGTAGGATCCACGGTCATTGCAGGCGATCAATAGCTCATGCTCATTCAGGGTGTACCCCACCAGTTCTGCGAATTGCTCAATGGAGCTCCGTGAATCGCTTCGATCCAGAGGCTTCCCGGCTATTGTATAGCGGTGATGGTCGATCCAAGTGAAGTGGTGCCCTTTCCTGGTCAATCGTTCCTCTTCCGCGGGATCCGGCATTTCAATCACCAGGACGTTGTCCTTGAGATCATGAAAAAGCCGCTCACGGTTCTCCTCTGGCTCTGCGCCGAGGCGCGCACCCCAGGGCTGCCTGGACTCACGCACATCCATGCCGAGGTGGCGCGCTATCTCCAGGATGGTTCGGCTTTCGAGATCATTGTTTGGACAGATCAGCGTCGTATTTTCACGTGATATCATCGGATTCCTCCAGGAATGTTGTCACAGGAACTGCAAAGCCAAACGGGCTTGCTGATGTGAAGATGAGCGCCAATAGCATCATCCCTCGTCGTCATTAAGCGCTGGTGGTGCGGCCCAGAAAGGCGGTGCCAGCCGCTGCCCGTCGATACTGAGGGCGTAGGCGCCCAATCCGTGGGTAGTGCGCTTGCCGACATGGGTGAGCACCCCCAGGTGCAGGAGCGGCAGGAGACGAGGAGGGACTCCCAGGTACCGTACCTTGCCCACAAGGCCCCCCAGGCTCTGGCGCTTCTTCTCCCGTCCCGAGTAATGGGAAACCCGTCGCCATTTGCCTCCCTCCTGAGGCGCATTGGCAGGGCTCGTCACCAAGCCGCAGAGCAGGAGGATTTCCGCTTCCTCCTGCTCCAGATCCCAGTCCGTGGGTGAGGAGCCATTGTTGTATGCCTGGAGGAGGTAATAGCGTCTTCTCAGCAGGGCCCGCATGAATTCCTCGAAAGGCGGTCCCTTATCCACCGGCTCACCCTGCCGTTCGATCCTCAGGGGCGTAAGAAACTCGACCTCGACGTCACTGGTTTCACTATGTCGGCCTCCTTCATCAACTGGCCAGGAGCTTGGTTTGCAGCCCGGAGACAGGCAGCCTCCCTGATAGACCCTGGCCAGGTGTTCACCGGAAGGAGAAAGAAGATCAACAAAACGTAGATCGAGAGGCACCCGCCTCTTCCCGATCCCTCGCCTCCCCAGCCAGTGCAGGCCGGCCACCAGATAGGGAAGGCGGCTCCAGGTCTGCTCACTGAAAAGGGTAAGGCTGAACCCCAGCAAGCAATCCTCCTTGACAAGAAGCGGGGTGGACGACAGGGGGGCATGGATGACGAATGGCTTCACCTCTTCCGAAACGCTCCTGGCACCACGCGTTCGCTGGTTATGGTAGAATACGGCATAGAGGCATTCGGGCCTCAGAAAGCACTTCCCACAACACGGATCTTTCGTAAAACACAAAGTGTCTCGAAGCGCAGCGCCCAGTGCGCCTCGCCACAGCCTTCCTGAGAAAGCGGGCAGAACGAGAGTCTCCTCCGCCCGGTAGGTAATCGCCATGGTCAGGGATGAAATACTCAGCATCTCTTGGCTTCCTCTCCTCCGTTGAACGGGCGGTAGCCGGGATGGGGGCTTGTCAACGATTCCTGAATCCCGGCTGGAGTCTGCCCCCCGAGCTCCGACAGGATGGCGGAATGTGCAGGTTTTGCGGGTCTCCCCCGGCACCTCATTTCTCAGGGGCCTTGCGGGTCTTGGTCTCAACCGCAGCCTCAATCGGTGAGGCCAACCGCTGGAAATACTTGTCAAAGGGGTAGTCGGCCGGCGCTTGCCGGACGTTGATACGGTACTTGTCAACTTGAAATTTATATACATGACGACTATGGCGATCTCAACGGCATTTTACATGTGAGCCTGGGAGCTTGTCCGAGAATGAAAAATGTGATTCCAGATTCCCACTTCAGCTGTCATTTCGAAGACATACCAGCCATCTGGTTGTGAATAATGAGCTGAATTAGAGGTTTGATTCCCACTTTTCAGGTCTGCTTTTTTCAAAGCCGGAGTTCTCGGACAGCCTCCTAGCCGCTTCCAGCGGAGAACAAGGAATCGACTGCCCGATCTTCAGAGAGGTTGTTCCTCAAGCCTGATGGACATCATACCGAAAGAGAGGTTGTTGGGACACTTTCCCATGCGTATTCTTCTCATGCGATCAAGAGAGCAGCAGCAAGCCATCCTCGGCCTCTATTTGCTGACGGCGAGAGGTTCCTCGATCACTATGCAGGCCATAGAGTGCAACTCGATAGCGCCTAGCCGAACGAATCGAAGGTCAAGTATTGGCAGCGGCCAGGAAATCAGCCAAGACCAACGGCCAGGGAGTCGGCCAAGGCATAGAGAGGGCGGAGGAATGCGTCGCCCTGGCGCCAATATGA
>JAPXSS010000078.1:0-16215 GCA_033812955.1 Syntrophobacteraceae bacterium | reverse complement strand
AAATCACTGGATCTCGGATGCCTTTCTGACCTCTGAAGCTCCCAATCTAGCTCTTACGTCAGGTCAGCAAATACAAAACACGGGGTTTCCGGATGGACACGAGGTAGTTGTCGGTCCCGCATGCCGGGAGGTCAGCACACCTGCTGATAGTGCGCAGCAGATACGTCCCCTCCCTGAATTGCAGGGTAGACCCGGCGCCCCCCGCAACCAGAGCCTTGTTGATCGCAGGTGCCATATCGGTTGTGCCTGGCGTGTTGGCCTGCCACCATTCGGGGTAGACCACCCCCGGATCGGTGAAGAAAATCAGGCCGTTGCCATCAAAGATCTGCTGGGCAGGCGAAGCCGTGATGTGCTCTGGCGAAGCGATGGTCACGCGTTGGGTCGCATCGACCGACAGCATCCCCGTCCCCGTAAAAACCAGCCTTGCCTTGGCCGGGATGCTCACCTCATTGCTCAGCCGATAGGTCCGGGACAGTTGCAAGCGGCATCCGGTCGCCGGGCAAGCCATGATCGCAGCTTCAATTGCCGCCGCATCGTCCGTCTTGCCATCTCCAGCCGCCCCGTACTGTTCCAGGAACATCGTCCGGTTGTCGTCGCTGCCGCCAATGCCGATGACATGATTCATCGACCGGACCGACACCTCAGCGCTCGTCTGATACCTCAGCGGCACCGGCCCGGCCGATCGGATGGACGCCTCCCCATGGGCATCGACAATCATTGGGTTGCTGTGTTCAGTGTTACCGCCACGATTGCTGTAGAGGGCCTTCGAGGGGCTGCTGCCTTCGCAGGAATCACGTGTGCCCCCAGACAACCGCTCTTCGGGCACACTCCATGCCTTGAAGCCGGGGCAAGCAAGGATCGTGACCGGCTCCCCCCAGCTGTAGACTGCAAACCCCAAGGGAACCATCAGCAGCAACCATCGAAGCCTTTTAATCGGTGTTCCCGTCATGGGCGATTCCAGACGCCAGTCATGCTCAAGGGCGTGATTCAATCTGTGGCTGAGCTTGTTTTGAATGCTGGGAGGCTGGAAAAAGGCATCCGAAGCAGTGGTACTTCCGGCCGTTCTGGTCAGCCTCGGTGCGCGGGGCAGACGGACACCATGGAAGAATCAGAGATATCCCTTCAAGGGTAACGGTTCGATCCGATAATTGATCTAAGTGTCCTAATAAGAAACTCGAAAGTGGTGGAGATGATCGGGATCGAACCGACGACCTCAGCCTTGCGAAGGCTGCGCTCTCCCAGCTGAGCTACATCCCCACACGGCGGCTTTTATAGCGCCTTCCGGGACGGCTGTCAACGGGTGACCAGCCGTCCGAGTCGCTTTATTACGAATCCGAAGCCGCTCCCGCCTTACCTGATCGGTAAAACCCGATGAGGAATTCCGCTTCCTTTGGAGATAAGTCGAAGCGGGAGACTGCCTTCTGCACGAGCTTCTGGGGAGATTCTTCCGGATTTTCCTGGAGTTGGTCCGAAATCCATTTCACCGCCTTACGTATCCCGTCGCCTTCCGGCATCACTGTGGTCACCGTATGAGACTCCTTTTGAAAGATCAACCCTACCCAGCCCCCTTGCTCCGATAATCCATTGTACCGGAGTTTCTCCCAGGATGAAAGAGCCTTGGGGCCAGGGCCCAGCAGTCGTCAGGCCACCCGCGGCCGCGGCAACAGTCCCCCGCGCTCCACAATCTCCGGCACCCTTTCTTCCCATTCAATCGCCATGATATGGAAGCCGCTAATCCCTTTGACTTCCTTTAGCTCCTGAATCTGCTCCACACAGATATTGATCCCCTCTTCCGCCTGCTTTTCCTTCGGCACCCCGGTGAGGCGCTTGATGATCGCGTCCGGTACATCCATCCCCGGAACTCTGCTCTTCATATACCGGGCCATACCGACACCTTTCATCGGGGTGAGTCCCGCCAGGATGTACACCTTTTCGTGGAGGCCGCGGTCAACGATACCCTGCATCCACTGCTTGAACTTGTCCATGTTGTAGATGCACTGGGTCTGGATGAACTGGGCCCCAGCCGCCACTTTCTTGGCCAATCGCGGGACCCGGATGGCAAACGGATCGGCAAAGGGGTTCTCTGCGGCCCCGATGAACATCTTCGGGCGTTCCTTCAGCTCGATCCCGCTCAGCAGTTTGCCTTCATCGCGCATCAGCTTGACCGTCTGAATCAGCTGGGTCGAATCCAGGTCGAAGACATTGGCGGCTTTGGGATGGTCACCGAAGCTCTGATGGTCGCCGGTGAGACACAGGATGTTGTGGATATCGAAGGAAGCTGCTCCGAGGATGTCACTTTGCATGCCAATCCGATTGCGATCGCGAGTGACCATTTGCAGCACCGGTTCCAGCCCCATCTGCTTGATGCGAATACACGCCGCCAGGCTGCACAGACGGACCACGGCCGTCTGGTTGTCCGTGATATTGATGGCGTCCACGACCGGACCAACGATGCGGGCTTTCTGCTCGACTATTTTCCCATCGGCGCTGCGCGGGGGGCCGCATTCCGAGGTCACGGCGAGGTGGCCCGCCTGAAGGATTTGTTGGAGCCTGCTCGGGGTGTTCGAAGTATCGTTGTTGCTCATAGCTGCGAAACCTCCTTCACGATTGTGCGGGGGCCGCCATCACGGCTGGGAGACCAGTCCTTGGGATCGACCGGATGCTCGAAACGATCCAACTGGCCAAGTTCCTCCAACCGTTCATAGATCAACTGCCAGGCACAGGGGATTTCCTTGTTGACTTCACACTTCCCGTTGGCTGAGCCGCCGCAGGGACCGTTGGCCATGCGCTTGGAACAGCGCGCGATGGGGCAGATACCACCCGTGGTCGCCAGAACGCATTCGCCGCACCCGGCGCAACGTTCCGACCACACTCCCCGCTCTTCGGTCACCCCCATGAAGCAGGTATTGACGCCCGGCAGGATGACTTTGTGCTTGTAGGTTTCGGCCAGAAACTGCACGCCCGCGCCGCACGCCAGGGAGACCACCGCGTCGTATTGGTCGACCTTGTCGTCCAACTGGGTCACGTAGGGCCGATCGCACTGGCGGGTCAGACTGATCTCATCGATAGCCATGTCCGTTCCCTGCTGTTTGAAGAAGATGCGTAACGCCGAGGCAAGGATTTGCACTTCCTTGAGGCCTCCGGCTTCGCATACGGTCACGCAACCATCACACCCGGCAATAAGGATCTTGCGGAAATTTTTCACCTCCTTGATGATTTCTTCGATTGGTTTCGATTTGGCCATGATCATGCGGCTTGCTCCTTTCCGGCCCCTGCCGCTCTGAGGGGGCTGGGTCCCAGTTCCTTTATCTTTTCCGTCATCTCCCGGACAATCTCGGCAAACCTTGGGCCTTCACCCGCAGAGAGGTTGTACATGGCAACCCGGGCCGGCTCAAAGCCAATGCTTGTCAGAATCTGCTGCACATGCGCCACGCGCTTCTTCGCTCGCAAATTGCCACTCTGGTAATGGCAGTCCCCTTCCAGGCACCCTGCCACGAGCACGCCGTCCGCTCCCAGTTCAAGAGTTTTCAACAGGTGAATCTCCGCCACCCGTCCCGTACAGGGCACTTTCACAATCCGGACATTCGCCGGATAACCCAATCTCATGGAACCTGCCAGGTCCGCTGCCGAATACGCTCAATACGTGCAGCAGAAGGCCACGATCACCGGTTCGAAATCTGCCATCACATCACTCCTTCCAATAGGGTCTCGACTTTGATCATGATCTGGTCGTCCTCATAATGGGCCAGGTGAATGGTTCCCGCCGGGCACTCCGAGACACAGACGCCACAACCCTGGCAGAGCGCTTCGTTGATCTCGGAAACATTGTCCTCATTGATTCGCGGAACGCCATAAGGACAGCTCATGACGCACACCAGGCATGCGGCGCAGTGGGTTGGATCTACCTGCGCCACCACCCCACCGATGGTCTGGTCGGTGGCCGCCAGAAAAGAGCCGGCCCGGGAAGCAGCCGCCAGCGCCTGGGCAATGCTCTCGCTGATGAGCTTCGGGCCGTGGGCCATGCCGCAGAGATAAATCCCCTCCGACGAGAAATCCACCGGGCGCAGCTTGGCGTGGGCCTCGATGAAGAAGCCATCCACGTTGCGGGGTACTTTCAGCAGAGTAGCCAGCTCGTGGGTATCGGCGGCTACCGTGGCCGCACCGAGAATCACGGCGTCACCCGTCATCCTTATTGGCCGCTGGAGGACATGATCCACAAAAGAGACCTCCAAGCCGTCACCGGCGGCGGTCACCTCCGGCGGTTCGTTCCGGGAAAAGCGCGAGAAGAGCACCCCCTTGCCGCGCGCCTCAGTGTAAAAATCCTCCAGCAGTCCATAGGTCCGCATATCCCGATAGAGGATGATGACATCCATATCCGGATTCAGGTCCTTGAGCTCGAGGGCATGCTTCACCGCCCCCTGACAGCAGATTCGGCTGCAATTGGGATTCTCATCGTTCCGCGAACCCACGCACTGGATCATGAAGACCCGCTTCCATTGTGCCACCGTGCTTGAGCTGTCGCGAATGAGTTCATCCAGCTCGAGTTGGGTCATGATGTTGCTGCCGGCAGCGTAGCCGAACTCCTTCGGTTGATATTCCCTGGCGCCGGTGGCCACGATCACCACGCCGTGCTCGATCTGTTGGCGGTCGCCATTGGCGCCAATCTGTACCTGGCTGACGAAGTTGCCTTTGTAGCCGCTGAACCCAACGACTTTGGCCTCGGTCAGGAGTTCGATCCGGCGGTCGTTCCGGGCCTCCTCGAGGAGATCCTTGAGGTACTGCTGAACATCCAGCCCCTCGATCGTCTGGTTGATACGGCGCGCGACCCCGCCCAGTTCTTTTTCCTGCTCCACCAGAACCGTTTCAAAACCCTGCCTGGCGAGGCTGAGGGCGGCATTGAGGCCGGCGAGCCCGCCGCCGATCACCAGTCCCCGCTGTTTGATCTCAAGGGGCCGCTCCACCAGCGGTTTCAGCAACGCCGCTCGTGCCACCGCCATCCGCACCAGGTCCTTGGCCTTTTCCGTGGCTTTAACCGGATCCTTCTGATGAACCCAGGAATCCTGATCGCGAATGTTGGCCATCTCGAAAAGATACTTATTGAGACCGCAAGCCTTGAGGGTATCCTGGAAGAGCTGTTCATGGGTGCGAGGCGAGCAAGCCGCCACCACCACCCGGTTCAGCTTCTGTTCGGAGATGATCTGCCGGATCTTCTCCTGGGTATCCTGGGAGCAGGTAAAGAGATTGTCGTCAACGAACACTACCTGGGGCAGCGTGGCCGCATAGGCCCTGACTTCGCCGACGTTGACCACCGAGCCGATGTTGATGCCGCAGTTGCAGACAAACACCCCGATGCGGGGAGCTGCCTCTGCCAGGTCCGGTTGCTCGGGCGGCAACTGGCGCACCTGCACGCGGGTGCCCCGCGCCCCGGCCAGGTCGACAGCTGATGCACAGGCGGCAGCGCTGGCTTCCGTCACCGAGAACGGGATGTCCTTGGGCCCCTGGAACAGGCCACAGGCATAGACCCCGGGCCGGGAGGTGCTGACCGGGGTAAAGCCGTCGGTGACCGCAAACCGGTAGTGATTCAACGCCACCCCCAGTCTTTCCGCCATCTCGACCGTGGCCTGACTGACCTCCATCCCCACCGAAAGCACCACCATATCGAACTGCTCTTCCCTGATGATCCCGTCTTCGGTCACATAGGTGATGGCCAGGCCACCGTCGTCGGCTGGCTCGATGGTATGGATGCGTGAGCGCACAAAACGCACCCCGTGTTCGTCTTTGGCACGGTTGTAATACTTCTCGAAATCCTTGCCGTAGGTCCGCATGTCCATAAAAAAGAGCGCGGTGTCGAGCGGCCGGGCACTGTGTTCCTTGGCCACAATCGCTTCTTTGACGGCATACATGCAGCAGACACCGGAGCAGTAGCCATTATCGCAGTGATTGACGTTACGCGATCCGACACACTGCAGCCAGGCAATGCTCTTTGGTTCCCGCCGGTCGGAAGGCCTCACCAGATGCCCCATATAGGGCCCGGAAGCACTGAGAATGCGCTCGAATTCCAGGCTCGTCACCACATTGGGATGCTTCCCATAGAGGTTGGTGTCCACCGTGGAAGGATCGTATATTTGGGCTCCCGGAGCCAGGATCACCGAGCCCACCTCGATGGTGCGGATGACTCCCTGCTCGTCATGGACCACGGCGTTGGCCTTGCACGCGGCTACACACTGGTAGCATTCGGAGCAGATTCCGCAGGCCAGGCAGCGTGCCGCCTCGGTCAACACCTGGTCCTCGGTGAAACCGAGCTGTACCTCATCGAATCCCTTCACGCGTTCAGCCGGATCGAGACGCCGCATCTGTTCGCGCGGAATCCGATCGTAGCCCTCGGTGCAAACATCTTGAACCGCCAGCCATTCTCTTTCACGCCCTTCCCTGAGGTCCGTCCCCTGCACGAAGCGGTCGATGGAAATGGCCGCCTGCTTCCCTGCCGCAATGGCTTCGATAACCGTCCTTGGCCCGGTTACGGCATCGCCCCCGGCGAAGATATCCGGATCGTCGCTCTGTAAGGTCAGAGGATCGACCCGCATGGTCCGGCGGTCACTGAGGGTACAGGCACATTCGGGAGTCAGACAGGCCCAGTCGCATTCCTGGCCCAGGGCCGGAATCACGGCGTCGACCTCGATGACGAATTCCGATCCCGGTATCTTGACGGGTCGTCGCCGGCCGCTCTCGTCGGGTTCCCCCAGTTCCATGCGGACGCATTCGATCGCTTTGACCCGGCCGTTCTCGCCGACGATCCGCACAGGGGTGGTGAGGGTCATAATCTCGATGCCTTCTTCGCGGCATTCTTCGATCTCTTCCTCATTGGCCGGCATTTCCCGAAGGCTGCGCCGATAGACGATAAAGGGCCTGGTCACCCCGAGCCTCCTCGCACTGCGTACGGCGTCCATGGCAACGTTGCCGCCGCCGATCACGGCCACTCGATCGCCCAGGGTGACAAAGTCCCCAAGGTTGACCCGGCGCAGAAAGTCCGTGCCCGGATAGACCCCTTCGAGATTCTCGCCCTCTACCCCGAGCACCTTGGATTCATGGGCTCCGATGGCAAAGAAGAAAGCCTTGTAGCCCTGCTCGCGCAACTGTGCGATGGTGAGGTCCCTGCCCAGATCCACCCCGGTTCGAAATTCGACCCCCAGGTCACGGATGACCTGGATTTCCGCTTCGATGATATCCCGCGCCAGCCGATACGAGGGGATGCCCACCGTCAGCATCCCTCCCAGGACCGGCAACTTCTCGAAAACGGTCACCCGGTAGCCTGCAACCGCCAGATAGTAGGCACATGAAAGCCCGGCCGGGCCCGACCCAATGACGGCCACCCTTTCATCATGGCTCACCTTGATTTCAGGCACATAACGGGTCTCGGCACGGAGGTCGAGATCGGCGACGAACCGCTTGATGAAATCGATGGCAACGGGTTCATCCACCTGCCCGCGAGAGCACTTGGATTCACAGGGATGGTGGCAGACCCGGCCGCAGATTGCCGGGAGCGGGTTTTCCTCCTTGATCAGCTGCAGTGCTTCCCGGTATTTACCCTGAGCGACAAGGGCAATGTAGCCCTGGACACTGATATGGGCCGGGCAAGTGGTCTTGCACGGGCTGGTGCCTTTCTTGTCGATGGCATACGTTCCGGGCACCGCCTGAGGATAGCGCTTGTAGGTGGCCTTGCGGGAGGAAAGGCCTTCATCGAATTCATTTTTCAGCTGAATGGGACAGACGGTCGCACATTCCCCGCAACCCGTGCATTTCTCCGGGTCGATGAAGCGGGGATGCTGCAAGACGGTTGCCTTGAATCGCCCCACCTCACCATCCAAAGCCTGGAGCTCACTCAGCGTGAGCAGTTCAATGTTCGGATGGCTGGCACACTCGACCAGTTTCGGCGAAATGATGCACATGGAGCAATCGTTGGTGGGGAAAGTCTTGTCCAGTTGCGACATGACCCCGCCAATGGCTGACGATTTCTCCACCAGATGAACGAAAAAGCCGGAATTGGCAAGATCAAGCGCCGCCTGGATGCCGGCAACTCCGCCACCGACTACCATGACTGAGCCTATGGAACTGCTTGCGTTCGTTTCCATGATTGTTCTACCCTGAAAGGTGGTTAACAGATTATGCGCATAACTCCACCGACGACTCGCGAGGAGCCTTCCGGCGTCGGATCAGGCGGATACGTGGAAAGGAGCTGATCACACCAAGAATTCATCGGTTCGGGATACTAGCATGAGAGGAAGCTTCAAAGGGGCTGGCAAGGCGAATACCGCTGCCCCGTGGAACAGCGGAGAAAATAAGTGATTGGCCTGGAGAACACAATCATTTTTTCCCACGGCCTTACCGCTCCCGCCCCGGGATAAGAAAGCTCGACCGCAGCGCCCCCATGATACGCTGCGAGTCACGGTCGTCAACCACCACCGACATGGACGACACGGCACAACTCACCGCCAAGGGGCCAATCTTAGCGTTGTCCAGACATCTCACTAACGTACTGGCAATGCCGTAACGATCGCCAAAATGGGGACCATGAAGGAAGAAAACCGATACCGGACCCGACAGGCAGCATTCAGGATCGGGCATCCTCCGCTCAAGCAGCTCCTTCACTCGAACACGACCACCAGTGGCCACACAAAAAGCAAAGCACAGACCTGTCTCCTCCGGCAACGTCTTGGAAACCAGAAAGGGCATCCGCATCTCCGAATGATGGAGCGCCAGCAGCAATTCGCCAAAATCTTCCAGGCGTGAGAAGGGCAGGGTGATCTTCCAGAGATCGAGTTCGTTATGGCTCGTGACGTCATAGACCTTGATCAGCGCCTCCTCATATGAGCAGATGATCTCGCTGAGCAGTTTTTCCTGGTCGCGGTACGCAGCGTGCCAGTCCAACGGCGAAGAATAGGTGGGAAACTCAAAAACATCAAACAGACCGTCCACGGCCGACTCAAAATCATCAGCAGACATGAGTACCGTCACGGCTGAGGGGGAACTGGCAAGACCATACGGTCTGATGCCCTTCCCGGCCACCGTGCTCAGCAGGGAACCGATCACGTCAAGCCGTTGGTGATAGGGAAAAACGGAAATCATGCTGACATTCTGCAGCAGTTTTCCCACCGTGCACTCACCATGAGTCTCTTTCCAATGGATATAGATCGAGAAGCCGTCAGCATCCCCGGTACCCGCAGCGGTGATCGACCAGCAGCCCCCATTGGCCGCGATATGGGTCAGCAGGCTGAGGTTGATCCGTTCGGCGGCAAGGCGCGAACAGATATCTCGCAGCACGCCTGCTCCGTTTCGGCATGCTGAGGTGAGGTACGCCTGCCTTTCGAACGCCTTGATTCCACCCAGTCTTATTCTAGCCATCAGTACCCGGCCCGCTTCTTTAGTGACCTCTGAAAGAGAATCATGCGGCTTTGGTGCAAAGGGTGGGCTGTTTTAGTCGGCACCCAGGACTCACAGCACTCTCTTCTAGGTGAATAACCTCTGGATGGCCTCCACCAGGACCTCGCTCTCAACGGGCTTGGGAATGTAATCATCGGCTTCGGTGGCCATCCCGTCAGCGTGCGAGTAGGTCGTGGTCGGCACCGCCTCCCCCACGGCGGTCAGGAGGATGACCGGGATGTCGCGGGTGGCTTTGTCTTTCTTCAGTTCGGCGCAGAGCACATAGCCATTCTTGCGCGGCATCATGACGTCGAGCACCACCAAGTCAGGCCGCCGTTGTCGAATCGAAGCCTCCCCCTCGACCCCGTCGTAGGCCTTCCCCACTTCGAAACCTTTGCTTTCGAGCATCATGCCAACCGTTTCCACCATATCCGGATCGTCGTCTACAATCAGAACATACTTACCCATCCCCATACCTCCCGGAGTCTATCTCAGTCCATTTTCGGCCGCGGATAAAGACCGGCCCGTGAAACGATCTCGGGCACCCTTTCCTCCCATTCGATTGCCATGATATGAAAGCCGCGGATACCCTCCTCCCGTCGCAATTCCTCGATCTGTTCGAGGCAGATGTTGATCCCCTCCTCCGCCTGCTTTTCCTTGGGCACCCCGGCCAGGCGTTTCACGATGGCGTCAGGAACGTCGATACCCGGCACCCGATTCTTCATGTATCTAGCCATACCGACGTTTTTCATCGGCGTCACTCCCGCCAGGATAGCCACCTCCTCATGGAGTCCCATGTCTCGGACTCCCTTCATCCAGAGCTTGAACTTCTCCATATTGTAGATGCACTGGGTCTGGATGAATTGAGCACCCGCCGCCACCTTCTTGGCCAGCCGCAGCACCCGGATTTCAAACGGATCGGCAAAAGGATTTTCCGCCGCGCCGATGAACATCTGCGGGCGGCCTTCCACCATCTGGTACCCCCCCAGCAGCCGGCCCTCATCCCGCATCATCCGCACCGTCTGAATCAGCCTGGTGGAATCCATGTCGAACACATTGACACTGTTGGGGTGGTCGCCGAAGCGCTGATGATCGCCGGTGAGGCACAGAATATTGTGGATGTCAAACGAGGTCGCCCCCAGCAGATCGCTCTGAATCGCAATGCGGTTGCGGTCCCGCGTCACCATCTGCAGGACCGGGTCGATTCCCATCAGCTTCAGCCGGATACAGGCTGCCAGGCTGCACTGACGCACCACCGCCGTTTGGTTGTCGGTGATGTTGACGGAATCCACGTAGTCCCGGATGAGCTCCGCCTTCTTTGGTACCACACCCGCCTGCCCGTTGCGGGGCGGACCGCATTCCGATGTGACGGCAAGATGCCCTGCAGCCAACACTTTTTCGAGATTGCTCGGAGTCTTCGCCGTCATGGTCTGACATCCTCTCTGATGATTTCACGTGGTCCCCCATCACGGCTGGCAGTCCAGTCCTTGTCTTCCGCAGGGGTTCGGAACCGCTCCAGTTGCCCCAGTTGCTTCAGCCGCTGGTAGATCATGTGCCAGCCGCAGGGAAGGTCTCTGCCCACCAGAACGCTGATTTCGCACTTCCCGTTTTCCGAACCGCCGCACGGGCCATTGAGCATCCGTTTGGCACAGCGGGTGATGGGGCAGATGCCGCCGGTACTTGCGAGCACGCATTGGCCGCAGGCCTGGCACCGCTCGCTCCAGAGCCCCTGCTCTTCGGTCACCCCCAGAAAGCAGGTATCAACGCCCGGGAAGATCGGTTTGTCCGGGTACCTCTCGGCCAGGAACTGAACGCCGGCCCCGCATGCCAGGGACACGACCGCGTCGTAAGCGTCCAGCTGGTCCTTGAGGTCCTCGAGATATTCCTTGTCACACTGGCGGGTCAGACTGATTTCATCGACGGCAAGACGTTTGCCCTGCTGGGAAAAATGGATCCGCAAAGCCGCCGCCAGGATCTGAACTTCCTTCAGACCTCCGGCTTCACACACCGCCACGCATCCGTTACAGCCGACCACCAGGATTTTCTTGAAGCTCTCGAGGCAGCCGATGATTTCCGCAATCGGTTTCGCCTTTGCCATGATCATACGGCCATCTCCTCTCGCTCGAACAAGGCATCGATATTGGCCATGATTTGGTCGTCCGAATAATGGGCCAGCTGGATCGCCCTGGCGGGACACTCTGAGGCACAAATCCCGCATCCCTGGCACAATGCCTCGTTGATCTCCGAGACCTCGTTTTCATTGATGCGGGGCACGCCATAAGGACAGCGCCGCACGCAGACCAGACACGCCGTGCAGAGACTTGGCTCGACCCGCGCCACTACTCCGCCGATGGTCTGCTGCCGGGACGCCAGGAAGGAACCTGCGCGGGAAGCGGCGGCCATGGCCTGCGCTACGCTCTCACGAATGAGCTTCGGCCCATGAGCCATGCCGCAAAGGTAAAGGCCCTCGGAGGCAAAATCGACCGGGCGGAGTTTGGCGTGCGCCTCGAGGAAGAACCCTTCCGCGTTGCGGGGAACTTTCAAAAAGGAGGCCAACTCCTCGGCATTTTCAGCCACCGTCGCGGCACTCAATACCACCGCATCCGCTTTGACCGCGACGGGACGGCCCAGGACATGGTCCACAAAGCCGAGCTTCAGATCGTCTCCATCAAGGCGGACTTCGGGCGGATGCTCGGCCTCATAGCGGTAGAACAGGATCCCCTCACTCCTGGCCGTCGTATAGTAATCCTCCAGTAGTCCGTAAGTCCTCATATCGCGATAGAGGACCAGAATCTCCAGGCACGGATTCCGCTCTTTGAGCAGCAGCGCGTTTTTCACTGCCGTCTGGCAGCAGATGCGGCTGCAGTTGGGATTCTCGGCGTTGCGCGAACCGACACACTGGATCATCACCACCCGCTGCCACCGACTCACCTCATGCGCCCGGAAAGCCATGAACCGTTCGAGTTCGAGCTGCGTCATGATACGGTGATCGTCTCCGTAGTGGAATTCCCTGGGCTGATACTCCCTGGCACCGGTGGCCACAATCGCAACCCCGTGTTCGATCCGGCGCTGGTACATCCCGGGACCCACCAGCACTTCCGTGCTGAAATTGCCCTTGTAGCCGCTGAACCCAACCACCAGGGCTTCGGTCAATATCTGTATCTTTTCATGTCCCGAGACTGCCTCCACCAGCAGTTCGAGATAGGCCGGGACGTCCATGCCCTCGATGGTATGCCGGAGAAAGCGAGCCATTCCCCCCAGCTCCTTTTCCTTTTCGATGATGATGGTCTCGAACCCCTGCTCCGCCAGACTGAGAGCCGCATTGAGGCCGGCAAGCCCGCCGCCGATCACCAAACCGCGCTGCCGGATCGCCAGCGGCCGCTCCTCGAGTGGTTCGAGCCGCACCGCTCTGGCCACCGCCATCCTCACCAGCTCTTTGGCCTTCTGTGTCGCCCGTTCCGGCTCCTGCTGATGCACCCAGGAATCCTGGTCACGGATGTTCGCCATTTCAAACAGATACTTATTCACGCCACAGGCAATCAAGGTCTCTCGAAAGAGCGCTTCATGGGTTCGCGGCGAACAGGCGGCAACAACCACCCGGTTGAGCCGCTCTTCCTGGATGACGTGTTTGATCCGTTCCTGAGTATCCTGAGAACAACTGAAGAGGTTCTCGGTAACAAATACCACGTGCGGCAACCCGGCCGCGTAGGCGACGACCTCGCTGACATCGACCACGGAACCGATATTGATGCCACAGTGGCAGACAAAGACGCCGACGCGGGGGGCTTCCCCGGAAACGTCCCGAGCCGGCGGCAAGAACAGTTCCCGGATCCGGCTGCCCCGTGCCGCGGTGAGGTCCCGCGCCGCCCCGCATGCAGCCGCACTGGCCTCCATCACCGCATATGGAATATCTTTCGGTCCCTGAAAAAGGCCGCACACGTAGACCCCCGGACGGGAGCCCGAGACCGGGGTCGCCGTCTCAGTACGAGCGAAGTTGTGGGCATTGAGCTCGATCCCCAGCCTTTGGGCCAGGGCCACCGTTTCCCACCCCACTTCCATCCCGACGGACAGGACCACCAGGTCAAAACTCTCCTCGACCATCACCCCATCCTCGGTGACATACCTGATGCCAAGGTTGCCGTTACCGGGAATCGGGTCGACGGTGTGGATGCGAGAACGAACAAACCGCACGCCATACTCATCGCGGGCTCGCAGGAAGTATTTCTCGAAGTCTTTGCCGTGGGTGCGCATATCCATGAAAAAGACGGCGGTTTCAATCGGCCCGCTGCTGTGCTCGCGGGCACAGATGGCCTCCTTGACGGCAAACATGCAGCAGACATCGGAACAGTAGCTGTGCCCACCATGCTGGATATCCCGTGAACCGACACATTGCAGCCAGGCGATCCTCTTTGGTTCGATCCCGTCCGAAGGACGCACCAGATGCCCCAGCATAGGTCCCGAGGCACTCAGCAGACGCTCGAACTCCTTGCTGGTAACCACATTGGGACAGCTCCCGTACCCGTAACTGTAGGCCGAAGGATCCACGGTCCGGAAGCCCGGCGCCAGGATCACCGCCCCCACCTCGAGCCGGTGAAACTTCGGCTGCTGCGTGAGATCAACAGCGCCGGCAGGACAACACTTTTCACAGGCCCGGCATCTCTGCTTCTCGAAATAGATGCAGTGCGCTTCATCAATGGCGTACTTGAGCGGCACGGCCTGGGGATACTGGACATAGATCGCTTTGCGCCGGTTCAAGCCTTCATTGAAGGCATCCGCTACCTTCCGCGGACATTTCTCGGCGCAAATGCCACAAGCAATGCACTTATCGACGTCCACATAGCGCGGATGCTCCCTCACCGTGGCGAGGAAGCGCCCGACTTCCCCTTCCAGCCCTTCCAGCTCCGCCATGGTGATCATTTGGATATTGAGGTGGCGCCCGCACTCGACCAGTTTCGGCGACAGGATGCACATGGAACAGTCGTTGGTAGGAAAGGTCTTGTCCAACTGGGCCATGACACCACCGATAGCCGGCGAACGTTCCACCAGATAGACGTAGAAGCCCGAATTGGCCAAGTCGAGAGCAGCCTGCACGCCGGCCACGCCACCACCCACGACCATCACCGCCCCGACTTCCCTCTCGTTCACCCTTTCCATGTCGCTTAACCCTCCAGAATAGCGGGAAGCTTGTCCTCCCAGCCAATGGTGGAGATGAGGACGCCGCTGGCGCCGGTTGCTCTCAGTGCAGACACCAGCTCACGGGCCACCAGGACACACTCTCGGACTTTGTCGGGCGCCTGTTGAAGGCGCCGGATGAGGTTTCCGGGGACATGCACCTGATCCAGATGCTGATCGATGTAGCGGGCCATGCCGGCCGATTTGAGCAGGAGCACGGTGGGGACGATGCTGACCCCACGCCCTTTCACCTTGGTCATGAACCTGGCAAAACCCTGAAGATCGAAAACCGGTTGGGTGATGAAGAAACGCGCGCCGACCGCCATTTTTCGGTCAAGCTCCTCCAATTCCAGATCCAGCGCGCCACCACTGGCGCCGGTATTGACCGTGGACCCGACACAGAAGCTAACCGCCCCCTGCAGTTCGACTCCAGCCATATCCCGGCCCGACTGAAGCTTCTGGATCCCTTCCAGCAGCTGCAGCAGGTCGATATCATACACCGCGCGCGCCCGGTGATGATCGCCATAACTGGGATCTACTCCGGTGACTGCCATGACATTGGCGACGCCCAAGGCACCCGCTGCCAGCAAGTCGGCTTGCAAAGCCAGTCGGTTCCGGTCGCGGCAGCAAACCTGCAGGACTGTGGGGAGACCCTTTTGCTGCAGCAGAGCACACCCGCCGAGCGAGCTCATCCGCATCACGGCATTGCTCATTTCCGGCACGACAAAAGCATCCACCCTGCCCTTCATCCGCATCGCATGAGCCAGGACGGCAGAAACCTCGACGCCTTTGGGCGGCTCCATCTCGGCCAAAATCAGGAACTCCCCCGCGGCCAGTTTCTCGGACATGTTCATACGGTATCCCTCCAAACGGTAACCCCTGAAGCCTCCTGCAAAGGTCTCCGGACTCATTCCCACTAAAACAGGACTTGCCCACAGCGGGCGCAGCCCTTTGCACGACGGACAACTCGCAACCAGCAACTCACAACTTTTCGAGACCGACTCTTATGCCACCTGGATCATCGCAACCATGAAATCAGTTCCGCGTGCCCTTCCGGTTCTTGACAGTCCGAAAGAGGAGATGAAAGGAGTGCAAGTCGCTTTGGACAGCTCCTCACTGCACGGCCGGCAGCAGCACACGAAAGGTGGTGCCCACGCCGGGCTCACTCTCGACTTCGATGGAACCCCGGTGAGACTCGACAATTCCCTTTACAATGGCCAGCCCCAAGCCCGTCCCATCCACCTGCCTCGTTTTCGGGTGTTTCACTCGATAGAATTTGTCGAAAATCTTCGGCAGTTCTTCAGCCTCGATCCCGACCCCACCGTCCTGCACCAGCACTTCGAGGTAGTCGCCATGAGAAAGCACCGTTACCGTCACCTTACCGCCGTCGGGTGAATAGTGGATGGCATTGCTGATGAGATTGGTAAGAAGCTCTTCCATAGAACGCGGATCGGCGTGGATGAGGGGCAATTCAGACGGAACCGCCACTTCCACGACCACCCTGTGATACTAATCCTGAGTTTCTTGTTTTTTTGCCAAGATTTTCCTTCATGCTGCGGATTTAATTAGTAAATCCGAGCTGGCATTTAGAGATGCAAGGAGGGCTGTGATGGCTTTTGATCCATG
>JAPXSS010000077.1:0-16261 GCA_033812955.1 Syntrophobacteraceae bacterium | reverse complement strand
GTGAGGGTATTCAGGAGCGTTGATTTGCCGGCGTTGGTGTAACCAACAATGGAAATGACCGGCATCCGCTTGCGCATGCGTTGCGAACGGCGCTGTGCGCGCCCCTCCCGGACCAGCTTCAACTGGCTTTCCAGATGAGTGATGCGGTCTTTGATTCGTCGTCGGTTGATTTCCAGGGTGGTTTCTCCCGGACCCCGCGTCCCAATGCCCCCGGTGAGCCGGGAGAGGGCATCGTCCTTCACGCCCAGCCGAGGCAGCAAATACTTCAGCTGCGCCATTTCCACCTGGATTTTCCCTTCACGACTCTGCGCCCGTCGGGCGAAGATATCGAGGATCAGCTGGGTGCGATCGATCACGCGCAGTTCCGTAGTATCGGTGAGAGAGCGCACCTGCGAAGGGTTGAGGTCCTGATCGAAGATCAGCAGGTCAACCCCGCACTGCAATGCCCGCAGCACGATCTCCCCGAGTTTGCCTTTGCCGATCAGGTACTTGGAGTTGATCTGCCGCTGCCGCTGGATGATGGTATCCACCGCCACGATCCCGCTGGTGAGCGCCAATTCGATCAGTTCCGCCATGGAATTCCCGGCGGTCTCCCGATCGGCCGTGGTGACACTGACGAGAATCGCCCGATCCTCCGGGCTCGCCGCCGGGATAGCCAGGCGATTGCGCTCCAGTTCATCCTCGATCGCCTGCACCAGAGATGGGAAGTCCAGGTAGGGATCATAGCAGGGGGTGGGTGGGAGGATGTGCCAGCCTGGCTGATCCCGGTCGTTTGCGGGGAGAATGTGCGCAACCTCCAGCTGGGTAGCGCCCCCATGAGGATCGACTCGAATCGCTGCCAGGCAATCCAGCCTCAGGAATACCAGGTCCATGAGATCTTCCTGAGAAAGAGGTTCTTCCTGGAGATGGGTGTGCACCAGCCGCAGCCCTCTCAAACGCCAACGTCCACCCCGGCTTTTGGGCAGGTCTGGAATGAAAAGGGAGCGGGGCCCACCAACCAGCACAGCCTCCACCGAGCCGTCACGCGCCAGCAGGAGGCCCACCTGGCGCCCGCACTCAAAGGATAACCGCGCCAGATCGCGCGCCACCTCAGGAGACACCACCTGGTACGAGGGGATCTTGCGGCGGTAAAGCCGTTCGATCCGCTGGCGAATGCTGCTTTTCAGTCCGGCCACATGGCCGTGAACTCTTTTGATGGGCAATCCTCGTGTTAGAGGTGACGCTGGTCGATCAGCCTTTTGGCTTTCCCTTCGGAGGAAGGTAAAGCTTTGGGTTCAACCAGTTCAACATGCGGGGTAATCTGTAGTTCGCTTTTGAGATCGTAGGTGATTTTCTCCTTCAGACGCTGCAGCTGGCGCATGTCTTCCACGAAGGCTCGATCGGTCATTTCAACGCGCACGACCATGTCATCGACGTTGTGCTGGCGCTGCAAAACAATGACATAGTTGTTTCCTATCTCGGGGATGTTCATCAGGATCTGTTCGACCTGCAGGGGAAAGATATTCACGCCCTTGATGATGAACATATCGTCCGAACGGCCCTGAATGCGATCGATGCGCTTGTGCACCCGCCCGCACGGACACTCCCCGGGGATGATCCGGGTGATATCGCGGGTCCGATAGCGGATGATCGGCATTCCTTCCCGCATGAGACTGGTCAGCACCAGTTCCCCGAAAACCCCATCGGGCACCGGCACCAAGGTCTCCGGGTCGATTATTTCAACGTAGTAGGCGTCCTCCCAGACATGCATGCCAGCCTGGTTCAAACACTCGAAGGCCACTCCCGGCCCGTTCATCTCGGAGAGCCCGTAACTGTTGAAAACCCGAATCCCGTAAAACTCCTCAACCCGCCGCCGCACCTCTTCGGAATAGGGTTCTGCCCCCAGGTAGGCCAGTCGCAGTTGCAAGTCCTTCCTGGCATCGATCCCGAGTTCCGTAATCACATCCATCAGGCGCAGAGCGTAGCTGGGAATGATGTGGATCACGTTGGTTGCGAAATCCTGCATCAACTGGAGCTGCCGCTTGCTGTTGCCGGACCCTGACGGAATGGCCAGCAGTCCCAGTCGTTCGGCACCATACTGGAAGCCCAGACCACCGGTAAAGAGCCCATAGCCGGAGAGGTTCTGAAAGACGTCGCCGGGCCGCGCTCCCGTCATGTACATGGACCGCGCCAGAAGCTCCGCCCAGCCATCGAGGTCGGCCTGGGTATAGAGTATGGCAATCGATTGGCCGGTGGTGCCCGACGAAACATGTAGCCGCACCAGCTGGTTGCGGGGCACACAGAGCAAGCCGTAAGGATAGTGATCCCGCAGGTCCTGCTTGGTTGTCAGAGGCAGCTTCCGGACGTCATCAAGGGTCCTGAGGTCTTTGGCATGAATTCCCGCCTCCGCGTATTTCTTCTGATACAAGGCAGATGCCGTGACCCGTTGCAGGGTGCGTTGCCAACGATCGAGCTGCAGGCCCTCCAGATCAGACCGCGACAGGCTCTCGACATCACCATCCCAGTATTGATCCGAGTTCTTCATAGTATGATCTTTGCATGCCTCAAGCAGTGAGCGCCAGGTTCTCAAAGCGCGTATAAGTATCGATGAATTTCAGTTTCACGCGGCCGATGGGGCCGTTACGATGCTTGCTGATTTCGATTTCAGCAATGCCCTTGTCGGGCGAGTCCTTGTTGTAAACCTCATCCCGATAGATGAAGGCAATGACATCGGCATCCTGTTCAATGGCTCCGGATTCTCGCAGGTCGCTCAGGAGCGGGCGCTTCTGATTGCGCTCTTCAACCTTGCGGTTGAGCTGGGAAAGGGCAATGACCGGCACGTTCAGCTCCTTCGCCAGCCCCTTGAGCGACCGGGAGATGTCCGAAATCTCCTGCTCGCGCCGTTCCACCCCCTGACGCCCCTGCATGAGCTGCAGGTAGTCGACAACCACCAGCCCGAGTCCCCGGTCGGCCTTCATCCGGCGGGCCTTGGCCCGCAGCTCCAGGACCGAAATGGCCGGTGTGTCATCGATATACATGGGAGTATCCATGAACTTCCCGGCAGCATGGAGCATCTTAACGCATTCCTGTTGGCTCAGGAAGCCGGTGCGGATCTTGTGGGAATCAACTCGCGCCTCGGCACAGAGCAGGCGCATGGCCAACTGCTCTTTGCTCATCTCCAATGAAAAGACTCCAACCGGAATGCCGCCCACCATGGCGACATTGCGGGCGATGCAGAGGGCCAGGGCAGTCTTGCCCATACTGGGGCGGGCCGCAATGATGATCAGGTCAGAGGGTTGAAAGCCCGCCGTCAATTTGTCCAGGTCCGTGTAATGGCTGGCCACCCCGGTGACCATCTCACGATATTCCTGGAACCGTTCTATGTTCTCGATGCTCTTTTTGACGATATCCTTGAGTGGCGAATAACTGGTGCGAATCCGGCTTTCGGTCACGGCAAATATCGCGGCTTCCGTCTGATCCAGGATCTCTTCCACATTCTTGCCGCCACCATAACATAGCGCGGTGATCTCGTTGGCCGTCTGGATCAGTTTGCGCAGCAGGGCCTTGTCATGGATGATTCTGGCATAGGCCGCGACATTGGCGGCCGAGGGAACCATTTCCGTCAGCGAAGCCAGATAGGTGGCCCCTCCCACCTTATCGAGCTGATTCTTCTCGGTTAGATACTCGGTGGTGGTGATCAGGTCGATTGGTTCGTTGCGCTGAAAGAGCTCCTGGAAAGCCTGAAATATGGTCCGGTGAGCATCCCGGTAAAATTCCTCGCCCCGGAGAACTTCCAGCGCAGCAGGCAATCCCTGGCTCTCGATCAGGATCCCCCCCAGGAGTGACTGTTCCGCTTCGATCTGCTGCGGCGGCACCTTCTGGAGTTCTCCGGCGCTGCGGTCCAATCCCTTATTCTTCCTTTTCAATCACCAGCTTGAGGTGAGCCATGATTTGCGCATCCACCCGGACCGGGACGGTAGATTCCCCCAGGACCTTGATCGGCTGCTCCAACTGGACACTCTTGCGCGCCAGTTGGAAACCCCGTTCATCCAGGGCACTCAGGATGTCGGCCGCACTCACCGAGCCGTAGAGCTTGTCTTCCTCGATCACTTTGCGTTGGAAAACCAGCTGCGTCTGGTTGAGTTTTTCAGCCAGGGAAAGCATTTCCTGCCGGACCTTCTCCCGTTTTTGGGCCAGGATTCGCTTCCGATGTTCCAGTTCGCGCACGTTCTTGCCCGTCGCCTCGAGAGCCAATCCCTTGGGCAGCAGGTAGTTGCGGGCGTAACCCGAAGCGACGTTGACGACTTCTCCGATCTGCCCCAAGGGCATGATGTTTTCTGTCAGAATTACCTTCATGATCACTACCTCGATCCATGCAAAGAGGGTTGGGGTTAGGAGTTCGCCGTCGCGTCTCGCGACAGGCGCCGAAAGTCGAACCAGGTATCGAACAAGCCGAGCAGCATCGCTCCCAGCGTGAAAAACTGCTGAAGGAGGATGATCCCGTAGGCGAAGGCCCGGAAAACCGGCGGCAGCTTCCATCGTCCGAAGTAATAGCCGACAATGGCCAGACCCTGGAAAAGATAGATCACTCCCCCCACCATGAGGGCGTTCAGGGCGGCAATCTTGAGAGAGCCGTACGGCAGCAGGAGCAAACCACCACTGACGATGACCATCCAGACCAGGAGTTCCGGTGCCTTCCAGTGCGACCAAGCCGGCCAGGCCGGTAGCGACAGTTCGCGCATCCGGCAGAAGCGTTTGGCTGCCAATAGGTTCAGCCAGCAAGCCATGAGCGTCGAGGCAAGCGCAGCCCCGGGCAGCAGTTTGACCAGCAGCGGCAACAATTTCTGGAGTGCCTCTTCTACTACCTGTCGGTCAGCGGACGAGGTTCCGTATTGCTGGAGCAGCAGGCCAACCCCATCCTGCAGATCCTGCTGAAATAAGGCGGAGGCTTCCGTTCCGCCTCCGTACGAAAACCAGAAGACTACGAGTCCGACCGTGAAGGTTAACCCACTCGCAATGCCTGCGGCCCATTCCAGAGACCAGCCCCAGCGCATCCCCAAACCCAGCAGGAAGCCAAGCAAGAGCATCACCAGCAGATAAGGGAGACTCTGTGCCGCATTGAGAGAGGCAAGCACCAGGTAACCCAGGATTGCTACGCCACCCGGAACCCAGAAGCCCAGGGGCCTTCCCCATCGGTAACAGGCAAGCAGCGTCGGCAGGGGCGTAAAAGTCCCCACCATGATACCAAGCACAGGAATCATCACTACCGAAAGAAAAAGCAGCAGGCTGGCGGTAACGCTGACGACGACCTCGCGCATCATCGCACGATCCCGCCACGGTGCCGAGGAATCGGGGTCCAAGCCCATAGCCTTCTATCGGGTGGAGGGCCTGAGACAAAGCCCCTCCACCACCAGACCGTCACACTGTATGGACGGTTGTGTAGGGCAAAAGCGCTATCTGACGCCCTCGCTTGATCGCTGTGGTTAACACGCGCTGATGCTTGGCACAATTGCCGGAAATCCGCCGGGGCACAATCTTGCCTCGCTCCGTGATGAAATAGCGGAGGGTTTTGACATCCTTGTAATCGATCTTCAGTTCACTATCCACACAGAAGCGACATACCTTGCGCCGCTGAAACGTTCGTCTTTTGCGCTTTATCACCATATTCGTTCTCCCTTCTCCAAAATCATGCCGGCGTGGCTGGCTTTAGGCTGGCTCATCCCCTTCCTCAACCAGTTCGTCGCTCGTCGTCAGGTGCTCTTCCAGACGCTCGTCTGCCTGTTCCGTGTCTTCCTCGTCCTCAGAAACGACCGCTACGGCAGCGTCCTTGCGGGCTGCCTCCTTTTCCGGGTCGAAGCGGTCTTCGAGTTTCACGGTGATAAATTTGAGCACCCGTTCATCGAGACGCATGTTCCGTTCAAGTTCCGCCACCAGTTCCGGACCGCCTGCGTATTCTGTCAAAATGTAGTGGCCCTGATGGCGCTTCTTGACCGGATAAGCAAGTTTTTTCTTGCCCCAGGAGACATAGGTGAGAACGCTTCCCCCATTGGTATCGACAATCCCTTTGAGTTTGTCGCCAACGAGGGTGTAGCCTTCCTCGGTAAGTTCCGGGTCCACGATAAAAAACGTCTCGTATTTCCGCATCCTTCCCATTTCCTCCTTGTGGTTTGTGCAGCCCCTTTCCCGATGGGGGTTGGAGCAAGGAGCAATCCTCTTGTGAAAACGCTCAGCTAACACATCCAAGGCGACAACGTCAAGCCATTTTTCCGCAGCTCCGCGACAACCAGCGCGCTCAGGACCGCCCTGGTACCGACCTCTGCACCGCGACCAGAGTGACGTCGTCATGTTGCGGGATCAAGCATTGATGGGTCATGACCAGGTCAAACAGGCGATCACAAATCTCCTGGGCGGAATGTTGGCAGCAGGCTCCGAACGACTGATGGAGGCGCTTGAGCCCGAACGGCAGCCCGTTTCGGTCAAAGGCTTCCGTCATCCCATCAGTGAAGAGCAGGAGAGTCTGGCCGGGCGACAGCTCTACCATATTTTCATCGATTTGCGGGTCGGGAAAGACCCCCAGCGGCCCACCCCGCCCACAGCAGGGGGTGAACGTGAGCCCCTGGCCATCACTGAGCACCGGCAGCTCATGCCCGGCACGCCCGTAGGTAAAGCGGCCGCTTGCCATCTCCAGAATTCCGTAGAGGACCGTCACAAACATTTCCGCATCATTCATCTCGAGCAGGTGTTCATTCATGCCCCGCAATACTTCCCGGGGCAGTCTCGCGGCGCGGGCTTCGGACCGCATCAGACTGCGGGTCATTGCCATAAACAGGGCTGCCGGCACCCCTTTACCGGACACATCGCCAACCGCGATCCCCAACCGTCCGGAATCGAGCGCAATGAAATCATAGAAATCGCCACCCACGGCGCGAGCCGGTTCCATCCGCGCCCCGAAGTCATAGCCCGCCAACTGCGGGAGCGATCGGGGCAGGAGACTTCGTTGGATTTCCCGTGCCACTTCCAGTTCCCGCTCGAGCTTTTCCTTTTCGATGAGCAATGCCTGGGCCGTCCGCAGGTCATCATAAGCCTTGGCCAGTTGGAGGTTTTTCTCCTGCAGGTCACGGATGATGGCATTATCTGTATCCCGCAATCGCTGGCTCAGCATCCTCGCCATATCATAGGCAAGTGCCGGTTGAATCCGCAACATGGCATCGAAATCCTGACGTCTGATTTCCAGCAGGCTGACCGCCGTGCGCGCTCGCACACTCGCCGAGCGGCAGTGTTTTGGATCAAGGAGCGCCATTTCGCCGAAGCACTCACCCGGCCCAAAGACCGTCAGGATTCGCTCATCTCCCGTGCCCAAAGCCTTGATCACCTCCACCGCGCCCTGTAGCACCAGGTAGAAATGATTGCCATGGTCCCCCTCGTGAAAAATGACGGTGTTGGCAGGCAGGTCGATCTGAATCAGGCTCTCGACGAGATGCTCCAATTGCCTGGAAAGCCGCGAACCAAACAGTCGGAGGGTCAGTCTGTGAGGATCACTCATGAACGATCTCCCATTGTCATCGGATCATGCCGAGGTCGGCATCACAGGGGAACAGGCCGCAGCCCCCGGTTATCTCCCTTGCCGACCCTGGCAAACCCCGCTCAGCCCGATTTCAGCCTTTTGCAAACCATGGTCCGTCAACAAATGCCTTGGTGGTCCCAGCCGCGTCCCCCGCAACAGCAAGGAAGTCGCGATTCTTTAACGGCCCCTAGATTCGAAGCAAACGGGCCGCGTTGCCTCCCGCAATGGCCTCGATTTGCGTGGAGGAAAGCCCAGCCTCCGTCATTTCCTTGAAATAACGGTCGGGAAAGATTAGTGGGAAATCGCTGCCGAACAGAATTCTCTCTTCACCCACGATCGCTGCCATGTGAGCATAGATGGCAGGTTTGTAGAGAAACGGAGAGGCCGCCGTATCGTAATAGACATTCCTCAGAATCTCCGAGGTTTCCTTCTTGAGCAGGTGGAAAAAGCCGAGGCCACCTCCCCAGTGGGCCAGAATCAGGGTAAGATCGCTGGCGCGGGCGGCCAGAGCGTAGTAGAAGGCAAGCCCCATGGGCGCCTTGCCCGGATAAGAGTGCCCGACCGGTTCATTGGCATGCACGAGCATCACCGCACCGTGAGCCCGGCAACACTCTACCAGCTCATCGAAGCATGGCTGCGCCAGAGTCGCGGTAGAGGGTCCGTAGATGGCCAGTTCGCCGAGTCCCGCCGCTCCCTGCGCCAGGCATCGCTCCGCTTCCCGCCCGCTGGCGGGCATGAGCGGATGCACGCAGGCAAAAGGGATCAAGGCCGGAGCATGCCTCGCCGCAGCTTCCAGGACATAGTCGTTATGCCTCGCCGCCAGTTCTTCCTGCTGCCAGGGAAAGCCAAAGACCACCGCCCGGTCGATGGCGTTGCGCGCCATGGCTTCCACCAGCGATTCGGCAGTTGCCAACCTGGCCCGCGGGGAATCGTACAGGACCCTGAAGGCGGGTTCACCATCAAAGTAATGGTGCCGATCCCGAACGACTTCCGGGGCGAAAACATGGGTATGAACATCAATCCGCATCCTGGAGCACCCTGAAATCTACGGACCAGTTGAAATATTCAGTTGACTTTTTTTCAGTAAACGGATGACAAGTGAACCTGTTGATGATTGATAGATCAGGACTTTCAACCATACTATTTAATGAGATCTTGCCGTGAAGTCGAGAGAAATTAGCCTGGATGCCATTGAAACCGTCGCTCGTACCGCGATTGCCGAAGCTGGCGACCTCATTCGCCAGAACCTGGGCACCATTACCTTTGCCCACGTCCACACTAAAGCTCCCTTCGACTATGTCACCGCCGTAGACAAAGCAGCGGAAACCTTGATCATGGATCGCATCCGCAACCGCTTCCCCGACCATGCCATCGTTTCTGAAGAAACCCCCAGCGACGGGTTGCAGGATGGAATCTCATGGGTAATTGACCCCCTCGATGGCACGGCCAATTTTATCCACGGCTTTCCTTTCGTCGCCGTTTCCATTGCTGTCTGCCAGGACCGGACGCCGATTCTCGGATTGGTGCTGGATCCGTTAAGGCAGGAGTTGTTTTCCGCCCAACGCGGAAAAGGGGCCTATCTTAACGGCAACCCACTCCACGTCAGCCAGCCCGGCGCTCTCAAGGAAACACTCGTCGCTACCGGTTT
The DNA here is from genome assembly GCA_033812955.1 of Syntrophobacteraceae bacterium. Taxonomy (GTDB): domain Bacteria; phylum Desulfobacterota; class Syntrophobacteria; order Syntrophobacterales; family Syntrophobacteraceae; genus JADGQM01. Next base: position 7,070 of record JAPXSS010000077.1, on the reverse strand, counting down.
TCCCCATCGCACCAGAGACCTCCTCGAACCCTACCTCGACGCTTTCAGGCGCATTTTCCTGGAAGTGAGCGGCATCCGGCGGGCCGGGGCAGCAGCCCTCGATTTGGCCTACCTGGCTGCCGGGCGGGTGGACGGTTTCTGGGAAGCCGGCCTCAAAGCCTGGGACATCGCCGCCGGCAGCCTGCTCGTTACCGAAGCCGGCGGCATGATCAGCGATTTCTGGGGAACCAACAATTATCTGGGCAACGGCCATATCATCGGCGGCACCTCCCTGGTCTATCCCTTCTTGCTCGAACAGGTACAAAACTCGCTCGCGCCGGCGTTGCTCACCTGATGAGCCATTTCTTTGGGCGTGGTGCGCAAAGACTCACAGTGGCAGGATGAACCCGAAAAGTTGCTGAAATCAGCATGTGTTGCAGAGGAGAAGCGGGTGGTGATAGTTGGGATTTACGGGTCCCCCAGGAAGGGCGGCAATACCGACGTGATGCTTGATGCGTTTCTGGAGGGGGCAAAGGCAGCAGGCGGGGAAAGCCGGCGAATCTATGTGCGCGATCTTGAGATCAAGGGCTGCCTGGGTTGCGGACACTGCGACCGGACAGGAGTCTGCATCCAGAATGACGCCATGCAGCAGGTCTACCCTCTGCTGGAAGATGCCCGGCACATCGTGGTGGCGTCACCGATTTACTTCTATGGGGTTACCGCCCAACTCAAAATGCTGATCGATCGGGCCCAGGCGCCCTTCATGAAGCGGGAAATAGCCAAAAAGGAAGGGAAAAATCCCGTTGAGGCACCGCTGCGCCGGGGATTTCTGCTGCTTGCCGGGGCAACGCGCGGCAAGCGCCTCTTTGAATGCTCGATCCTTACCATGCGCTACTTCTATGATGCCCTGGGGGTGAACTACGTGGGGGAGCTAGCGTTCCGGGAGGTCGATGAACGCGGCGCCATCCTTCGGAATCCCCAGGCCATAGCAGCCTGCCGTCAGGCGGGAAAAGAATTCATCTCCGGCCCATGACCCACTCCCTGCCCAACCCTCCTCACTCCTCACTCCTCACCCCACATCCCTTTTCCGCAAAGGGAAAAACGCAACTGGTGTCCAGAGTCCCGATGAAATCATCGAGGCGATGCAATCCTTCGACCTCAAGGAACCGCTTGATTCCCTCGATGATCTCGATGCTGGCGCGAGGGTTCACCAGGTTGGCCGTCCCGACCTGGACGGCGCGCACTCCGAGCAACAGGAACTCGAGGGCGTCGGTGGCCTTCATGATCCCGCCAATTCCAATTACCGGACAGGCAACGGCCTGCAGCACCTCATAGGTGCAACGCAGGGCAATGGGCTTGATCGCCGGTCCGGAAAGCCCACCAATGATGTTGGCCAGTTTAGGTCGACGGGAGAAGACGTCCACCGCCATGGCTGCCACCGTGTTGATACAGGAGAGGATATCGCTCCCCGCCTCGGCGGCCGCTCGCGCGATTTCCGCAATCCTGGTGACGTTGGGGGTGAGCTTGGTAATGAGAGGCAGGGTTGTCCCACGGCGAACCGTTCGTACCACCGCGGCGGCGGTTTCGGGGCTGGTGCCGAAGAGCATGCCCCCTTTCTTGACGTTGGGACAGCTGATGTTGATTTCAAGCGCGACGATACCGTCCAGCCCGTCAAGACGTGACGCCAATTCGGCATACTCTTCCAGAGAATTCCCGAAAATGTTCACAATCACCGGCACCTGCTGCAAGCGGAGGAAGGGCAGCTTGGCGTTCAGGAAGGTTTCAATCCCGACATTCTCGAGGCCGATGGAGTTGATCAGCCCGGAGGGCGTTTCCACCAACCTCGGTGGGGGGTTACCGGCCCGGGGGGTGAGGGAAATTCCCTTTACCACCACCGCCCCCAGCTTCTTCAGGTCCAGAAAGTCGGTATACTCCTCGCCGTACCCGAAGGTCCCGGAAGCTACCATGACCGGGTTTTTGAGGGTCAGCGGCCCTAGTCGAACCGAAAGATCCGGGGCGAGATCTGGTGCCTTTGCAGCCTGTGCCATGCGATTGATCCTGCTGGAAATATGGGACCGTCCTTGCAAACATGCAGGTAATTGTCGCCGCTGGGATCATCCGGGTGCGGCGTGGGCAGGGCACAGCCGAGGCAGGCACCAATTCCGCACGCCATAAGGGCTTCGAGGGAAAGCTGGGCGGGAGTGCCTGCCGCCAGAGCCCATGCTGCCAGCCGTGCCTGCATGGTGAGAGGGCCGCAGCCATAAAGCAGGCCCGGGCGCAGCCGGTCTGCCACGGTTGCCAGTTCGAAGAGCCGGGTGACGACCCCCTCGTCTCCCCGGCTCCCGTCGTCGGTGCTGAGGTGCACCGTGACCCCAAGCCTCTCGTACGGATGCACCGGGACCATTTCCACTGCCGTCCGAGCCCCATAGAACAGATGTACGTCATGGCCACCGGAAGGAGGTGCCGCCATAAGCTCCGTTATCAACTGATCAAAAGGGGCAATCCCAATACCGCCCGCCACGAGAGCCACCAGCCGTTGCCCCCGGTCAGGCAGATCGAACCCGTTGCCCAACGGCCCAACGGCATTCAGCCGAGTTCCAGGACGGCCCTGGGAAAGCCACCAGGTGCCTTGCCCGGACACGCGGTAGAGGATTTCGATGCAACCTTCCCGTGGCAGAATGCGATGAAAGGAAAAAGGGCGCTTGAGGAGCGGCTCGCTGCCACCTCGAACCTGAAGCATGAGGAATTGACCGGCCCGCGCCACAGCGGCGATGCGTTGGCACCGCAGCCGCAGGCGATGGGTCCGTTCCGCCACTTCCTGTTGCTCGAGAAGAACTGCATCCTCCTGGAATTTGGGCACCGGCTCGTTCCTTGAAAGATCAATGCCATGCCAGAACGGCAGCATTCCGCCCGGTCTGCTTCTCAGCCCGATAGGAGAAGAATGTGTCTTTTTCACACACGGTGCAGCGGTTGGCCGCTTCGATATGGTCGGGCCGCAGGCCGGCACGGATCAGCTGCCAACGGCTAATGGCCCAGAAATCAAAATACGCGGGCCGGGTCTGAAACCGCCGGAAGGAGTCGGGGAGTTCCTCGGCATAATTCCGGAACTCGGCACAGCAGGGACCGAGGGAGGGCGAGATAGCTGCGAGAAGATCCTGCGGGCGGCAACCGAACCGGTCACGCATCACCGCAACAACCTTACTGGGAATCTCACCGACGCTCCCGCGCCAACCGCAATGAACATTGGCAATGACACGGCGCACCGGGTCGGCGATCAAGATCGCCTGGCAATCCGCGATCTTGATCAGCAGTCCGACGCCAACCTGGGCCGTTATCAGAGCATCCCCCGCAGGGGTGAGAAGAATTGGCGGCCGCACCTCGGCTCGGGCCAGGCATTCTTCGTCTGCTAAGTGGATGGTGCTGCTGTGGGTCTGTCTGCTCGTCACCAGCCGTTCCACAGCCATGGCATGCTTCACCCGCAGGAGATTCTCCTGCACCGCTTCGGGAGCATCCCCATTGTTCCAGGCCACATTCAGGCTGGCGTATGGCTTCTCGCTGACTCCGCCGTGACGGCCGAAGATCCCATGCACCAAACCGGGCACCTCTGAGAGGTTTTGAAAAGTATGCCGTACCGCCGTCATACGATGAACCACCCCACCGGTCTTGAAAAGCTACTTCTACTGTTCTCACCTTATATCTCACCCTTACCGCCAATGGCCGAACAGGGCAAGTTTTATTGACATCCCCCGGAATATTGTTAGTCTAGTCGGCGAAAGCTTCACCCAGGAGACAGGAGTGACAGGTTATGGAGCAGGTAAAAGAATGCATGAAGGTGACCATCGAATATATGGTCCGCACCAGTGGACCAACCGGCCAGGAAGGCGAGTCACCGAGCGAGACATGTTCTTTTGTTTACGGGGTTGACGTCCAGTATCCTTCGGTTGAAAAAGCCCTCGCCGGGAGGAAGGTGGGGGATCGAGTGCGGGTTACCGTGCCGCCGGAGGAGTTGTTCGGCGCGTACGACAAAGAACTGGTTCGCGAACTGCCATGTTGCGACTACAAGCAGGAACGGTTGAAAGTCGGCCAGATGTATCGGGAAAGGCGCAACAAATGCCTCGTGCAGTTCCTGGTGAAAGAACTCCGCGATGAGGTGATCGTTGCCGATTTTAACGACCCGAGAGCTGGGACTACTGCGGAGTTCGATATCCTCATCAAAGACCTTCGCCAAGCCACCAAGAGTGAAATGCAGCCGTCCTGCGCACGCGGTTGATGGCTGGGCTGGGGAGAGACGAGAAGCCATTATTAGCAGTTTTTCCCGGTGCCCACCGGTCGTGCAGCCGGGCTGCCACACCTGGGAAAAGACGGAAATTCAGACCTCGAAGATGGCTTGAGGTGGAGGAAGCTCGATGAATGATGAGTGATTTGCGCCCATCGGTGTTGGACCATCAGGGGTGGTAGAGTATGAGTCTGCGAATTCATCGTAATTTGAGGCTGGAGGCCGGCGTCAGTCTGGCCATAGGATCGGTTTTTCTGATCAGCGGCGTGGCTCTGCTCGTCTGGGGCGTCATCCTGGTGGGCATCCTGGTGGGGTGGGTACACTGGTTCATCACCCCGGGTTTTCGGCCCTCTCTAGTCGGCTGGCTGGTCCCGACGGTATGTTTCCTGTCGGGAGGCGTTCTGTTCTACTTCGGCCGTCATCTGGCGCTTGTTTACCCCAGGTGGCTGCGTCGAGCCACCTGGTTGCTGGGCAATGTCCAGCCAAAAACGATGCTTCTGACCTTTCCGGAAGGGCAGGAAACCTCCGGGAAAATCGCGGAACTACGTGAACCCGGCAAGCCGGAGTCTTCGCCTCCGGCCGATACCGTGGAGATTCGTTCACCCTATTGGAAAATCAAGGACCTTGCACCGGACCCTGTCGAGGTTTTCGGGGAGATCGAGGCGGATGGCATCGTGGCGATGGCAGCAAACTCCGGCATCATCTGGGGGTTCAGGAAGCCGGTTACTATCGGCGAACGCCCATTCGGAAGCGACTCATAAGGGAACCCGGATCTTTTAATGAACTTCAGAGCGGTCCTCTTCGATCTTGACGGTACTCTGCTCGATACCCTGCAGGACTTGGCAGATGCGATGAACACCGTCCTCCGGCGCTTCGGTTTTGCCCCCCATCCTCTGGAGCCTTATCGATATTTTGTCGGAAACGGCATGGCAGCCCTCGTCCACCGGGCGCTACCGAAACCCCATCGGGATGATCAAGCCCTTGCCTCTGCCTGCCTGGCCGCCCTGAAAGAAGAGTACCGCGAGCGTTGGAGGGAGCAGACCCGCCCTTACTCAGGGATACCGGAACTCCTTGACCAGCTTGCTGAGAGACAAATCCAAATGTCCGTTCTCTCCAACAAACCAGATGAATTCACCAGGATAATGGTCGACCGATTCCTGTCCCAATGGCATTTCGACTGTGTTTTTGGCGAACGCCCGGGTATCCCGAGGAAACCGGACCCGGCCGCAGCCCTGGAAATTGCCCGGCTCTCGACAATTCCAGTGGAAGCCTTTGTATACCTGGGCGACACCGCTACCGACATGCTCACTGCGACCGCTGCCGGGATGTTTCCCATTGGGGTCCTGTGGGGGTTTCGCCCGGCAGAAGAGTTAACCGCGAACGGTGCGAAAACCCTCCTTTCCAGACCCTCCGAACTCCTGGCGCTCCTTTAAGGAATTGCGAACAGCTCACCCATCAACGAGTTCTTCGATACAGTCCGAGGAGGCGGTAGATTGCAGAGCGGAGGTGCTCTCCTGTAGTTGTTGAGCTGAACAGACGCCAAGATTTCCGCTCGATCCTGGTGACGCCGCCCAGATGATCGATATTGCCCCTTATGATCACATTACTGACCTGATCAGCAGTATCATCGTCGTCAGTGGCCACAACCCAGGGATAAGCACTGACCACGGCACCGCTCTTGTCGGTCGAGTTTTCATCCTTGATGAAGACATTGCCGGTAATCAGCGCGTTCCGCAGCTTGAAGGCTCCTGCATCGGGAACTATCGCGGTCGTGTCCCACGAGGCGGCAGGCCCCCCACTGAGGTCGATACGAATAGCTGCGGCAGCCACTCCACTATGGCCCCTGCCCCAGTTTTTGAAGCAATTGTCCTGGATCACAAGATCGGACAGGCCGTAGGGTGAGCCCACGATCAGCACCCCATCCCCCATCAGATTATCGAATTTGTTGCCCTTGATGTTGAGGCCGTGAACACTGGTAGCATAGATGCCATGACCATCGAAAACGACATACCGGCTGTCGTTGTCCTCACCGGCAATCACGTTGTCGAGGATGTTAATGTTGTAGAGCGGCCCGCCGGCAGCGTTCGCGTCCGTCCAGTTCCCCCCGCCGCGATCAACCATGTGTATTCCATAGGTATTCTTATCAACCCCGCCCCGCCACATCAGGGTAATTGCGTTGTTGGCGACCGTCACGTTGTTGATCGTGCCGACAACCCAGAACGCAACCCCACGAGCGCAGTTTTTCATCACGTTACCGGAAATGATCACCTGTTCCAGATCAACCGCGCCGGTCTGATCACCACTCGCCACCCAAACCCCCGGGTCACAATAACTGATGATGTTGTCGGTGGCCTGAGACCAACTTCTGTGCAACTCGATGCCACCCGACCAGGTGTAGGTTGGTTCCGGCTGTTCGAGCCGGTTGTTGCGGATCATGGTGTGCGCCCATTCGGAATAGAGGAAACTGAAATCCGGGTTTTTGGTGTTGCCCAGGACGCCAGTGCCACCGCCGTACATCACACAATTCGTGACCGTCAAGCCTGTTGCCTTACTTGCCAGGCTGGTATTGTTCGCCACTACGTTGTTGTGGCCCGGATTGTTCAGGACAAAGAGGTTTTCGATCAGCACGTTGCTCCCACCGTCATCCAGGCGGATTGCCATGCAGTTCCTGATCTTCCCGGGCGGGGTAAAGTTGTTGTAGCCGTTCATGTTGATCTGCAGATCCCGGATCACCACATTGTCAATATCGAACCCCTGGAAGACATGGGCGTTGCTGGTATCGTCGTTTGGCTGGTCATAGATAGTGTCCATCCGG
>JAPXSS010000076.1:0-16435 GCA_033812955.1 Syntrophobacteraceae bacterium | reverse complement strand
ATCTTAAGGATCTCGTTGCGGCGTTCGCGCAGACTCGGGGCACTCCCCGATTGCGTACTGCGGAGAATTTCGAGCGCCCGGTCGGTTCCGGACTGCACCAGGCTCATCGGGGAACTTGCGGCAAAGCCCGATGTTACAATCATAAAAAAGATCAATAGAGTTACGAACGGGAGTCCTATGGTCCAGAAACACGCTTTGTTCTGCATCACTACCCCTCCAAGGTTGTGAACCTGAGCGACAGGTTTACCCTGCCGGTCCAGATGGGCCTCTTCTGTGAACTTCAAGTTTATCAATAGTCGGGAAAAAGGCGAACCATTTTTCATGGCTACTGGGGGCATATTTGCTTCGGGCATCTTTCCAGACCGTGCCCATCTCGGGAAAATCAGAAAGCATGCCAGTCGCTCCTGGACAGTCCTAAGTCCGCGGCGGCGTAATGCCATATTCGGCTTGACAAGCTTTGGGGAGGCGAATACAAGCATGCCCAATCCCGGCATGGGATGTCTGCTGCGACTGTTCAAGAGCCCGAAGGAGTGATGGGTATGCAAGACTGGGTCTTCCTCTTCCCAGGTCAAGGTTCACAGTATGTTGGGATGGGACAGGAATTTTACGAGAGCTACAGCGAGGTCCGCGAGCTTTTTGCCCAAGCCGGTGAAATTCTACAGATGGATGTTGCCCGGCTCTGCTTTCAGGGTCCGGAGGAAATTCTGGTCCTCACTGAAAATGTACAACCGGCCATCACGGTGGTGAACCTGGCCTGCCTTACCGTGATGCAGCTGCACGAGATCTATCCGGTGGCGGCGGCCGGTCACAGCTTGGGGGAATACAGCGCCCTCTACGCGGCCGACGTTCTGGATCTCAAAGAGGTTCTGGAACTGGTGCGATGGCGTGGCCTTTACATGCACGAAGCATCGCAAAAGGAACCGGGAACGATGGCCGCCGTCATGGAGCTTCCTCTGGATAAACTCAGCCATATCTGTGAGCTTTGCGGGGCGGAGATTGCCAATATCAACTGTCCGGAGCAGATCATCATCACTGGTCCCATCGGCCCTGTGGAACAGGCAATTGCCATGAGCGAAGACGCCGGGGCCAAGAAATGCATGAAGCTCAACGTCAGCGGTCCCTGGCACAGCCGGTGTATGCACCTGGCCCGTGAGAAGTTTGAACCCGTGGTGCGTCGCTGCACCTTCCGGGAGCCGCAGATTCCCGTGATCAACAATGTGGATGCCCTGCCGCTGGCAAGGGCCGCTCAGGCTGCCGAAAAACTGATTGATCAGGTATGCAGCCCGGTGCTCTGGCAGCAATCCATCGAACGGCTCATTGCCGATGGCCACCGGTGCTTTGTGGAAATAGGGCCGAAAAAAGTCCTGCGCGGGCTCATGCGGCGCATCAACCGCGGCGCCAAGGTGTTCAATGTGGAAGACGCGGCAAGTCTCACCAGCTTTCTCCAGGCCAACCAGTAGCGGGGCCGATATCGGGTGTCGGATGTCGGGGGCAGTGGTTGCCCGTTACTTCAGGGGGCAAGCCCGGGGTCAGGTTGCCGAGAGCCTTCCCAAGTCTCTGAAAGCCCCCTGCAGTCAGTGTTCAGGAAGACTGGCCGCCGGATCGGTAAGGTTCCGCCCGGATGCCGTAGCGCTTCATGATTTGCTGTAGCCCCTGCCGCTCCAGACCGCACCGCAGCGCTGCCTGGGTAACATTGCCCTGCACCGCCTCGAGCACTTTCCCCAGGTATTCAAGATGAAACCGGCGGAGGGTCTCCTCCTTGGCTTCGCGGTAGGGGCTTTGCGTATAGTCGATGGTCGGAGCAGGGTGGGGGCCTGGCTGGGGCTGATCAAATCCGATATCTTCGGGCCGGATCTGTTCTTGGGGTGCAAAGAGGATTCCCCGCAGGATGATGTTCTCCAGCTGGCGCACATTGCCTTCCCAGGGGTGTTTGAGGAAGAGGTTCATCAACTCCGGGGAAACGGTTTTGGCTGGTTTGCCCAGTTCCGCGCATCGCTTGGAGAGGAAATGATCGACCAGGGGTGGAATGTCTTCCCGGCGTTCGCGCAGCGGGGGCAGCAAGATGGGCAGCACGTTGAGGCGATAATAAAGATCTTCCCGGAACTCACCCAGTCGGATCTTTTCTTTGAGATTGCGGTTGGTCGAGGCGATCACCCTCACATCGACATGGATCGAGCGGTTATCGCCGAGGGGTTTGATTTCCTTTTCCTGTAGGACTCTCAGCAGCTTGGTTTGAATCGAGGTGCTGATATCGCCGATTTCGTCGAGAAAGATACTGCCTCCGTGAGCCTCCTGAAAGAGGCCGATCCGGTTCTGGGTGGCATGAGTAAAGGCTCCCTTGCGGTAGCCGAAGAGCTCGCTTTCGAGAATGTGTTCAGGGACGGCCGGGCAGTTGACTACCACGAAGGGTTGGCGCGCCCGGCTGCTCAGGGCATGAATGGCCCGCGCCGTCAGGTCCTTGCCAGTGCCCGATTCACCCGTGATGAGCACGGTGAGATCGGTCTTGGCCACCATCTGGATGGTTTCATAAACCCGCTGCATGGTGCGGCTTTTGCCTACCAGATTCTGAAACGCCGATTCGTCCTGGACACAACGCTGCAACCGCAGGTTTTCCCGCAGCAGGTGGCTGCGTTCGAGCGCCTTTCGGAGGGTGAGCACCAGGTTGTCATGGTCGAAGGGCTTGGTGATGAAATCGTAGGCCCCCGCTTTGATTGCTTCCACGGCGAGTTCGATGCAGCCGTAGGCGGTCATCAGGACCACGGTAAGCCAGGGGTATTCCTGGCGGAACTGTTTCAGGAGTTCCAGACCATCCATGTCGGGCATCTTGATATCGGCCAGCACCAGGTCAACGGGTTGTTCCCGGACGAGATCAAGGGCGGCCCTTCCCGACAGGGCGGTTTCCACCGTACAGCCCAGCTCGGGTTCGAGGGTTCTTTTGAGCAGCGCCAGGAGATCTTGTTCATCGTCGACGGCCAGGAGGGTTTCTTTCATGATGCCTGATCCGTTTCAAGAGTAAGGATGGGAAGAATGACGGTAAAGGTGGTCCCTTTTTCGGGGGCGCTGGATACCAAGATTTGCCCCTTATGATCCTGGACGACACCGTAGCTCACCGAGAGACCAAGACCGGTGCCGTCGCCGGTTGCTTTGGTGGTAAAAAAGGGATCGAAGATCCGGTTCAGATGCTCCGGTTGAATGCCGCAGCCGCTATCCTGCACCTGCACCATGACTTCTTTGCGATCAGCATCAAAATGTGTAGCGAGCCCGATCATTCCCTGCTTGCCAATTGCCTGCCGGGCATTCACCAGCAGGTTCATGAAGACCTGCCGCATCTTTCCCTTATCCAGCGGCAACAACGGTACCCGGGTGTCGTAATCCTTTTCGAGAACGATCTGATCCATTTCCAGGGAATGCTTCAGGAGGTTCACCACCTCGTCGATGAGCTGATGGATATTAACGGGCTCCCTGAGGGTCTGCGTGCTGCGGGCAAAATTGAGCAGCCGTTCAACAATGGTTTTGCAGGTGTGAGTGTGTTTCTCGATCGTTCGGAGATCGTCATAGCGTTGGGTTCCCGAATTCTCTGCCCGAATGAGGAGCTGGGTATAGCCAAGGATCATGCCCAGGGGGTTGTTCACCTCATGGGCAATGCCGGCCGCCAACTGGCCGATAGATGACAGTTTGTCGGCCAGGAGGAGCTGCTTTTCCATGAGCTGCCGCTTCGAGATGTCTTTGACCAGGAAGTGGATTCCGGCCGAGTCTGCTCCCGGTTCCGGCCGTTCCGCCTTGGCGCTGGTTAGCGCGGGGAACAAGCGTCCATCAAGCCCTTGCAGGCGGAGTTCGGCGTTGCTGATGGCGCCATCCCGCATCAGCCGTGCCGCCAGATCGTCCCATTCGGTCTCGTTGGTAAGGAAGTCCTTGAACCGGAGCTTGCCCACCGCTTGGGCGGTCGAAGAAATCCCGAGCATCCTGGTTCCGGCCTCGTTCAGGTCGAGGATGAGACCATCCGCTGCCGTTACCATGATCATGTCCTGGGAGGTTTCAAAAATACGGTGGTATTTGCGATCGGATACGCTCAGCTCGCGGGTTCTGTCCTCGACCAGCCGTTCCAGATGGCGATTGAGATAGAGAAGTTCGCCGTGGGCTGTCTGAAGGGCTCGCTTGTCGGCAAGAATTTCCTGATAAATCCTCCAAACCCGCTCGAAAAACAGCGTGAACGACGCTACGACCACAAACAGAAGGGAATTCACGGCGCCGCTGACAGGTTGCAGGGAACTCCAAAGGTCCTGGCAGCCGAGCGAGAGTAGCAGGCGTCTGGCGATATGCCCGACCGTGCGTGACAAAGCAAACGCGGTCAGGGCGTAACAAAGCCACAGGAGGTAGGTCCAGACCACGTTGTTCGGATCGGTACGGCGAAGCCGCGAGGCCACCTGCACCGCCAGCAGTGCAAAACAGCACATGAGGGTGGAACCAAGAAGATCGGCTATCCACACAGGTAATAAGGGTAGGCTCATGACGTCACCCTTGATCAGAGCAGGACAAGGATCGGTCTGGAGCAGGGGATGGTGGCAGGTGCTCATTCCCGATTGCTGTTATCCCGTGGGATTCCGGATGGCGCTGGGCTTCGTGGAGCAGGTTGCGGAGGCCGAAATAGAGCAGGATCATGCCCGGTGCGCACAGGAGGTGATCCATCTTGCCGAAGTAGTAGAATAATGCGAGGAGTTCGACCTCGCGATCGAACTCGATGGAAGCGTGCCAGGTACCAGCATCGATGGCGCGAAAGAGATCGCTGCGATCATCCAGGATATGGACCAAAAAGGCGTCCACATTCCAGATGATGAAACAGAGCGCTGCCAGCTGGATGAGACGCCAGCTGCGTTCCCTCACCAGTTGACGTTGTCGCAGCCAATAGAGCAGAATGGCCATGGAGAGGGCGAAGAAGAGGTGCGCAATCTGATGGACATAAAGCCCCTCGGAGGGCACATGGACTTGGGTGGCGGCAGCTGTCCCGGGAATCATCAGGGCCAGCAGACTCGTCCCCGCGAAGAATGGTCCAAACCGAGTGGTTTTCCGCATCGAGCTGTTCCTGCAACCTCTGACTGGTCTTTCCTGCTGCGTTACTGACTACAAAGAAGATTTTTTCATCCATCTGGTTCTATGCCACAATGGCTGTGAATTTTCCACCGTTGCTGTCGACATCCCTCGGGTTTTTCTTGCTGTGATAGGGGACAGAGATCAAGGGCCATGGTTAAACAGAGCAGAATAACGGGGAAATTGTTGTTTTTTCTTCCCATCATAACCGCCTGCGGGTTTGTCTCCGCCACAGGTCAGATCATCATTCTCAGAGAATTCCTGGTGCTCTTTTACGGCAACGAACTGACGATCGGACTGATCCTTGCTGCCTGGCTGCTCTGGACCGCCATGGGAAGCACGGTCGGCGGGCGCTGTGGCGTGAGACTGGCCCGCCATGCCAGCCTTCTGCTGGCGCTGCTCGGGCTGCTTTTGCCGGTATCGGTCCTGTGGATCAGAGCCGCCCGAATCATCTGGGCGGTACCCACGGGGGAAATGATCGGGCCGTTTGCAATGGTCGGGATAGTCTTCGTGGGGACCGGCCTCTTTTGTCTCACTTCGGGAGCGCTCTTCGGGCTTTCGTGGGCCGGTCTCGCCGCCGTGTCGGGGCAGGAGTCAGGGCAACCCCTGCTGATCTATCTGGGTGAAGCCATGGGTGCAGCCATGGGAGGCCTTTTTTTCTATTTTGTCCTGCTGCCCCATGTCAACGTCTTCCATGCCGCCTTGCTCATCGCCCTGCTCGTGCTGGTGCTCACGGGTTTCTTGCAGGGCTGGCAGGGTGGCCTTTCCTTCAGATATCCTGGAACCCTGGGAGTGGTGGTGCTCGGCTCGGCCCTGGTTGCCGGGGCGCTGGTGCACTCTGGGGAGCTAGATCAGCGGAGCCGCCAGTGGCAGTGGGGGGCCGGGCTGCTGGCGGTGCGCGACACCCCTTATCAGAACCTGGCGTTGCTTGCCGACTTGGACCAGTTCAGTCTTTTTGCCAACGGCCTGCTCCTGTTTTCGGTCCCTGATCTCCAGACTTCTGAATATGCTATCCACGTGGGCATGCTGCAGCATCGTGAGCCTCGGCAGGTGCTCCTCATCGGTGGTGGGGTGGCGGGGCTCCTCCCGGAAATTTTGAAGCATCCCGGGATAAAGAGAGTGGACTATGTGGAACCTGACCCTGAAGTGATTGAACTGGCAGAAGAATTTTTGCCGAGATCGAGCACCGCGGCGCTCAGTGACCGGCGCGTCCTGCTCTATCATGCCGATGCGAGCAGCTTTGTGCGGACTGCCGATTCCCGTTATGACGTAATCATCATGCATCTTGGCGATCCGGTTAACGCCGAAATGAACCGATTTTATACCGTCGAATCCTTCACTCGCCTGGCAAGAATCCTGGCTCATGATGGAATCCTGTCCTTTGCCATCAGTTCTTCGCCCGATATGGTCGGGCCCACCCAAACCCGGTTGCTTCGCTCGGTTGCGGCCACGCTGCGCAGCGTTTTTCCGGGAGTGCTTGTCATCCCTGGAGAAAACGCCCGATATTGTGCCAGCCATCGGCTCGAAAACCTGACGACAGACCCTGCGGTTCTGATCCAGCGACTCACCGAGCGCGGCCTCGATCTGCACTTTATTCGGGAGTATTATCTGTTCGACTATTTGAATCCGCTCCGTCTGAGGCACCTGCAATCCCTCCTCGATCAGCCTTCCCCGATGGCAGTGAATCGAGATTTTGAACCAACCTGTTATTTCAATGGACTGGCAGTTTCAGTGGGTCAGATCCATCCTCGACTCGGCGAGGCCTTGCTGGCGCTTGCCGAAGTGGGACGGCTGCTTTTCTGGATCACTGTCGGGGCTTTGAGCGTGGGGATGGTGCTTCTGGGCAGGTGCCGCACCCGCAGGGGCAGCAGGGTGATAGGATTGAATGTGTTGATCATCGGTGGAACCGGAATGGTGCTCGAAATGATCCTGCTGCTCGGTTTTCAGATTCTCGAAGGATTCCTCTACCGGCAACTGGCCTTGATTATCGCCGCATTCATGGGAGGGATGAGCCTGGGAACGGGGATTCTTACCGTGTTCTCCGAGAAGCTCACCCGCCCCTGGAAGGGGTTCGTTCTGACGCAAGCCCTCCTGAGTGTCTTCTTGCTCGGGATTCTCGCCTTACTGCACTTGTTTCACCAAGACCTTCAGGCAAGCCCGCCGGTGACGCGGCCTCTGAACGCCATTTTCCCTTTGCTGGCCCTTGCGGCGGGCATCCTGGGGGGCTGTCATTTCACCCTTGGCGTACTCTCATTCTCGAAGCTTTCCGGCTATTCCGCGGCAACAGGGCCGGGACTATACGCCCTGGACCTGCTTGGCGCTACCGGGGGGGTCCTCATTGCCTCGCTCGTTATCCTGCCGCTCTACGGTCTGACAGCAACTATGTTGGCGCTTGCGATTTTGTGCTTCACCGGGATCCTGACCATGCTGGGCGTAGAGACTCCGCCCAGATGTGGGAAGTGGCTCCAGGCAATTGTTTAGCGAGAGGATTTTCATCCTTTACGAAAGCGGTTGACACTGACTTGTTCCTGCGATAGGATCGCCCCGTTTTGCTTCAGGGGGGGTCCGGTTTAAGACGAAACGGGACTCGGTTTAGGGATCGCTGAGAGGCGAGGTGGTATGAACGGCAGGTGTTCTCAAGGGATGGTGCGAACTGTTTTTCCGCCTGCATGCCCCAGAAGTCGGCGAGTCCATAATAACCAAAAGTGAAGCAATTAATCAGCGGCCTGCGTTTCTCCCCGGAGTATCGGGAATCGTAGGCTTTTTTTTTTGAGAGGAGGGAAAATTTATAGTCTTTGATGGGTGAGAGTCCCATCCCCTGATCAACACGGCTGCTGTAGCCAGTGCGACCTTTGAAAGAGAGAAGGTATCACCGTTGATCGATTTTTAACAGAGTGACACTCCGAGAGTGAGAGTCCGTCGATTTTTCGTTCATTTCTCAGATGAGCGGAACATCACAGTAGGAGCAACGGAAATGTTAAAAATTGTCAAGATGATGAGCCTGTATTTCTTGGCCGCCACAATCTGTGAGCAGACCACTATGAGCATCCCAACGGATCTTCTCCGACCCAATGCTCCCATTCATTATGTAATGGTATCGGCTTACGCCAACCATCCCAAGTGTACCGGTTCCACTCGTGGGATCACGTCATCCTCACTGCGGATCACGCCGAAGGATCATGGCAGGATCATTGCCCTCAGCAAGGACCTCGCCAAGGACTACCATTTTGGAGATGAATTCAACCTGTGGGTCAAGGGCAAGCGGTATGTCGTCACCTACCATGACAGCATGTCCAAGCAGCGGCGCAAGAGTGTCGATTTGCTGCTGCCGTCAATCCCGTCCTGTATCCAATTTGGCAGGAGTCCCGGATTGCTGATCCCGCTCGATCAGACGTAGCCACCTGCCGTCGGCAGGGTTTGCGTGGCTGCCCCGGGTCCGGTGAATCCCACCCCTCCATCGCCTGGGCGATGGAGGGGGGTTCGCCGCCTGACCGTACGCCCGTCCTGACTGTAATGCCAATCCTGTCCTGCAATTCCAAGCGAATCATGGACGAAAGCCGTAAAGTTGCCACCACCGGCATTTTCAATTGCGCCGAAGCCCTGAAAATCGGTGTCAAAGCTGCGGGTGAGCTCGCGCTCAAAATAGCGACCGCTTTCATGCCAGCTGTGGAAAACCATTGCCTTTTTCCGACAGGGGGGAGGGATTCATGAGGCCATGGGGTGCGGCGTTAAGAACGATGGGCTGGGGGGTGATGGTCACCCTTGTCTTCTCGATAACAAGGCTGCCGGTGGCCACGGCTGATGACTTGGCGGCAGTCTATCAGCAGGCCGCCTTAACCAGTCCGACTCTGGCCCGGGCCCGGTCGCTCCTGAAGGCCGACGAAGCCTCGCTGCCCCTGGCACGATCCAATCTCTTGCCGCGTCTCAACACCAGCGGTGGAGTGGGTGGGGCAAGCCTCGATATGAAGGGTTTTGGAGAAGACTTCGGGCTCCCCCTGGCAACCCTCAGGGATGATTATTGTGACGCCAGCTACAGTGTGACACTGACGCAACCGGTCATCAACGGTCAGGCCTGGGTTGGCGTGCGCCAGGCGGATGCCCTGATCCGGGCGGGGCAGGCGGCGTTGCTGGCGGCCGAACAGGATCTCATCACCGAAGTGGCGGACGGTTATTTCGGGGTTTTGCAGGCTGAGGCCGATGAGCGGGTGTCGCAAGCTCAAAAAGAGCTCCTGCAGACCGTCCTCGATCAGACTGCGGCATTTCTCAAGGTTGGCAGTGGTGACATCATTGCGGTTCAGGAAGCCAAAGCCGGTCTGGATGCTGCCGAAGCCACCCTGATCCGTTCCCGGAATGCCAGCCGGATTGCCCGGCAGCGTCTCGAAAGGCTCACGCACCAAGCCGTGGGACCGCTTGCCGACGTGGCACCCTTCGCACCCGAGGGACCCAACCCGTGCCAGGTTGAGCCGTGGTTGGGTATCGCCAGGGAAAATCAGCCCCTGCTGAGCCAGGCGCGCGAACAGCTGAAAGCAGCTCAGGACGAGGTCGAGATCCAGCGCCGGGCGCACTGGCCCAAATTCAATCTTGGCGCCGGGTATCGCTATGAAAAGGGCAGTTTTCTGCCCAGTCTCGAGAGCAATAGGATGCATATCGGGCTGAACGTGTCGCTACCTTTGTACGAGGGCGGTGAGATCTGTGCAAGAACGAAACGGGCGGCCGCTCAGGCCAAGGCAAGCGAATATTTCGTCAAGGATCTGGAAGACCAGGTAGTTCTTGACACCGAAAGCGCTTTTCTGGTGCTGCAAAATAGTGTGGATGAACTGCTGGCAGCCCAACAGGCGGTGACCTCCTGCCGCACCTCGCTGGAGGCAACCCGAACCGGGTATGAAATAGGCTCTCGCTCGGTGGTCGATCTTCTCAAAATGGCCCACGATTTCGAAGTCGCACAGCGCACCTACTATGCGGCACTCTACTCCCAGGTGTTGGCTCGAGTGAGGCTGAAAGCGGCTGCGGGGGTGCTCTGTGCGGATGATGTGGTCGCGGTGAACGCCCTGCTCAAGGCGGATTGAGCAGAGTGGGGGCCGTCCCGGAACGGTCTGTGAAGAGGACGGAGTCTAATGGACAACATGCAACTTGTAACTCGCAACTTCTCGAGACAGGACTGAAATGAGGAAGGCGCAGCTCCTGAGGATCTTGGCATTAGTGGGGGTGCTCGGTATCACCGCCGCTCTCGGGTACCGCTATCTGCAGCAGCGGGAAGCACCTCGAGGGGTGCTGCACCTTTACGGCAATGTCGATATTAGACAGATCCAGCTGGCTTTCCACGATGCCGGCAGGATCCAGCGCCTGCTGGTTGAAGAAGGGCAGCGAGTGCAGGCGGGGGAACTGCTGGCGGAACTTGATCCGGTCCGCTATGAAACGGCCGTGGCGCAGGCTGAAGCCCAGGTTGCAGTACAGAATGAGGTGCTGGCCCGGTTGGTGGCAGGCAGTCGGCCCGAGGAAATTGCGTCCGCAAGAGCCCGCGTTAGAGCCGCGGAAGCGGCCTTGAGGGAGGCAGAACTCACGCACCGCCGCGCCAGGATTCTGGCGGGCCCCAAGTATGTCTCCCAACAGCAACTGGACAGTGCCGAAGCAGCCCTCAACACCGCAAGAGCCAACCTGGACCGGGAACAGCAGCAACTCACTCTGGCCGTCAAAGGACCGCGCCAGGAAGATATCGAGGCAGCCCGCGCCCAGCTTCAGGTGTACGAAGCGGCTCTCCAGCGGGCGCGGGAAGAACTGGCCGACACGCGACTCTATGCCCCCGAAGCGGCCGTGATCCAGGATCGCATTCTGGAGCCGGGCGATTTGGCTTCTCCCCAGACTCCCGTTTTCACCCTGGCGCTCGACCATCCCGTATGGGTCCGGGCCTATGTGGCGGAGCCCGATCTTGGCAAAATCGCTCCCGGCATGCGGGCTGAGGTCAAAACCGACAGTTTTCCCAACAAGACTTACCGGGCATGGATCGGGTTCATTTCACCCACCGCAGAATTCACACCGAAGCAGGTGGAAACCACCGAACTGCGCAGCAAGCTGGTTTACCGTTTGCGGGTGTTGGTGTGCAACGCAGATAATGAACTGCGCCTGGGCATGCCGGCCGATGTCCTGATCCCCTTTTCGCAACCCCTCTCCCTTCAGGAGGTTGGGGAGGGCGTTGGGGACCCCTGCCGGGAGCCGTGATGATGATCCCTTTTCAGGAATGCTTGCCAAAGCTCTCAAGGAATGTCGACGGAGTCGCCTTTGATAATTCGTCTGACGACGACGGCAAGGTCCCACATGGCGATGGGTTTCATTAGCACCCCTTTGATGCCCAGAGTCTCAGCTTTCTCCTGGGAAATGCGCTCGTTTAAACCGCTGCAGAGAAGGATCTTTGCATCTTCTCTGACCTCTCTGAGTTTTCCGGCCAACTTGCAGCCGGTAATCCTGGGCATGGTGAGATCGGAGATGATGAGATCGAATTCGGCCGGGTGTTCCTGAAAGTGGGGGAGGGCTTCCGTGCTGTCCGTAAAGGCTGTAACCGAATAGCCAAGATGTTCGAGCATCTGCTGCATCATGGCCACGATCTGCTGCTCATCGTCCACCGGAAGAATCCTTTCCCTGCCTGTGGAGACGGGTGGCGAGAGATCGTCCTTGTCCCGTGAGGGGTTCGACTCTGACCATGGGCAGGAAGGTACTGAACATGGTTCCCTTTCCGATTTCGCTATAAATTTTGGACTCATGGTGGGATCCGGGTTGCTACGTAACCAAGACCTCAATTAGGGACTGGAGCAAGGCCTTCCCGTGCTTTCTGACGTTGTGAACAAACTCGAAGAATCCCAGATAAAGAAGGAGTCTTTCTTGAGATATGCCACAATGAGGTCGAAGCCAGGAGCGCAGAAGCGACCAGAACCCCTCGATGGTATTCACATGGACCTCATGGAAACCATCCCCATCATCGTCTCGAGCATACTCTCCAGAGCCGTGGCAGACCGTGCTGTGAATGTATCCCTACTGGGTCAAACGAGCATAGATGTCGTATTCATCCGTGAACACCTTGTTATCAGTTGATGGCTAATATCCTCATGTTCTCCCTCCTTACCATCCAGGATGTCTCTCACTTGGTCGTGGTTAGCAAGGCCATTGCGCTGGATGCCTTTGCCGATGAATTGCACACGGTAGAAGGGACAACCTTGGCAAGTCTCCTTTCTTCTTGACCCCCCACAACAGAGTGGGCAGACAGGGCCTCCTGCAATCAAACATTTTCGCTTTCCTTTTCTTGAGCCACAGATCGGGCATTTTGCCATGGGGTGCTCCTCATTCTTTTCAACCACACAGGGGAAGGCCCAACGAAATGTTGATCGTGGATTCCGTCGGACACTGAAGTATCGGCATATCTACTTGGTTGGTATGGATGGAAAGGACTTCTTCCATCATACGGAGCTCTTGATCCGCTGCTAATGGTCGCCCAAGGGCGATAAGCCAGGCACCGTCGGGGCAAACGGCAGGGGCTTCGAGGGGGCTCCCTGAAATGGATTGATCGGTGGGACCACGGGCTTGAAGGGGTTCGTTGAAGATTGGAGAGGCACGGCAGCACTCAGTGGGGTGCCGGGCCATGGGCTCGTGGCGGCAAAGGGGTTTACAGTCGCGGTATTGCCATCGAAAAGGCGGTCCGCTTGCGGCGGCAAAATCGGTCCTTTCTCCACGACTGCCCTCGCTGACGAGGTGGGATTTGCTGGGGAGAAAGGCCAAGGTTGGTACTCGGGTTGGGTCGAAGGGCGAGAGACAGTTGCTTTAGGGCGGGTTGTGCGGTTGGGGACGGTATTCAGACTGCCGACGGGCGAAGTTGTGGACCCTCCGTAGCGAACGATTTTGGCTTTACGAGATTTTTGCGGGAGCGATTGGGCCAGGCCTTGGCCAGCTACCGCGAGCGCCACCAGTAAACATATCATTACCTTCTTCATCTCCAAACCGGCCTCAAAACGGGTAGTGGTACCAACCAGAAAACGCAGCCATCACTTTTGATTCGAAGATCAGGCAAAGTCATGCTACCTTGAAAACCCTGAGGAGTCGATACCTTTTCCAGTTCTTCCATTTCCAGAAATTACCGGGGCGAAGGAATTGAGATGAAAGAGTACGTCATCGATCAGTTGCGTGAATCCGATTTCCATCAGATCAAGGCCTTCCTCGATGAAACCGCTGAAACGGCGTCACTGGACGGTATCTATTGGATGGACCTGCCTCCCGAGTGTTATTCGCCAATGCAGCGAGAGCATTCCCAGTGCCAGCCGTTTTACTTTGCCATTCACCTCACCTGGAATGAGGTCGCGTTCGAATTCCTCATCCGGAGTCGCCAAGTCATCCGGTGCCAGTGCATTGCTTATGCCAGCCCTCAGCAGCGTGACCACATCATCCACTTTGCCGACAGCATGATCGAGCAGCTAAAGCTGAAACTGTAGCGCGAGTGTTGACTGGTGAGGGCCGGGATGCCGCGGTAGCAGCAGGGGGTGATCGGACCGGGATAGCGAAGTCTCCCCAATCGCAACCAACCCGGTCGAGGGGCTAAGAGTTCGGTGTCGCGAGCCCCCTTGGAAAGGGATGCAGGATGAAATCGGCCAGGACCAGGAGTACCATGGCTTCGCAGACCGGTACGATCCGGGGGATAGCGGAAACGTCATGGCGTCCCTTGATCTTGATGTGAACCGGCCGCCCGTCGGCGGTGAGCGTCATCTGGGGCTTGGCAATGGACGGGATGGGTTTTACGGCCACGCGGGCGACGATCTCCATGCCGGTCGAAATGCCGCCGAGAATGCCTCCGGCATGATTGCTGGCATAGCCTTCGGGGGTCAGCGGATCGTTGTTTTCACTCCCCAGCAGCTCGGCGGCCACGACCCCTTCTCCGATCTCGACCGCTTTGACGGCCCCGATGGACATGAGAGCCGCGGCCAGCCGCGCATCCAGCTTGTCGAACACCGGTTCCCCGAGGCCGGGTGGGCAGCCGCGGGCACAGACTTCCACGATTCCCCCCACGGAATCGCCGTCCTCTCTGACCTTGCGCAGGCGCTCTGTCATTGCCTGAGCGCTTTCGGCATCCGGGCAGAACAGGTCATTGCGGTCGATCTCATCCCAGTCGAAATGCTGGCAGCGAATGCCTCCCAGGGCCAGAGTATAGGCTTTGACGGTGATGCTGTGCTGACCGAGCAGTTTCCTGGCCACCGCCCCGGCGGCGACCCGCGCCACAGTCTCTCGAGCTGAGCTGCGACCGCCCCCCCGCCAGTCCCTGATGCCGTATTTCTGTTCATAGGTCCGGTCAGCATGCCCGGGTCGGTAGGCGGCTGCCAGTTCCTCGTAATCGGTGCTGCGCACATCCCGATTGAAGATCACGAGACTGATGGGGGTGCCGGTGGTCAGACCCTGGAAAACCCCGGAGAGGATCTCCACGCGATCCGGCTCCTTTCTGGGCGAAGAGAGACCCCTGCCCGGCCGGCGGCGTTCGAGGTCATGCTGAATGTCTTCAGGCGCCAGCGGCATCCCCGGTGGGCACCCGTCGATCACTGCACCTAGAGCCGCTCCATGGGATTCTCCCCAGGTGGTCACCTCAAACAGTCGGCCAATGGAATTTCCTGGCATGAGCGCTCTCCCTGTGGTTATTAATGTCCTCTCCCACTTCCTCGGCCTAGCTTGACACATGGAGCGAAAAAGTTATCCTTTATAATCAATCAAAGATCAAGGATGAGCGGCTGGAAGTGAGACGTTCAGGGGGAAAGATTCGGGGGCAAAGAATCGGTAAGCGTGGAAGCTCTGCCCGTCCAGGAAGGAAACGCTTGCACCAGGCGGAGGCATTCGGATGAGCGAGGATTATCCAGATCTTCGGGAGGAGCTGGCGAGCGGGGTCGAAGAGGAACTGGAAGAACCACCGTGGTATCGGGTCCTGCTTCACAATGATGACTACACCACCATGGACTTCGTGGTCGAGATTCTGCAGAAGGTTTTCCGCAAATCTCCGGTGGAAGCTACCAGTATCATGCTGTCGGTGCACAAGAAGGGGGTGGGAGAGTGTGGTGTGTTCACTGCCGAAATCGCCGAAATGAAGGTGGAACTGGTCCACCATCTGGCGAAGAAACATGGCTTCCCCCTACAGTGCAGCATGGAAACCATATAGCGAACGATCCATCCGGCAAGCCGCCGGTTCGCGACGGCTGGCCTCCTGATGGAATGAATTAAGAGCATCGAATGATCAATCGAGAACTTGAACTCACTCTGGCAGGTGCCTTCAAAGAAGCCAAGATAAGACGCCACGAATACTTCACCCTGGAACATATCCTCTATGCCATCCTCCATGACGTGACCGCGAGGCGCATCCTTTACCATTGCGGGGTAGGCCTGGAAAAGCTCAAGGCGCGTCTCGACAAGTATCTCGGTGAACGTATGGAGAAGCTTCCGGAAGGCGTTGACCAGGACCCTCTCCAGACCCTGGCGGTGCAGCGGGTGATCCAGCGGGCCATCATGCACGTTCATGGGGCGGAAAAGAAAGAGGTAGATGCCGGCGATATTCTGGCTGCCATGTTCTATGAGGAAAATTCATATGCTGTCTATTTCCTCAAAGCGGAAGGGGTTACCCGGCTGGATGTCTTGAGCTACATTTCCCATGGTATCTCCCGGGTGGGAAATCCCGACGAGGAATTCTCCAATCAACCGCTTCAGGCTCCGGGGCAGGAGGGGAAGCAGGAACCCCGAAAGCCGGGCGCCCTCGAATCCTTCACCGTGAACCTGATCCGAAAGGCTGCTGACGGTCTGATCGACCCCCTCATCGGGCGTGAAGACGAAATTCTGCGAACGCTCCAGATCCTCGGGCGGCGCACCAAGAATAATCCCATATTTGTGGGTGATCCCGGCGTCGGCAAAACTGCCATCGCTGAAGGGTTGGCCTTGAAGATTCATCGCCAGGAGGTGCCCGAGGCTTTTCTTGGGGTGGAAATCTTCGCTCTCGACATGGGAGCACTGCTCGCCGGCACCAAGTTCCGTGGTGATTTTGAAGCGCGTCTCAAGGGCGTGCTGATGGAGCTCAAGAAAAAACCGGGGGCGGTTCTCTTCATTGACGAGATTCATACGGTGGTGGGAGCCGGGGCTACCAGTGGTGGTTCCATGGATGCCTCGAACATCCTCAAACCGGCGCTGGTTGCCGGTGGACTCCGCTGCATCGGTTCAACAACCTACGAAGAGTACAAGAATTTGTTTGAAAAGGATCGCGCCCTCAGTCGGCGCTTTCAGAAGGTTGAAATTAATGAACCCACGGTTGCTGAAACCTATCGGATTCTCCAGGGTTTGAAACCCTACT
>JAPXSS010000075.1:0-16847 GCA_033812955.1 Syntrophobacteraceae bacterium | reverse complement strand
TTTGTATAAAGGACTTCAAGGCGTTTTCCTCCTGGTGATGTAGTTTCTGAGCGGCTAACTCGAAACTTACAACAGTTGGAAAACGCCTTCAATTCTTCACTTTGGTTGCGGCTTTGCCGCGCTGTGTCTCCGTGGTTCGGTTTGGTTGCGGCTCTCCCCCGCTGTGGGAATTTCATGCGATTGCCCTGGATCTGCGCACGACTCCGACACGAAATTCCAGATCCTGCGAAGAAGCAGACAGTGGGCCAAATCAACAAAAGATTGGTCAAAATTTGGCGATAATGGAAGAGAATGTCAAATAATCCATCACTCCTGCCGTTCATCCCTGTCAAAAACCAGACATACTATTCTCAGATTATTCCAGCGATCCCACCGGGGCCATGCCGAGGTTTTGGTGCTCGTGAGCGGGCGACAGACTGACCTCATTCTCGTCATTATCCCCGAAAAACCGCCCTTATCACGTTTGCCAGGATCCCCCCCCCCTGCTAAAAGGTCCCGTCCTAACACTCTTATGGTTGATCCGTGAGGGCGATATTGGATCCCTTTGAGAATGAGGAGAACCAGTATGGCGCCTGATTCCAGATTCTGGAGGCACCAGCTGGGGGACGCGACAACCAGTCTTTGGCCACATTTGCTGAAGACCAGCTTAATGGTTTTTCTGATGATTGGTTTTTCAACAGACACACTTCAAGCAAGGACGGACCCCGTTGGGGGCTCCACGGAGGGGAGGACCAGCTATTCCTTCCATCATGGTTGGTCTTATCCAAGTGATTCCATCCCTTTGATGTCCTTGTTCCCGCCAGATCCACGTAACACTCCCCCTGCTGGTCGATGGAGTAACAGGATTCAGATCCATATTCCGAATCAACCGGCTATTAATCAATACATCCGCTTCTACACGGGACAGGGCCGACCGACCTTTGAAGATGCACTGGTGCGGTCGCGGCGATATGTTCCGCTCATGACAGAGATTCTCGACTTGTACGGCGTGCCGGCGGATATGGTTTCCGTGGTATTCGTGGAGAGCTGTTTCAAACGGCATGCCTCATATAGAGGAGCGGTTGGGTACTGGCAACTGTTGGCGGCGACAGCCCGTTCCCAGGGGCTGCGAGTTGACCGCTGGGTGGATGAGCGAAAAGATCCCATCAAATCCACTCAAGCTGCCGCCAAATACTTGCGCTCGCTTTACGACCAATTCAAGTCATGGCCCCTGGCACTAGCTGCCTACAATGCGGGAGATGCTTCCGTAGCCAATGCCATGAAAAGGTATCGAACGAGCGATTTCTGGGAATTGTCCAGGCGGAGAGCGTTACCAGGCATCACCCGGGTGTATGTTCCCAAAGTCCTGGCCGCTATCCAGATCATGCGTGAGCTGGAAGCTCATGGGTTCGAGTACTCTCGACATTATCCTGTTAGCGGCTTTGAGTCGGTTGCCATCCGTTCGCCATTACGGCTTGACCAGGTGGCCAAGTGGCTCGAAGTTCCCGTAAGTCATCTACAGGACTTGAACCCTTCTCTGCGTTTGGACCGTTTACCCCCTGACTGTGGGGTCAATTTGAACTTGCCTTCCGGAGCCGGAGACAAATTTGCTATGGCCTATGATCGCTATCTCCGGAAGTAGCGAAAAGTATTTGCCGCCCCGCAGATCAACCTGGGGAGTACCACTGATTGGGTGCTCACGATGAGTATTAGGATGCTGGCAAGGGAGCTCTACCGGGTCATGAAGAACGTGGAACACCTGGAAAAGGAGCTCCATGGCTTGGTTCCCGGAGCGTTGCAACGTACGGAACTGGAGCGAAAACTCCTCGAAGTGCGTGCAGAAGAACGGCGGATCAAGGCGATGCTGGATGGAGCAAAAGCAGATTGACCGGGGCGGGAGGCTGGTGCACAGCCCTCCCGCCTACCTTTCGTTTATGCCAATCCGCAGAAACGAAAAAGCAAGCCATAACAGCCCGCTTCTTCGAGATTGCCTTGCTATTTCCGGCAGCAGATTCCCGCTGCTTTTTTTCTGTCAATTATTGATAGCCTCTGACTCCGCGACTTCACCCACCGACCGAAAACGCCAATTCCCCTTTACTGTCCCAGCGTGATTCAGTCAGCACTAGAACTTTCCGTCTTCTTTGGGTTGCTTTCGGTTTTTGTTCCTTCCCCGTTTTTAGCGGTCGACGTGCTCTGGTTTTTGCCGGCGTAATCCGTCACGTACCAACCTGAACCCTTAAGGTGAAAAGTACTCATCGAAATGAGCTTGTGCAGCCTTCCATGGCAGTGAGCACACTCGCTGAGAGGGGGGTCGGAAAACCTTTGGATGGCTTCCGTCATCTTTCCACATTTGGTGCATTCGTATTCATAGATTGGCATGGCAAAACCCTCCGACTTATATCTCCGGCAATAGGGTGGAACCGCTTGTGGTTCATTCCAGAACGAGAACATTATAAGGTAGCCCCCTTGCTTGTCAAGGTCTGACTCTCGTATTTGGGCAATTGTCAGGGGGTGAGCGGCGCCAGCTGCCCATTCACTACCTGAAAAAGCATGTAATCACGATCCACCTGGCCTTGCGGTGAGAACGAATAAGTCCCGGTCACGCCTTCGAAGCCGCGGATCTGGAACAGATTATAGAGCAGGACCGTGCGATCCTGGACATCATGCCCAAAGCCCTCGCGTGCTTCAAGGAACAACCGGAGCGCATCGTAAGCCTGAGCCTCGAGATAGGACGGCGAAGTACTGTACTTAGCTTCGAATTTCTCCTGAAACTCTCTGGCATTGGGCTTCTGGCTGTCTATCATATAAGGGGTTGCGAAGATGGCCCTTTCAACATATACCCCTCCGGCCTGCACCAGCGGTGCCTCTCCCCAGAGGTTTGTTCCCAGGAGCGTGACTCCCACCACATTGTTATAAGGAAGCTGCGGGGCAATGAGAGCAACGGTTTGCACCTGATCAGGAATGAACAGGGCGTCAAAGGGGGTGGCTTCAATCCCCGAAGGAGGACTATTCTTCTTGGCAATGGTGAGCAGCTTTTCCAGGGGGGCCCTGAAATCGGTGGTCTTATCCTTATAGGATACACTCGCCAGGAGACTGCCCCCGGCTTCCTTCACCGTGTCAGCAAAGGTCCTGGAGAGATTCTGGCCGTAACGATCATCCGGGTAGAGCACAGCGAACCGGGTGAAACCAGATTTGTCCATGCAGTAACGCACAAGCGTCCGAACCAGAGCTTGATTATCAATAAAAACGTGGACCATGAATTGCCCGCTTTCCGTCTCGGCGTCCTGCTGGGTCAAAGCCAGGAGCGGGATGCCGTATCGGTTGGCGGCGGGAGCCATGGCCTTAGCCGATTGGACGCCCAACGGCCCGATAACTGCCAGAACGCCGTCATCTCGTGCCAGCTGTTCCAGGGATTTGGCTGCCAAGCCGGATTCCGTCGGGGCTTCCCGGATGATCAGGGTCAGGCGCCGGGCGGGGTGGGTCTCATTCCATTCCTCAGCAGCCAGATTCAAGCCCTTCAAGACCATATCGCCATACTTGGCGTACGGGCCATTTAGCGGCACGAGGACTCCAACACGGTCGGCATTGACGGGGCCGGCAACCACTGACGGCGGGGTGGCGGCGGGGGGAGGGCCTTTGGTGCCGGTCCGCATTTCAGCGGCCAACGGATGAGAGGGGTTGCGGCTCAAGAGCTGGGTCAAACCCTGTCGGGCCGTTTCCGCCTGGCCTGCCGGCAAATCGAGCTGGGACAATCGGTAGTAGAGAAAGACTTTCATGAAGTCGGGTGGGTTCCTCTTCAGAAGCCGCTGAATGGTCCCTGCGTCGGCGCCGTCGAGGAGGCCTACCGTGGCCTGGGTGAGGGACTTCTTCCCCTCAGGCGAACGGGCAAGCCCAAACCCGGCGGTGAGCCACTCAAAGCCGGTGCTGATGTCGCCATCGCTTCCATAGACCTCGGCCATGAGGGTGCTGAGGCCTATCTGGACGTCAGGCTGCCCGTTGGCGGCATCCCACAGAGGCATGGCCTCATTTATTGCCACCTTTTTCTTCCCAGCCGAAACATGGGCTCTGAGGCGGTCCAGCTTCGCCTGGGCAAGGCCATCCCAGCCGGGATAAGCATAAATGAGATAGTCAAAGAACTGCAGCGCTCGTTCCGTCTGCTTCTGGTCCAGATAGACCGTGCCTATGGCATGATACGACCGGGCGGCAACGGCATGATTTGGGTACTTATGGATGATCTGTTCCCAAGAGGCAACAGCAGCGTTGACATTACCGGCCTTACGGGCCTTTTCGGCCTGCTGCCACAGAGTATCGGCCTCAGCCGGGGTGCCCGGGGTGAGCCTGGGTGCGGGCATCATATCGGCGGGCTGCTGAGGACGCACCGCACAATTCGCCAGGAACCCCAGTGCGACGATCGTCAGAGCCCATAATCTGATCTTGTCCATAGCATGCCTCTTATGAATGGGTTCCCATCCAAATTGCTCAGGGCCAAAGGCGAACATCTATAGCGCAAAAGAGCAAAGGGCACACCATAATTCTGTGTGCCCTAAGGATTCAGTCAGCCGGCACTCCCGGCAGGCGCGCCCTCCGGGGGGCACGGCGTTTATCCGAAAATCGCCGTTTCCAGCCGAAGACGAGGAGTTCGGTCACCCTGGTCATTTGATGGTGCAGAATCCTCACACCGCCTCACTGCAAACGACAATCAGGAGTTCACGGACAAGCCCCCGGGGAAACCGTTGCCCGAGTGTTCCTCTATTTATCCTTAACCTCTTGGAAATCAGCGTCCACCACATCATCATCGGGCTTCTTGCCAGCATCGGCGGCTTCCTGCTGACCGGTCCCCCCACTGGCCCCGGCAGCCTGTTGTTCGGCGGCTTTTTTGTATGCTTCCTCGGCGAGTTTGTGAGAAACGGTGGTCAGTTGCTCCATTTCCCGCTGGATCGCTTCTCGTTCCGAACCTTCCATGGCGCGCTTCAGTTGCTCGATTTGGGCCTCGATGTCCTGCCGGGTTTTGGCGTCAATCTTGTCGCCCATATCCCGGAGGGTTCGCTCCGTACTGTAAATGAGAGCGTCGGCGTGATTCTTGGTCTCTATCAGTTCACGCTTCTTCTTGTCCTCCTCAGCGTGAATCTCTGCTTCCTTGACAAATTTCTTGATCTCGTCTTCTGAGAGACCGCTTGAGGCCGTGATCTGAATCGACTGCTCCTTCTGAGTGGCCAGGTCTTTGGCAGAGACGTGGACGATGCCGTTGGCGTCGATGTCGAATGTCACCTCGATCTGCGGAATGCCTCTTGGCGCCGAAGGAATTCCCACCAACTCGAACCGGCCAAGGGTCTTATTGTCCATGGCCATTTCCCGTTCCCCCTGGAGGACATGGATGGAGACCGCGGTTTGATTGTCGGTCGCGGTTGAAAAAATCTGACTCTTACGCGTGGGAATGGTGGTGTTACGTTCGATGAGGCGCGTCATCACCCCGCCAAGGGTTTCGATCCCCAGCGAAAGGGGCGTCACATCCAGGAGCAGAACATCTTTCACCTCACCCTTAAGCACCCCGGCCTGAATGGCGGCACCGATGGCCACCACCTCGTCGGGGTTGACCCCCTTGTGCGGTTCCTTGCCAAAAAACTCCTGTACCTTCTGCTGGACGCGCGGCATCCTGGTCATCCCCCCCACCAGAATGACTTCGTCAATGGTGCCACGGCTCAGGCCTGCATCCCGCAGGGCCTGCTCCATCGGGGGTCCCAGACGGTCGATGAGTCCCTCCACCAGAGACTCCAGCTTGGCCCGCGTCAACTTGATGTTCATGTGTTTGGGGCCGGAGGCGTCGGCCGTGATGAAAGGCAGATTGATTTCCGTTTCCATGGTGGTGGAGAGTTCGATTTTGGCCTTCTCCGCAGCCTCCTTCAACCGCTGCAGCGCCATCTTGTCACTGCGCAGGTCGATCCCGTAGTCCTTCTTGAACTCGCTCGCAAGCCAGTCGATCACTCGCTGGTCAAAATCTTCCCCTCCCAGGTGGGTATCGCCGTTGGTTGATTTGACTTCAAAGACCCCGTCTCCAATTTCCAGAATCGAGATGTCGTAAGTTCCTCCGCCCAGATCAAAAACGGCAATCTTCTCGTCCTTTTTTTTGTCCAGGCCGTAAGCCAGTGAGGCGGCAGTGGGCTCATTGATGATCCGCAAGACTTCCAGTCCGGCGATCTTGCCGGCATCCTTGGTAGCCTGCCGTTGACTGTCATTGAAATAGGCTGGGACCGTGATAACCGCTTCCGTAACCTTTTCACCCAGGTAGTCTTCTGCCGTCTGCTTCATTTTCATCAGAATAAAGGCGGAAATCTCGGTCGGGCTGTAATCGCGGCCGCGGATTTGCAAGTTGGCATCGGAATTGGGAGCCTTTACGATCTTGTAAGGCAAAATTTTGACATCCCCTTGCACTTCTCGTGAGTCATATTTCCGACCTATCAGCCGCTTCACCGCAAAAATGGTATTCTCAGGATTGGTTATGGCCTGGCGTTTGGCCACCTGGCCAACCAGGCGTTCACCGCTTTCGGTAAATGCCACCATTGAAGGGGTTGTGCGGCCGCCTTCAGCATTGGGAAGTACTTTGGCCTCCTTGCCTTCCATGATGGCCACCGCCGAGTTGGTGGTTCCGAGATCGATACCAATTACTTTGCTCATAGGGATTGCCTCCTTATCAGGGATATTCTCAAATCTGCCAGTCGTGCAAAAAGGACACTCTCTATCATCTCAGTTACAGGCCGTCATTTGCCCGCCGAAGAGGGATGCTGCGGCGCTTTGGAGACAATCACCAGGGCCGGGCGAACAAGCCGGTCACGAAGGGTGTAACCCTTCTGCAATTCCTGGACTACGGTATTCTCGGGATATTCTGAGGATTCCTGCTGCATGACCGCCTCGTGGTAGTTGGGATCGAATACTTTGCCCACCGCTTCGAAGGAGGAGCAGCCGAATCGGCCCAAGACGTCAATGAAGCCTTTGAGCGTCAGTCTCACCCCATCAACCAGCCCCTTGCCTTCAACCTCCTGCTCACCATGCTGCAAGGCACGCTCTAGATTATCGATAACGGGAAGGAGCTCCCGGATCAGTGACTCATTGGCAAAGTTGATCCCATCCAGCTTCTCCCGTTCCAGCCGTTTACGGGTGTTTTCCATCTCCGCCGCCAGGCGCAGCACCTGGTCCTGGAGTTGCTTGAGCTCTTCTTCGCGGTTGACCTGGATGTCTTCACTCACCGGGGCCTTGTCTTCCGAGGCAACGGGAAGCTCCACCACTTCGGCGCCCACCGCTTCCTCACCCTTAGATCTATTCTCATTCTGGTCGTACTGGTCGTACTTTACCGCCATCTACCCCTGCCTCCTCTCGCAGTCAATAGGCCCAGCCCACCCCTATGCTCCCTCTGGCTCGTCCAGTAGCTGACTCAACAGACAGGCTGTAAACTCCACTACCGGAATGATGCGTGAATAGTCCATGCGCATGGGACCGATCACGCCAAGGACTCCAAGCTGGGTGTCTCCTCGCCGATAAGGAGAAGATATCAGGCTGATCTCCTGGAGTTCCTTCAGTTCACTTTCGGGTCCCAGGACGATACTCACTCCCATGGTCGTCTTTAAGGTCATATCAAGCAACCGGATGATTCTTGACTTTTCCTCGAAGGCTTCCAGAATCCGGCGCATCCTTTCGACATCCGCAAACTCGGGGTTATTGAAGAGGTTCGTCTGTCCGCCAATGTAGACGTCGGCATCCTCGAAAGTGTTCTGAAAGGCGCGCTCAGTGATGGCCAGAGCCCGTGAATAAAGCTGATCAAATAAGATTTTCTCGTTGCGCATCTCCTCCAGGAGGCGCTGTTTGATCTCACCCAGCGGCACATCCTCGAGCAGTTCGTTGATATATCGGCCGTACCGGTCCAGTTCCTCCTGGCTGATGTCCTCATCCAGATCCAAGAAGCTGTGATGGGCCATTCCCGCCTTTGAGATTAAAATCACCGCAACGTGATTGAGTCGCAAGCGGATGAATTCGATGTGTTTCAGGCGTGTCGTGTGGAGTCTGGGCCAGAGCACTACTCCCGCCTGTCCACAAAAATGGGAGAGGACGTGCGAGGTCCGGCGAAGCAGTTCTGCAATATCCCCTTGAAACTCCTTAAATGCCTGCCGAATGAGGGCTCGTTCTTCCTCCTGCAACTGTTTGAATTTCATGATACCATCGAGGTAGAAGCGTAGCCCCCGGTCCGTTGGCACGCGCCCGGCCGAAGTGTGCGGCTGACAGAGCAGCCCCAGCTCCTCGAGGTCGGCCATTACATTCCGAATGGTTGCCGGGCTGACCTTCAGTCCATGGCGTTTGGAAATTGCGCGAGACCCAACCGGTTCACCACTTTGGATGTAATCATTGATTACTGCTTCCAGAACCTGCTGGTCGCGCTTGGAAAGGTCAATCACTGAATCACTCACTCCACAAGACCGGTTAGCACTCTTCCCAAAAGAGTGCCAGCGTAACCTAGTGATGAACGCTTTGGTTGTCAATACTTCTGAGCAGTTGCAGGCAAGAATTAAGCGGAACCGAACGGATGGTGCGATAGCGATAACCCGCAATAAAAAAATTGGTTTTTGCCCATTATCGCTCTTGCATTGTGAACCATTAGCTGCTACAAAGTATTTTGTTGATCATGCCCCATCGAGTGTGGTTCCGGATGGCGGGCCAATGAAGCTGCCTGCCGGTGTATCTTCCAGATAGCGGACGATTCCTTGCCTGTGAAATTTGTTTTGTCGTTTTCCCTTGACAGAGGTAGCGTCGTTTCTACAAGACCGACCCTATCTGAAAGGGGACGGATGGGAGTGAACATTATGGAGGGAGGGAACGAGATCACTTTTTAGAACCACTACAGGGTGTTTGATGTAAACCGGTCGGGGTAGATTTGACTTCCTGTTCTTCCGTAAGCTCGAGAAACACACGCCACTTCCTAAGCGAACCTCCGAATAGACTGCAGCCTGAACCCCACGATCCCAAACCATTGGTAGTATTGACACGGAAAGAGCGCTGAAGACCAGACGTTGCAGTTGGGTTTTCGGGTCGAGCATGAACGTTTTCAGCAAACCATGAACCGCTTCTTTGCAGGAAAGGAGGTGCGAGGAACACCTGGCAATTTAGCCCCAGTATTCAGAGGAGATGGACACGTCATAAGTGGAAACTTTTGGAGGAGATGAAAACCATGCCAAGTTATGTGATTCTGGAAAAGTGTGATGGCTGCAAAGGGCAGGATAAGACCGCATGCATGTATATCTGCCCCAATGACCTGATGTTTCTGGACAAGGAAAAAATGAAAGCCTTCAACCGGGCTCCAGATATGTGCTGGGAATGTTATAATTGCGTTAAGATTTGCCCTCAGCAGGCCGTTGATGTGCGTGCTTATGCAGATTTCGTCCCCATGGGAGCCTCCGTGGTACCCCTTCGTGGTTCGGAAGACATTATGTGGACAGTCAAGTTCCGCAACGGCACCATCAAGCGCTTTAAGTTCCCCATCCGCACCACCGCGGAAGGCAAGGCTGAGCCCTTGGGAGGTTTCGAGACGGGTACGGATGACATCAAGAGCCCGGTGCTTTGTACCGAACCCGCTTCAACTGGCGCCAAAGAGCTTCCAACCCTGAAGAAATAACCCTAAGGAGATGATGATATGGCTAATTTTGAAACCGTAGTAGTCGATACCGATCTACTGATCATTGGCGGCGGCATGTCTGCCTGCGGTGCCACTTTTGAAGCTGCTTACTGGGCCAAGAAGAACGGTCTGAAGGTGGCCGTGGTCGACAAAGCCGCCATGGACCGTTCCGGCGCTGTGGCCATGGGTCTTTCGGCCATCAACCAGTACATTGGGTATGCTGCGGGCGACAACACTCTCGAAGACTATGTCAAATACGTCCGCCAGGACCTGATGGGAGTTTCCCGGGAAGACCTGGTCTATGATATTGCCCGTCACGTCGATTCCTCCGTCCATCTTTTCGAGAAATGGGGCCTTCCCATCTGGAAAGACGAGGCCGGCAATTACGTGCACGAAGGCCGCTGGCAGATCATGATCAATGGCGAATCCTACAAGGTCATTGTGGCTGAAGCCGCCAAGAACGCCATGAATCAGGCCGGTTTCACCGACTGGCTCTATGAGCGCGTGTTCATCGTTGAGCCGCTCATGGATGGTGACACGTGTGTGGGGGCCGTGGGCTTCAGCGTTCGTGAAGAAAAGTTTTACGTATTCAAGGCAAAAGCCACCATCGCTTGCATGGGCGGCGCCGTTCACGTCTTCCGTCCGCGCTCCGTCGGTGAAGGTCTCGGGCGCGCCTGGTATCCCCCCTGGAATGCCGGTTCCACCGCCTACTTTACCATTCGTGCCGGTGCTGAAATGACCTGCCAGGAAGTTCGGTTCATCCCTGTCCGTTTTAAGGACGGTTACGGTCCGGTGGGAGCCTGGTTCCTGCTGTTCAAGTCCCGTGCGACCAACGCCATGGGTGAAGAATACATGGTGACCCGTGCCGGAGAGCTCCCCAAGTGGGCTCCCTACGGTCTGGCCAAGCCCATCCCCGCCAACCTCCGCAACTGGCTGGGCATGGAAGATGTCATGGCCGGCAAGGGCCCCATATATATGAGAACTGAAGAGGCCATTGCCAAGATCGCTTCCCAGTACAAGGATGATCCCAAGGCCTTCAAGAAGAAGATGAAGGAACTGGAATCCGAGGCTTGGGAAGACTTCCTCGATATGACCATCAGCCAGTCCCTGCTCTGGGCTGGCACCAATATCCAGCCCGAAGAGAAGGCTTCGGAAATCGCGCCTGCCGAGCCCTATTTCATCGGTTCCCACTCCGGTGCTTCCGGCGCTTGGGTGTGCGGTCCCGAAGACGTAATGCCTGCCGACTACAAGAAGCAGTGGGAACCTCTTGGGGTCTACAACCACATGACCACCGTAAAGGGTCTTTTCTCTGCCGGTGATGGTGTTGGGGCCTCCAGCCATAAGTTCTCTTCCGGGTCCCATGCGGAAGGCCGTATCGCTGCCAAGGGTGCCATTGCCTACATCCTCGACCACAACACGGCTCCCAAGGTGGATGATGCAGCCATTAACAAGATCAAAGAAATCGTTCTGGCGCCCATGGACCGCTTTGTGCAACATATGGCCATGTCCAGTGATCCTGATATTAACCCGAACTTCATCAAGCCCAAGATGTTCATGTTCCGCCTCCAGAAGATCATGGATGAATACTGCGCCGGTGTATCCGCTCAGTTCACCACCAATAAGTCACTTCTTGAGAAAGGCATGGAATTGCTGACCATGCTGAAGGAAGACTCCGAGAAACTCGCCGCTTCCGATCTGCATGAACTGATGCGCGCTTGGGAAAACACCCACCGGATGTGGATTGCCGAAAGCCATCTGCGTCATGTGCTGTTCCGCGAGGAAAGCCGGTGGCCGGGTTACTACTACCGCGCTGATTTCCCCGACATGGATGAGGCGAACTGGAAGTGTTTCGTCAACTCCGTGTGGAATCCCAAGACGGGTGAGTGGACTGTGAAGAAGGTCCCTGTCGTCAACCTGCCCGTTTAGCCTGAACCGTTGATATGACTGACCTCCAGGTGCGTAATTGCGCCTGGAGGTGTTTTTTTGTCGAGTGCCCTGTTGAACGATCCCTCTATTTCACCGGAAGGACTCAGGTGCGTGACCATGGATTGCCCCACGTCACCACCGCCTGGTCCAACACTTTATAATAAGGAGAATGAAACATATGGCAGAACTAATCCCCCCTCATGGAGGAAAAGGCTTGACCTGCTGTCTGCTCGAAGGCGCCGAACGGGAAGCTGAACTGAAGAAAGCACAAGGTCTCAGGAAAATCACCATCAGCCCCCGTGAAAAGGGCGACCTGATCATGATGGGCATTGGCGGGTTCAGTCCCCTGACCGGTTTCATGACGAAGGCCGACTGGAAGGGCGTTTGCGACAATTTTCTGGTGGCTGACGGTACCTTTTGGCCTATTCCGGTAACCCTTTCCGCTTCCAAGGAAGACGCAGCTGCCATCGCCGTCGGGGAAGAAATCGCGCTGTTCGATCCCGAGCGCAACGAGTTCATGGCCACCATGAAGGTCACCGAGAAATATGAAATGACCGAGGCCGACAAGAAGTATGAATGCGAAAAGATCTACATGGGGGAAGGCACCAAGACCGCCGAGGAGTTCTGGAAGATCGCCAAGGACGATCATCCTGGCGTGCAGATGGTGATGCAGCAGAAGGCGGTCAATCTGGCCGGCCCGGTCAAAGTACTCAGTGAAGCCGAATATCCCACCCAATATCCCGGTGTTTACATGAGACCGGCTGAATCCAGAAAGATTTTTGCGGAACGAGGATGGAATGAAATAGCTGCTCTTCAGTTGCGCAACCCCATGCACCGTTCCCACGAGTATCTGTGCAAGATCGCCGTCGAAGTCTGCGACGGCGTGTTCATTCACTCCCTGGTTGGCAACCTCAAACCCGGTGACATTCCCGCCGAAGTCCGCGTAAGATGTATTGATGTTTTGGTTAAGAATTACTTTGTCGAGGACAAGGTCCTTCAGGGCGGGTATCCTTTGGATATGCGCTACGCCGGACCCCGTGAAGCCCTGCTCCATGCCACCTTCCGCCAGAACTACGGATGCTCCCGCATGATCATTGGCCGCGACCATGCCGGCGTAGGCGATTTCTACGGCATGTTCGAAGCCCAGACCATTTTCGACAAGATCCCCAAACCGGCGGCTGGAAAAGCTCTGCTCTGCACACCGCTCAAGATCGACTGGACCTTCTATTGCCATAAATGTGACGGCATGGCGTCCCTCAGGACCTGCCCCCACGGCAAGGAAGACCGCGTTCTGTTGAGCGGTACCGCCCTGCGCAAAGGTCTTTCCGAAGGCGCTCCCATTCCGGATCATTTCGGCCGTGAAGAAGTGCTCGACATTCTTCGGGAGTATTATGCCGGCCTGGAAGAAAAGGTTGAGATCAAGCTGCACGGTGCTGCCACGGGCGATAAGAAATAACCGGGTTGCAATTTCCTGGGTCAAGAAAGGGAGAGGCACTGGCGAGTGCCTCTCCTTTTTTGTTGGGCGGCGACCACAGTCTTGAGGTATCTGTCGAGTGCCAGCATGGGCTCGATTGCCTTTTTCGGTTGAAATGGACCCGCACAATGGACTATGTTCCATCACTGTTTTGCACATCACTGTTTCCCACTTGTTACAGAATGTCCTGGTATTCGTGCATGTCCCCCAAGGATGATCAATCGTTGCGACCGGCACGGGAGGAGAGGGTTATGGCTGACGCATTGAACGAAAACCGGAGTATCCTGGTGGTGGGGGGCGGCATTACCGGCTTGAGCGCTGCCCTCGAAGCTGCTGAAGCGGGATTCCCGGTTATTCTGGTGGAAAAAGAAGCATCGCTCGGCGGGCGGGTATCCCAGATGAACCAGTATTTCCCGAAATTGTGTCCTCCCGGCTGTGGCCTTGAAATCAACTACCGGCGCCTCCGCAACAATCCTCTCATTCACGTTCATACCCTGGCGGAAGTGGTGGAAGTCAAAGGCGGAGCGGGAGCCTTCGAGGTGACCGTGCGTCTCAGCCCCCGATATGTCAACGAAACCTGCACGGCCTGCGGGTTGTGTGAAGCGGCCGCAACAACCTGCCTTGCCGATCCTTTCAACTATGGCATGAAGCAGGTCAAGGCAATCCGCCTGCCTCATGAGTTTGCCTTTCCCCTGCGCTATGTCCTTGCGCCCGAGGTTGTCGGCACGGCCGAGGCAGAGCGGATCAAAGCGGCCTGCCCCTATCATGCGATTGACCTGGAGATGGCACCCGAGGAAATCAGCTTCCAAGTCGCCGCCATCATCTGGGCGGCCGGGTGGCAACCCTATCGGGCTGAGAAGATCGGCTACTATGGGTTCAACAAACACCGGAACGTCATCACCAATGTCATGCTGGAACGGCTGGCGTCAGCCGGCGGCCCGACCGGGGGCCGCATCAGACGCCCCTCTGATGGTGCTGAAGTCACCCGCATCGCCTTCGTACAGTGCGCCGGCTCTCGTGATGAGAACCATCTTCCCTACTGTTCCGGGGTCTGCTGCCTGGCGTCACTGAAACAGGCCACCTACCTCCTGGAGCAGAACCCGGAAGGGCGCGTTACCATTTTCTTCATCGATATTCGGGCTCACGGTCGCTACGAACAATTCGTCGCCAGGGTACAGGCGGACGATCGGGTAAAGCTGGTCAAGGGAAAGGCCGGAGAGATTACCGAAGACGCATCATCGGGAATGGTGATAGTGCAGGTGGAAGATCAGGCCAGCGGGAGACTCATGCGGGAGCAATTCGATCTGGTCGTGCTTGCAACCGGTATGGTGCCCAATGCCCCGGCTTTCAGAATCGCGAGCGAGGAACTGGCCGTTGACGATTCAGGATTCCTGGTAAATGACCGGGCCGCAACCGGCATCATCGGTGCCGGCTGTGCCCGACAGCCGGCCGATGTCGCCGCCTGTGTCCAGGACGCAACTGCGGCAGCGCTCAAGGCCATTCAACTGGCGGGCAGGAGGTAGTGCGATGGAAAAGCGGACAGGGGTTTACATTTGCACCGGATGCGGGATGGGTGAGGCCATCGCAAGTGCTGCTCTGACCAGGATCGCCACGGAGGAATACAAGGTTCCCGTCTGTAAGGAGCATCCCTGCCTTTGCAGCTCCGAAGGCCAGGCTTTGCTTCGAGGAGATTTGGAGGCAGAGGGACTGACCACGCTCGTTATTGCCGCCTGTTCACCACGGGTGATGACCGATGTCTTCAGGTTCGGCCCGGATAAGATAGTGGAACGGGTCAATCTGCGCGAGCAGGTCGTCTGGTCGCACTCGCCCAATGATGACGATACCCAGATGTTGGCCGAAGATCAGCTCCGGATGGGCATCGTCAGGGCGAGAGAGGCGGAAACGCCCGCACCCTTTCTGGCAGAGGATCTGAGCCAACGGATTCTGGTGGTGGGCGGCGGGCTGGCTGGCCTGACTGCGGCCACCGAAGCTGCTAAAGCGGGCTATGAAGTCGTACTGGTTGAACGCAGCGACCGTCTTGGGGGCTATCTCAAAGAGGTCTTTAAACTGCCCCCGTCTCACCCGCCCTATGACAAACTCCAGGACTTTGATCTCAACTCCCTGACTCAGGAACTGGATGCCTGGCCGGAAATCAAGACCTACCTGGGAGCTCAGATTCGGGCGATTTCAGGCGCTCCCTGCATGTTCGACGTTCAGATCAACCAGCATGGTCGGGAAGCCCTCGAACGCGTCGGCGCCATTGTGCTGGCTTCAGGTTCCGTCCCCTACAACCCGGAGCGACTGGCACACCTCGGTTATGGGAAGGCTGCGGATGTCGTCACCATGCCCCAATTGGAGGCCATGTTTGCGGCGGGCCGGGTGGTGCGACCCTCAACCAGGCAGCCGGTCACGAGTGTTGCCTTCATTCTCTGCGCCGGTTCTCGCGATCCCGCCCACCTGCCTTACTGTTCCGCCGCATGCTGTGTGGAATCGCTCAAACAAGCCCGCTGTTTCAAAGAATTCGATCCGGACCTGCCGGTTTATGTCTTCTACAAGGACCTTCGCGCCGCCGGCAATTACGAATTCCTCTATAAGCGACTCCAGCAGGACGGCGTCGTTTTTGTCCGGGGGACGGTTACCGACGTCCAGGAAGACGGCGCTGGCGGACTGGTCGTGATGGCCGACGATGTGCTCACCGGCTCTGCCATGGTCTCGGAGAGCGTTGATCTCGTCGTGTTGGCAACCGGCATGGTCCCGACAACCGCCTTTGGAGAAGCCTTCAAAGCCCAAGCCCCCAAGGAGGGCGAGGAAGCCCAGGCGATTCCTCCGGATACCGTGCTGGCTTCCCATATTTTGAATCTGCAATATCGCCAGGGTCCGGAACTGCCCGCCCTCCAATACGGGTTCCCCGACTCCCATTTCATCTGTTTTCCTTATGAATCGCGGCGCACCGGCATCTATCCTGCCGGTTCGGTGAGGGCCCCCATGGATTACGCCCGGTGTCTCACGGATGCAACAGGGGCGGCGCTCAAGGCCATCCAGTGCATCGAAATGGTTTCCAGGGGCCGAGCGGTGCATCCACGAGCGGGGGATGAGAGCTATCCCGAATTTTTCATGCAGCGCTGTACCCAGTGCAAACGCTGCACCGAGGAATGCCCTTTCGGCGCCATCAACGAAGATGAAAAGGCCAATCCGCTTCCCAATCTCACCCGCTGTCGCCGCTGCGGAGTGTGCATGGGGGCCTGCCCGGAGCGCATCATCTCCTTCCGGAACTACTCAGTGCCGATGATCGGCAATATGATCAAGAGCATCTATGTCCCCGACGAGTACGAGGAAAAGCCGCGCCTGCTGGTACTGGCCTGCGAGAACGACGCCTATCCGGCGCTCGATCTGGCTGGCATCCGGCGGCTCACCTACAATCCGTGGGTCAGATTCATTCAGGTCCGTTGCCTGGGATCAATAAATCTCGTCTGGATCGCCGACGCCCTTTCCAAAGGCATTGACGGTATCCTGCTGCTGGGCTGCAGGCACGGCGAGGACTATCAATGTCACTTCATCAAGGGCAGTGAGCTGGCCACGATTCGCATGACCAAGATCCAGGAAACGCTCAACCGGCTGGTGCTGGAATCCGACCGGGTCCGGGTCGAACAGGTGTCCCTTGCCGATCACGATCGTCTCCCGGAAATCCTGGACAGCTTTGCCAACCGCGTGCAGGAACTGGGGCCAAACCCATACAAGGGCTACTGAGGAGCATTGACTGATGGAACTGAAAAACGTTTCTCTTGAAATGCGGGACTACATCGTGGAAATGGG
>JAPXSS010000074.1:0-16877 GCA_033812955.1 Syntrophobacteraceae bacterium | reverse complement strand
GGTTGGAGGCCAGGGCATAGGTGAGTGGGTCTCCATCCGGATCGCTGGCGATCAGCACCCCGTTGGCTTGGGTTCCCTGAGGCGTGGACAGGGTCCCGTTCTGCGCAACGGGAGCGCGGTTCACCGCCACAATCGTCACCGCGACCGTGGCGGTACTGGTCAAGCCACCGGGATCGCGCACCTGGAAAGTAAAGCTGTCGCTGCCCGTCACGCCGGCATTGGGTGTATAACTATAAGCCCCAGTGGCCGCATCGGTTATCGTCGCCGTGCCCAGGCTGCCCTGCGTCACCACACTGAAAGTCAAAGCATCGCCGTCGGGGTCCGAGGCTGTCAGGCTTCCGCTCGCGACCGAGTTCTGATTGATGGTTAGCGTGCTGCTTTCAGCCACCGGGGCCTGGTTGAGGGGCTGGGCGACATAGACAATCTCTTCGGAAAAGTCACTCTCATTGCCATAGCGGTCATACGCAGTGGCCGCGAAATAGAAGGTCGTTCCTTCTTGCAGGCCGGAGATCGTATAGCTGTTGACGTTACCTGCGTCGTAGCTGACCCCGTAGTCCTTCGTTGAAGTGCCACAATAGACTTTGTAGCCGGCTAGATCGGGCTCGTTGTTAGGGTCCCAGGCCAGGGTCACCTGTACCGCGGCTTGTGTTTCAGGCACGGCGCAATGGAAAGAACCCAGTGCCAGGGAAAATAAGAAAAGACCCAGTAGGACCCGGTTGCACTTTTGAAACCTCTTGGGTGGAAAATACTCGAACATGTCTTGACCTCCTTGTCTGTCTCCCTATACCGAGCGGGATTCAGCACCAAGGAGGCACTATCGCCGCCGGCAGCCCTGCTGCCTTGTCTCAGGTGTCTGAGATTTAGGCCAGTGGCTTTGCGTCCCACTCTTTCGAGTGGTTTGCCCTTTTCGAGCTCAGAAATTCTTCATAGCAAACTGGACTTCGAACCAACCAATTTGCAAGGAAAATGCCATCAGAGGATTCTGTGAGGCGGAGATGACCAGGCAGCCACCAAACGAAGGCTCGTCCCACAGCAATCCCGAAACCTTAGCTACCGATCCCGCGAAAAGAGAACCCGGGCCTTCTTTGGGATGAGCTATTTGCCTTATTGTTGTTCTATTAAAGAGTTTCACCCTTGAATTACAACTGGCAACGGCGAAATCTGAGATGCAATAACGTAACTCGTATCAGGTTGTCAGACGAAAGGGGGAAAATCCACTCTCCGTCGCGCTTCGTCAACCTGCCTCCGATTGCATCGCCAACGCCTTCTCCTCCAAAGAAGAAGCCTTTATCGGGCAGGATATTCCACAAAAGGAGCAACCCTACAGCCGCTTTTGGGGGATATTGGCAGCGGAGCTGGGGATGGGCAGGCTAGTTCCGGTCGCGCCCAGCCCATAACGATCTGATGTCGTTGCAAAGCGGTTCGAGGCTGGCGCTTTCGGATCGGGATTTAGAGGAGCAGCCTGGAAGGAGTGAACATCCGGGGCTGAGTGACAAAAATTTGCACCCTTGGTACCATAATTGCTAAATAAATATCGATGACCATTTTCAGTCCCGCGTTCTTCCTGGTTAAGGAGGCGAAATTGGAGAGGATATCTCTTTCAATCCCATGTATGGTCCTGTCATCGGAGACGAGTCTTTCCGGTCAAACCGAAAAGCATGTTCTCACCCCTTTCGGTTACCTTGATATCACTTTTCCAAGCACTCTGGCGCAGGAGCAGGGGGGCGTCCCGTTCGAAATCAAGGTAGTGGGTGATATCGACTCTTGGATGATCGATGAATCAATGCCCACCGAATTCAAAGTCGTCCTCCGGAAATTCATCGTCGAGATGGTGCAGATCTGCACTCAGTCATCCCTCCCCAAATCCGTCAAGAAAGCTTTTCAATTCCACGAGGGGAACCAGCACATCGGAATCACTCTGAAAAGACACCTCTCTGACACCACCAACCCATGACCGAGACAGCAGGAAAGCTACTTGTTCTTACGCCATCTGGGGTGAGTGATGCCGAACTTCTTGATCTTATAGTTGAGAATACGAGGGGTAATGCCAAGGCGAGCGGCCGCATCCCGTTGAATCCAAAGGCTTTCTTCGAGGGCTTGGAGGATCAGATTACGCTCATTGTTGTTCAGTTCGAGGGAATCTGTCCGGCTCTCGCTTTGCCGTACGGAGACCGGTTCTGGGAGAGAAACACTGTTTTTCTCAATGGTGAGGCCATCCTCAATGATCACCGCACGTTCGATGACGTTGGACAATTCCCGGATATTGCCGGGCCATGAATAGCTCTTGA
This sequence comes from Syntrophobacteraceae bacterium, assembly GCA_033812955.1. Lineage (GTDB taxonomy): Bacteria > Desulfobacterota > Syntrophobacteria > Syntrophobacterales > Syntrophobacteraceae > JADGQM01. The sequence continues at coordinate 14,589 of JAPXSS010000074.1, read as the reverse complement.
AGCGGGTGATGACTTCAGGTGAGAATCCATCCACACGTTTCTTCACTGATCGACAAATCTTCTCGAGCAGGTGATAAGCCAGCGGTTCAATGCAATCGGGGCGTTCCCGGAGCGGCGGCAGATGCACCCGTAAGACATTGATTCGGTAATAGAGATCTTCCCGGAAGGTCCTGTCTGCGATCCGTTGTTCAAGATTTCGGTTGGTGGCCGTGATGATGCGGATGTCGGACCGGATGGTGCGATTGCCTCCTACTCGCTCGAATGATTTGTCCTCGAGCACCTGCAGCAGTTTTGCCTGGAGTGCCGGGCTCAATTCCCCAATCTCATCGAGAAACACCGTCCCCCCATTGGCCTGCTCCAACCTGCCCACTCGTGTCTTATTCGCACCCGTGAAGGCCCCTTTTTCATGGCCGAAGAGCTCGCTCTCCAGGAGGGTTTCCGGAATGTTGGCACAGGTTATCTTGACGAAGGGCTTATCGCGTCGGGCGCTGTTAAAGTGCATACTCCCTGAAAGGACGCTCTTTCCCGTGCCAGTTTCACCAGTGACCAACACGGTTGAATCGGTATTGGCAAGCTTTTTCATCGTGCCCATAACATGTTGCATGGAACGGCTCTTCGCTATGATCTTGCTGAAGTCGTAGACAACATCCTGCTGCCTTCGCAAGTAGTCGATCTCATTTTTCAGGCTGCGGTTTTCCATCGCCTGGCTGACAGCCAATCTTATTCTATCCACCGAATACGGTTTGCCGATGAAATCAAAAACCCCCAAGCGGATGAGCCTGACAATAAACTCTGCTTTTTCTTCCGGACTGGTGACCATGATTCGGCTTTGAGGAACTTCCTGAACGAGATCCTGAATGAACTTGACGGCCTCCTCCCGAGCCACAGTCAGATCACAGATGATGACCTCGTAGGACTCCTTCCGCAGAGGAGCAACGGCTTTCGCAGGGCTCTTGCAGAAAGTCAAGCGGTGAGTCGGTGCGAGCGCTTCCTCAAGGCGTGTCCGCCAAGTTCCATCTTGCTCGATAATGAGAATTGCGGCCATTAGACTTCCCAGCCTTCGAATCTCAGGCCAACTGAATGAATCAATTCAGGTATGTAGAGCTCTCCAGACAACTCTTATTTAATCACACAATCTGTTATTAAGACAATAGCAAAACGTGTAGATGCGCTATTCTGCCGCATCATCTCAGCAATCCGTGGTGCTTCAATATGCCCCCGGTCAATTCTTTCTTGCCAGGCTCACGGCCTAAATGTTAGTTAATAATCATGCTCAAGAAGAAGGCAACTTGGGAAGTTCTATAAGCTCCTCTGGGTCCTTTGGCGGCACAATCAGTCGCCTTAGGGGCAGAATTTCCATGGTTGTTGAAATGACTCATATGGCATGCTGGTCGCTTTCTGCAGCAGGTCGCCTCGTTCAGGAACATGTATAGCAATGACATGCAACGGTTGCCCCATGAGAGAAAAACTGAATGTTTACCGGAGGAAGGTTTTCGGACGACAGTAGTCGGAAGGAGCCGGGAATGGCCGATGACATCACCATCTTCATCCTGGACGATGAGCAGCCCATCTGCACGATGATGCAGAGCATCATGGCGACGCTGGGATTGAGAACCGAGAGTGCCACCAGCCTGAACAACGCTCTCAGCTGCATTAAGCGCACTCATTATGATGTCGTGCTTCTCGATGTGCTCCTGGCAGACGGGAACGGCCTTGACCTGATACCGGAAATCAAGAAGTATTCTCCCGAGACGCTCATTATCGTCATGAGTGGCTATGCTGATAAGGCAATGACGGTTCAGGCCATGAGGGCAGGAGCTTTTGATTTCCTGGAGAAGCCCTTTGGAGTGGAGCACCTTACTCACACCCTCAACCGGGCCGTCAAAGCTCGGGCGGCTGACCGTCAGGTTAAGATGCTCATCAAAGACCTGGAAACAAAGAAGGCCGAGCTGCTGGTCAGCAAACAACGTCTGGAGGCCTTGAACAGCAGGCTGATTGAAACCAACCGGGCCTTGTCGATTCTTGCTCAGAACATCGAGCGAGAACGGGAGGAGATCGAGAAACGAGTGGCCTTTCGACTCAAGTCTCATCTTCACCCCATCATCGAAAAGATCCGGCACGACGAACAGTGTTCGCCCTGCAAATTCAGGCTCGACCTGCTCATCAGGCAGATGGATGATGTGACCTCGGGCTTCAGCACGGACGCCAAGCTTGCGACATCCCTATCTTTTGCGGAAATGCGGGTGGCTTCTCTGATCAGGAGCGGGTTGAGCACTGAAGACATTGCGGACCATCTGCACATTTCATACAACACGGTGAGGACTCACCGAAAGAACATTCGCAAGAAACTAGGTCTCAACAATTCGCAGTACAGCCTTCGCAATTATCTTTCCTCGAAGCGCAGTTCGTCAAGCAAGGACAGTTCGGCTTAAGCGCATTCTTCCGTCCGTCCGGTCACCAGGTGACGGTCAGGATGCCGGAGCGCGTCTTTGTTCAAGCCCAAACAGGGCGAGCAATTCTTGGTATACGGTGTCACCAAGGAATGCTTGCAGCGCTTCGGTCTGACGGCAACGCCCCGCCAGCTCTTCCCAAAAGAACTCGATCTCTTTGGGTTTGTTACCCATACCGCCGAACAATCCATTCCATTTTTCGCGATAAACGTCATATCCCGCCATCATGTCGCATCCGGAAGCATCGAGCGCCAGGAGGAAGAGTACGTCGAAAAGGGTCAATGGCTGGTCTTCGGCATGAATGGTAAGATAGACCTCCAACCGCTTCCCCGAACCCAGCAACAGGCACCGAAAATGTCTGAGAGCCTCACTCTGACTGTCTTCGGCAAGGATAGGATTGCTCGCAACCTGTTCAGTTTTCATGGAGATATCGTTAACTTGAATCAGTTCGTTGAATTTGGCAGAATCATTCATTGTCATCTTTCAGGTGATTGACAGCAGCATCCGATCAGCCAGACCTAAAAGGCCTGACCGATGCTGAAGTAGATCTGATATGGGTTAAAGGTGCTCTTTTCGGGAGGATTGAGCTGGTATCCGAGATCCAACCTCAAAGGACCAACCAGGGTAAGATAACGAATACCACAACCAACCGTGTACCGGAGGTTGCTCCAGAGGATTTCGTAGCTGCGTTCAAAGACATTTCCAAAATCCGCGAAAAGCACCCCCTCGAAAGGTACCTTCACAGGAAAACGCCATTCCAGACTGCCCTCAACCAGGGTCATCCCCCCGATGGGATTGCCATATTGGTCTAGAGGACCAAGCTTCTGGTAGGGATAACCACGCACGCTATCAGCCCCTCCGGCAAAAAACCGTTCAAAAATGGGAAGGCGTTCGGTTTTCCCAATGGTTTCAATACCCCCCCATCTGAACCTTCCTGCAAGCACCCCATACTTGCTGAGTGGCAAATACCCTCTTCCCTCCACAACCAGTTTGACGAAATCCACCTGAGAACCAAGGCTCCCCGTAGCCCATTCGAAGGTCTCGAATAGGCGAAAGCCCTGACGGGGATTAGCCGGGATATCCGCGTACTCCCAGGCATTCCCGGTGAGCAGCGACGACACGAAGTAGTTCTCCTTCTCGCGGTCCTGAGGCCCTTCCACCGTCGGCTGAAGCTTAACATCACGGAGCGCGTTGGCCTGCATATCATACCCCACATAGGATGACAGCCTTTCGTTCCACCGGTAGTTGAACACCGGCCTCACATATTCCTTCCGGTTTTCGAAAGAGACCTGGTCTTCGTGCTCGATCCCACCATCCAGAGTGAGATAGCTTTGCCGGGTCAAGAAGTAGGGCTGGTAAAACTGCCCCGCCAGCAACTGGACCAGGGAGCTGGCTTTGGCGTTGACCCGCAGACGACGACCGTCCCCCATGAAGTTCCGGACCTCCCATTGCACCTGGCCACGGAATTCCTCCACGGTGCCGTATCCAAATCCGACTCTTACGGTCTGCTTCTTAGCCTCTTTCACAAGAATGTGAATGGGCAGGATGGTACCGTTACCATCCATGTTTTCGACAGACACGTCAACGAACTGCAGCAGATCCAGGCCGAACAGGCGTTGCTGAGTATCACGAACCTTCCAACCGTTGAAGCGATCCCCTGGATTGAAGGTCACCTCCCGTAAGATCACCTGAGCCTCAACATTCTCATTTCCTTCCACCGTGACAGGGCCAAAATAACAGGCTGGCCCAATCTGAATGGCAACGGCAATCTCGGCAAGGTTGCTTTGTTTATCCAGTTGTGCTTTGAGGTCCACCCGCGCCTTGGGATAACCCCATTCGGACAGGTAGCGCACGGCCGCTTTCTCTATGTCCTGATAGGCGGGGGTACTGAACCGGTCGCCAGGACGCAGGGGCATCACGTTAAGCAGTTCCTGGTGCCAAGGGCCGGATGGTTTTCCATCCACCTCCAGACTCAAGGCTGAAACCACCACGGGGGGCCCTTCCACTACCCGGATCTCCAACAGCACCTCGCGTCCCATGAGGGGAACAACCTTAGGGAACTCGATTGCCGTGTGATAGAAACCCTGACTTTGGTAGTAGGTCTTGATCCGCTCCAGATCTTGAGCAAGGATGTCTTCGTCGAGCGGAGCCTTTGCGAATAGGCTGAGGAACTTTTCCTTGGTCTTGAGGATGTTCTTCAGATCCCTGGCAGAGAGTGTGTGCACCCCTTTGAACTTGATGAAACGCACCTCTGGCGGACCAACCGGCGCGGTATGTGCCTTGGTTGCAGCTGCTCCCGGCGCCTGAAACAACAAAAGCCACAGGATCAGGCTGGAGTGCAGGAAGCATCGCACCTGAGATCGAGCCCCTTTTGTCACGGGCGTTCCAGCACACACCGGCTAAAGCATTCTGCTACTGAAGTTGCTTCAGTTTCTTTTGTGCCGCTTGGGCTTGGGGCGTGTTAGGATACTTTTCGACCAGCCGTTCGTAGAGGATGCGCGCCGCCGTTGCGTCGCCCATCTGCTGAAAAGCAGTCCCCTGCTTGAGGAGGGCCTGAGGGACTTTGCTTCCCTTGGGGTAACGCTCGATGACCTGCTGATAATGCTCAATCGCATCCTGATAACGTTTTTCGGAGAAATAGCATTCGCCTAACGAGTAAAGGGCACCATCCGCCAGGGGAGACTTGGGATACTTAGCGAGGAAATCTTCGTATTCCTTCCGTGCCGTGTCAAACTTGCCCTGTTGGAACGCCTGCGAGGCTTTGTCGAACTGCACTTTTTCCTGATCTACCTTTTCCGGTATGGTGATGCTGGGTTGCGGTTCAGATGGCGGTCTTGCTGCCGTTGGCGGTGCCTGGGCGGGAGGAGGAGAGGGTGTTGTTACCGATGGGGTGCTGACAACAGCCGCTGCCGGAGAAGGCGGACTGGAAGGCGGTTGCGAGGCAGCACTACGACTGAGCTGCTCGATCTTGTAGTTCTGCTCCTCGACGCGCCCATTCAACGCCCCGACCTTAAGCTGCATCTCTTCCAGACGGGAATAAAGATCGGCCTTCTTCTGCGACTCACCATCCACCCCTTCCACACGCCGTTCCAGGGCTTGCACCCGTTCATGGAGCATCGAGATGTTCTGCTGAATGGCGTTCATTTCATGGATTGAGGTTGAGGCACATCCTGCATGGCAACAAAGGATTGCCAACATCACCAGGAACGTCCGGAAGGCCGATTCCCTCGAAGTCTTGCCAGTCGTCATAACCTGCCCTCCCCATTGATGAGTGTTCCAATTCGTCTAGAAATCCAAATCGCCGGCAGAAAATCGTGACCTGTTGGTCAGCCACGAACCAGAGCTTTAGCGGGAGCCTGCCCCTGAACACCTAGTCTCGCACTTAATGACCGGTTAATAGTTCAGGACAAAGTGAGCCCTTCGATTCTTCGCCCAGGCTGCTTCATCATGGCTTGTGGCTAGCGGACGCTCCTTTCCATAGCTGAGACTGGTAAGGTTGCTCCGATCCACTCCTGAATTGCTGAGGTACTGCAGCGCACTGTTGGCCCGTCGTTCTCCGAGAGCCAGATTATACTCGGTGGTGCCACGCTCGTCACAATGGCCCTCTACTGTCACCTTGACCTTGGGATAGCGCTTGAGAAACGCCGCTTTTTCATCAAGAATTCGCTTTGCCGGCTCACTCAACGTATACGCATCATATTCGAAATAGATGTCTTCGTTTTCGAAGCGTTGTGCTTTGGCAAGAAATTCTGTCTGTTCTGCTTCAGAATTCAGCCCCAGTTCCCGCCATCGTGCATCCTCGAGACCTGCGCCTCCCGCTTTGCCGTACCCGCCAGCACCGTAGCCTTCGGCTGCGGCCCCGCTCTCGGGACCAAAACCTGCTTGAGGGGGCACCGTGCTCTTGGCACAGCCGGACCCTACGGCCATCAACGTAACCAGCAACAACAGCCCCAACAGCGAACGATGCCTCATGTGAATCCTCCTTCTTACCATACCGGTCGATGTACGAAGCTCCATGTTCTTCGCCCCTCTTTATCCAATTGCCGCTTCACCTCGCCCCTATGCGCGGTGACCAGTCGGGAAGCTCCTGCCCTCCCCCACCCGCAGTAAGTCGTCGTACGCCCGTCCCATTTGTCTGCAACACCCAGACAGCACGGCTGCCATCGCGGGTGGACGTAAACGCGATCATGCGTCCATCCGGAGACCAGGTGGGATCCTCGTTAGTACCCTCACCATGGGTGAGTTGCCGCAGCTCGCCGCCGTCCGGTCGAATGATGGCGATATTGTGCCTCCCTCCACTCAGGCTAGTGAAGGCAATCCAGTCCCCCTTAGGACTCCAGGATGGAGCGGTATTATAGTTCCCGCTGAAGGTGATGCGGCGCGGCGCGGACCTGCCCACATCGAGGACATAGATCTGGGGATTGCCGGTCTCATCCGAAACATACGCCAACCGTTTACCGTCTGGAGACCAGGCCGGGGACACATTGATGGACCAGCCTTGAACGAGCTTCTGGATCACTCCCCCGGCAGATGAAACCAGGTAAATGCTGGGATTACCATCCTTGGACAGAGTGAGCGCCAGGTCATTGCTTCCGGGCCGCCAGGCGGGGGCGATGTTGAGGCCCGGTTGGCCACTTACCAGCCTCTGGGAACCATCCATCACATTCACAGAATAAACCTTGGTACCACCATCTTTGTAACTCACATAGGCCAGTTGCGTACCGTTTGAATTCCAGGCGGGCGAAAGGTTGAGACTGTTGTCGCGGGTGAGTTGAAGGGGATTGCTGCCATCGAAATCGACCACGAATATTTCTTTCGCATTGCCCTGCGCCTGGACGTAGGCAATCTTGCTGTCGAACACCCCTCGTTCTCCAGTGAGCGCATAGAGAATCTCGTCAGCGAACCGGTGGACCATCAACCGCCAATTCCGTGTGTCGCCTTCATAGACTTTGCCCACCACCATCCGCGCGCTGACCGTATCAAATAACCGGCCCTCCATCCTCACGCTGGCCCCCTGGATCTGATAGGCTCCCCGCACCAGGAAATCGGCCCCGATTCTGCGCCAGTCCGGGAACTTGATGTCGGCTGCCGTCAGTCCCATGGCTTGCGGATCTTCGAGAAAGCCTTTGGGATCGAGAGTGCGGAAAACCCCAGAATAATCGAGATCCTTGGCCAGGATCTCCCCCATTTCCCGAGCCAGTTGCGCCTGTTCCGCCGTCTGACGCTTGAAGTCAGGGATAGCGATCGGGATCCGCTCAAAACTCGGCTGGGTGATATCGATAGTGACCCGCTGTCCCCAAACCGGACCGACCCAGACACAGGCCATGACGCTCACAAGCAAAAAAGCAGCCAAGCCGACCAAGCACGAGGCGTAAGGTGTGAGGCGCGAGATGTGAGCAGCACACCAACTGGAGTCTACATCAGAATTGAGGAAGGAAGAGCCCATAGCTCCCCCTTCACTCATACTCAGCGTCTTCCTATATCTCACGCCAAACCCCTCTCTTCTCACTCCTCACCCCTGACTCACGAAAGGTCTTCAGGGCGAAAGCGCAAGCCGATTTCCTCCTGGGCAGGGCTGTAGATCGCGGGAAAGGCCGGCAGGGGGTCAGCCTTGCGTACCGCTCGCCGGGCCGATTCATCATACGCTTCATTGCCCGAGCTCTTCTCCACCCGCAGATCCAGAACCTTACCATCCCGTCTGATCACCACCACCAGAACCGTTTCCAAACGTTGCGCCTTCAAATATTCGGGCAGAGTCCACTGTCGGCGTATGGCGTTCCAGATTTCCGTATAGTAGAGCCGACGCGCCAGTCCAACCTGGGCACCATCGCTGCCGCCCGGCGGTCCTAGCGCCGGTGAGTTCCTATCTCCCGCTTTGCTGGCCCCATCCTGGGAACCAGCCGCCGACTTTTCACCCGCCTGCCCCCCTTCCGCCTTCACCGGTGTCGCCTTCTGAGAAAAAGTGGCCGCCGCCGGAGCACTCTTCTCGTTGGTATCACGGGCTTCCGGCACTGATGCAGTTCGCTCTTCCCTCGGTTTCGGTTTGGGAATCAGCCTATCGAGGCTCTTCTCCACCGCCACACTACTCTTAGCACTGCTGGCAAATTTCGGGACCTCAGCGGTCTCCAGCTTCTTGATTTCCGCGTCCGCTTGTACTGAACGCTCATTCAGCTGCAATCGCTTGACCGATACCAGGGGACCCGACTTGTCACGCCCGCCGGACTCTCTCTTTTGGCCTTCCTGGCTCTTCGCCACCACAGCACCTTTGGGTGCTGCCGCCCGCGACGCCGCTTCGCCTCCCAAGCCAAGATCCTGCATGCTCACCAAGTCAACTGTCCAGGCCGAGTTTACCGTAATCTTCTTCGAAGTGGTCAGGGGACCGACGATAGCAACAGCAAAAATCAGAACATGGAGCAGAAAAGACGCTCCGATTCCGCTCCAGACATCCTCACGTGCCAACTTACGGGATGACAGAGTCAATGATTCCAAGGCAACACCCTCAATTGCGGTGGATTGCTGAAGTTGCTGAATCGGTTGCCGAAACCACTACGGTCTGGCTGGTTTCATAGGGCCTTTGAGCGGCTCGGTGACCATCCCGATCTGATCGATTCCGACCTCACGAATGGTCCCCATGACCTGAACCACAAAGCCATACGAGATTCCTTCATCGGCCCTCAAGAAAACCCCCTGCCGATTGCCCCGGTTTTGATAGATGGATGCCAGTTTGGGGCCCAGTCCCTCCAGATCGACCGGATACTCATTGATGAAGATCTCGCGATTCTGAGTGACCGTCACCATCAGTCGCTCTTCTTCAGCCGGGATAGCTGGTGCCGAAGCCTGGGGCAAATTGACATCAATGCCCTGGGTCATCATGGGAGCGGTCACCATGAAGATAATGAGGAGCACAAGCATCACATCCACAAAAGGAGTGACGTTGATTTCCGAAACCATTCTACCGTTCTGGCTGCTACCGTCCGTACTCATTCCCATGGTCAATCCCCTTCGACCATCTACTCGCCATTGAAGACTCACCGGGCAGATTGCTGCTGTTCAGCTGGCATTCACCAAAGCGCAGACAATTGCAGCGGCAGAACGCAAGCTTCTTTACCATGAAATTAGGGTTCCGACACGGCTGACACTCGAGGTGGTTCAGCGACGCCTTCATCCTGCCGTCCCCGTCGCATGAGATCTCGTTTGAGCATATTCAGAAAGTCTGCCGAAAAATGACTCATTTCATTTTCGATCATACGGATGTGATTGGAAAAATGGTTGAAGGCGACAACCGCCGGGATAGCCGCAGCAAGGCCCATGGCCGTGGCCACCAGGGCCTCGGAGATGCCCGGGGCAACAACGGCAAGATTTGCCGCGCCTTTGAGGCCAATATCTTGAAAGCTCGTCATGATCCCCCAGACGGTGCCGAAAAGGCCGATAAAAGGAGCCGTACTACCGGTGGTGGCCAGTAGTGGCAAAAAGCGCTCGAAACGCTGCCGCTCGGCCATCGTACCACCCTGAATGGCCCGTTCCACGTTTTCGAGCAGGACCTCCGGGTTCACTTTCAATTCCTGGATATTCTTGGTTTCGAGCGACTTGCTGAGACGATTCAATTCCAGATAGCCTACCCGGAACAGCTGAGCGAGGTGACTGTCCTCCAGGACCTCACTGTCCCGGTACAAGACGGCGTAGTTTTTACGCTGGCGAAAGAGATCGATGAATTGGATGGACTCCTTCTTGGCCCTGCGGACCAGCCGCGCCTTCAGCAAAATCACACACCAACAGGCGATGGAAAGAAGGAGGAGGACCACGAGGACAAATTTTACCATGGGGCCGGCATGACTGACCATCTCCAAGACCCCGTTACCGCCCCGCTGATAAGGGGGGGTTACGGCTTCAGGAGCGGCATAAGCAAGCGTCGCCAGGAATGAAAAGGTACATGACATCGCAATTAGTCCCTAGAAGTGATCGTGGCTATCAATTGCCGTCAAAATAGCGGGCAAGGCAACGCCGGCAGGTTCGGCAATGCGCACGTCTGTCAGAGCCTTCGAAAGTTCAGAGGCTCTAGGGTTGATCTCCAGTAAAAAAGCACCCTTGCGTTTGGCCAGCAGAGGCAGGTGAGAAGCCGGGGCAACGGATGCTGAGGTCCCGATGATCACCATAAAATCGCACTTCTCGGCCACTGCAAGGGCCTGGTTGTATGCAGCGACCGGAATAGCCTCCCCAAAGAAGACCAGCTCAGGGCGCAAAGCTCCTCCGCAGGAACACAGCGGCGGCAGAGTGGCCAGAGAAACGGCTTCCCGCGCAACCCTCCAGCCGCACACATCACACCTCAGGCTGCGGTTGTTGCCGTGGAATTCCACCACGACCCTGCTCCCTGCCCGTTGGTGAAGGCTGTCCACGTTCTGAGTGACGATCGCCCTCAGAATACCCCGCTTCTCGAGTTCCGCCAGAGATAGATGGGCACTGTTGGGTTTGGCCCTCAGCAAAATTTCGTCAAGCTCTACAAGCATCTTCCATACCTTACCGGGATTAGCTCGAAAGGACTCGATGTAGGCAAATTCAAGAGGGTCATATTTCGACCACAATCCGTCCGCACTGCGAAAATCGGGAATGCCGCTCTCGACCGAAATACCAGCTCCCGTCAGGGCAATCGCATACTGGCTTCGGCTGATCCGATCCGCCATCTGTTGATAAATACCCATTACCACCCACCAAAACATAGTGAATTATTAATGCCTTATGGGTTCGTTATGGTAGAACTCCCCGCAACCATTGTCAAGCACTTCGTTCGTCTCAAGCACCACCCCGCTTTCGGTCGCGAGCGTCCGTTACGGCTTAATGATCTTGATCACCTGACCAGGGTGCACCGTGTCTCCCTTGAGCCCGTTCCAGGCCCGCAGCTCTACGGCACTGACGCCAAAGCGCGCCGCGATCCCACTCAGAGTGTCCCCCTTTACCACCCTGTACGAAATACTCCCAGGCTGATATTCAGCCTTGAAGGTTTCGAAACGGACCCTGAACTCGTTTCCCTTGTTCAAGGGAACTCTGAGCGAGTGAGGTCCCTGGGGAAGACTGTGGGCGATGAAGGCAGGATTGAGGTTCCTGAACTCCCGGTAGGTTATTCCGGCAAGCGCCGCTACAGCTTGGATCGGGAGGTCACGGGGCACCACCACATCAACCCGGTCCACCGCTACTTCAGGATAACCAGCCCCCGCCGGGAGAGCGTAGCCATACTTTGCGGGATGACTGAGTACCTCTTTGATCGCGAGAATCCTGAAAATATAGCGTTCTGTTTCTGTGGGTAATTTCAGCAGGTAATAGTCATTCACTTTCTGCCTTCTGATTTCGTCTTGCACCCGTCTTTCCCCACAATTGTAACCCGCCAGGGCAAGAGTCCAATTTTGGAACATGTCACGCAAATCCTGCAGATAGCGGAACGCGGCTTGCGTCGACCGCTCAAAGTCGCGCCGTTCATCGAGTGCCTCCGACTGGGCCAAGCCATAATTGGTCCCTGTGCTTCGGATGAACTGCCATGGCCCAACCGCACCCGCCGGTGAAGATGCTGCGGGCAGAAGATCGCTTTCGGCCACGGCAACATATTTTAGATCCTCAGGCAGACGGTTCCTGGCAATCTCTTTTTCCAGCCAGGGAAAGTAGCGCTCCAGGCGCTTCAGCCAGAGGTATACCTGGGCATGGCTATAGACAATGATCGTGAACTCCCGGTCAAACCGTTCTTTAACCTCCTGGAGGTCCAGCGGCACGACTTCGCCACAAAAATCGAGCCGCTCCGGCGGCGTGAAGTAGGGCACTACCATAGGAATTACAGGAGGTTGTGATGGATGCTCTCCCCAGATCGTCTCCCGGAGTACCCCAACTCCCAGGAGCATTATCACCAAGACCCCCATGAGCAGTCTGTCACCGTATTTCATGTCGACCTCTTTCCATACCAACCCTCAACCCAGGCCACTCACACGCGCCCTCTCGTATAACTCGGAGTGAACCTCAAAGTAAACCTTCCCCCAGCAATAGCATTTGAGCCTTCTGCCAGCGGAAAACCGACAGTCGCTCGACATTTGCGATGGAAAAAGGCGCTCAAACTTGTATAATGATATTGAAACAGCATCCGCCAAGCTCTTTCCCATTGCTTCCATACGTAGAGCCCCGGCAGGTTTACATGATCCTCCGACCTCATCACAGTGCGCCGGTTCGCACCCCCAGTGTATTTGTATTCCGGATGCTGTCAGGTCCGTTCATCACCGTTTCCAAAGCAGGAAACAGGCTTCCCCGGAAAGAGACCGCAGAATAAAGGATGAATAGCCTTATGCTTACGAGCTACTGGGCGGATGACTACGTCAAGAAGCGGCGTTCAGCCAGTCAGGCGATCGGTGACATCAAGTCCGGCCAGAGGATTTTTATCGGCACAGCCTGCGGCGAACCCCAACACCTCATCAAGGAACTGGCGGCACAAGCTCCCAGCTTTACCGACCTCGAAGTGGTGAGGCTGTTGAGCCTCGAAACCGCGCCACTCACTCTTATCCCCAGTGAGGCCACTCGACACAGTTTCAACATCAGGTCCTTCTACTCAGGTTCCACTATCTTTGAGCCCCTTGCCAGGAGCCGTCGATTCTTCACCCCCATCAACCTCTCCGATGTCCCGCGCCTGTTTCAGACCCGGCAGATCCCGATTCACGTGGCCCTCATCCAGGTCTCCCCTCCCGACGATTTCGGCTGGATGAGCCTTGGTATCTCCGTGGACATCACTATGGCCGCCGCTTTTTCGGCCGATCTCGTGATTGCCCAGGTCAACCCCAAGATGCCGAGGGTATTGGGCCAAAGCTTCATCCACGTGAACGATGTGGATTTGGTCGTAGAGCATGAGGAAGAATTGCTGACCATCGAACCGCACACCCCTTTCGAAGCCGCCCGTTTGATTGCCAGACACCTCACCAAACTTGTTGAAGATGGCTCGACCCTCCATCTGGATGTGGGTGCGACCGCTAACGCCATCCTGCAGGCCTTGTCCGACAAGAACGACCTTGGCATTCATTCCCGGTTCATGACTGACGGTATGATGCAGTTGGTGGCCAAGGGTGTCATTACCAGCCGCAAGAAGGGCTGGAACGAAGGGAAATGCGTTGCCAGCAGCGCTATTGGGACGACTAATCTCTATGAGTTCCTCCACGATAACCCGAGTATCGAATTTCATGCCTCGAACTATGTTAATAATCCTTATATCATCGCCCGCCACAACAAGATGATCTCGATCCAGGTCGCAACCATCATGGACCTGACCGGCCAGGTCGCTGCTGACGCCCGCCCCCAGAATCTTTTTTCGGGCGTGACGGGTATGCTTGACTTCGTACGCGGCGCAGCCCGCTCACCCGGCGGCAAATCGATCTTGCTGCTGCCGTCGACGTCGCGGGATGGCAAAATCAGCAGGATCATGCCCATGCTGGGCGACACCGCCGTAGTCATTCCCCGAAGCGACGTCTATTATGTCGTGAGCGAATTCGGGGCGGTGAATCTATTCGGCAAAAGCCTTCAAGAACGGGCCGTGGCCATGATCAGCCTTGCACATCCTGATTTTCGGGAAGAGCTCTTCTTTAATGCCCGGAAACTTGATCTCGTTGCTCCCGAACGCAGCCTGAAGGAAGCGGTTCACGCCGTTTATCCCCTTAAATATGAAGAGATCTTGCAGCTTGGAGAACACCCGGTGACGATCCGTCCGGCTAAGCCGGTGGACGAACGGCGGATTCAGGAGCACTTCTACAATCTCGACGCTGATGACATTGTGTCACGTTTCTTCCACCGGAAGACCAGCTTCATCCGGGACGATGTTGCCTCAATGTATGAAATCGATTACGTGCATGATATGACGATTGTAGCCGTGGTCGGAGAATTCGGTTTCGGCAAGATCATCGGCCTTGGAGGGTATGCCCTGGATCCAGCAACGAACCTTGCAGAAGTCGCTTTTTCCGTGGCCCGGGAATGGCGGGGCAGGGGGCTCTCGAAGATCATCCTGAAGAAGCTCATCGAGGCGGCCCAGGACAACCATATCAGCGGTTTTGTCGCCTACACTTCGATGCAGAACCGTGCCATGGCCAAACTCTTCAATTCCATGCCGTATAAGATCCACACCCTGTTC
>JAPXSS010000073.1:0-17171 GCA_033812955.1 Syntrophobacteraceae bacterium | reverse complement strand
GTTTACCACATAACCCAGAGCGGGATGAGCAGCGCCGGGATGGGGCCATAAAAATACCCCTGACCCCGGCAACTGGGTGCAGAATGTAAGCCAGAGGGCTGATTCAAATTGGGTTTGTCGGTATCCAAACGCATCCAGCCTCGGATACCACACCCGATTTCATTTGGCCAGAAGAAAATTCACATCGGAAATTCTGCTATATTCACTCACTATGGTGCGGAATGTGAGTTGATGATTTTGTAAGTCAGGGTCTTGGCGGAAGCCAGAAGCAGCTTCGGATGCTGTGAAGCCGGGCGGGCTTGAGGCCCGCCCGATTACTACAGGGTAAGTGTCCGCAACCCTAAGGATTGCTCTCCGAAGGCGCCATGCTAGTTGCAGGTGTGGACCCGGACCTGAACAATAGAAGGACTGTAGGCACGAATGTTCTGGTCATCCAAGACGGAGCACCTCGTATTATAAGTGTCCACTTCCTCATCATACTCGTAACTGTGCTGGACCGTCATGCTGGGATCACTGCTGACCACCACGGCCGTCTGGTTGTCGCCGAAGTCAAACTCGTACTGCACGATCACGGTGTCGGGAGAAGAAGCCACGCAGGTAAAGCTGTAGGGCCTGGTAGTGGTGATGTTATCACATACATCTACTAACTCGGTGGCCGTGTAATCCGTGACTCGGACTCCTGTGTAGATGGGAATATCATACGCACTTGAGGTGGTTTCGGCCCCCCGGTTGTCCACAGCGGTGCAGGTGACGCTGTAGGTACCGGAAACATGGTATGTCTTGAATGCATCACCGGAGGTTGAAGTCGTCTCATTGCCGTCGCCGAAAGCGATTCGGTAGTAACTGATCATACCGTCAGGATCGTGAGCGCTGCAGAAAAAGTTGACTGCCAGAGGCGGACTGCCCCTGTTCGGGCGGTAGGCGAACGAATCGATCACGGGATGCTGGTTGGGCAGCACGGTGACGGCCAACGGCGAGGAGACGGTTTCCGCTCCCCGGTTGTCCACGGCGATACAGGTCGCATTGAAGCTGCCAGCGCCGTAGACATTGGCTGCCTGGCCATTGGGCGAGGACGTCGTGTTGCCGTCGCCGAAGGTGAAACGATAGTTGACGATCGAGCCGCTCGGGTCAGGATCGTGTGCACGGCAGGTGAAATCCACCAGCAGGGGTTCAATGCCGGTCTGGTTGTTGGCGGTGAAGACATCGATCACCGGCGGCCGATTGTCGGCCACGGTTACCGTCACCGGGCTTGACGAACTGGAACAGTCGTTCGTATCGATCACGGTGCAGATGGCGGCGTAGGTGCCTCCCGCGGTATAGCGGTGGTTGATCCGAATGGTAGTGTTATCCGTTGGGGAGGTCTCTTGCGTGCCGTCGCCAAAGTCCCACCGAACCTCTTTAACGCGGGTCCCGGGGTCGTTGGTCCGGCAGGTGAACCTGACCTGCAGGGGAGCGGCACCCTGGCTGGGATTGGCCGTCAAAGATCTTACCGAAGGGGTGCGCGCCAACCAGGCAAAGAGGTTTTTCGCCAGTTGGAGATTATCCATGTAGTTGATCCACCCGTTCATCAGCCAGCTCGAATCGCCGATGGCCATGACCCGGCCATCGCCGCTCTCGGCCAGGGCCAGAACCGGCCAGGCATTCGAAGGTTGATCGGTGTCCTGACTACATTCCCATTCGTTGATCACGAAGTTCCAGGTGCAGTCCGTGTCGCGCCAGCTGCTGGCATCAGCGCGGGCGGCCGCTCGGGCCGGCGCTTTCACGCCGACGCTCGATCCCCAGAAGAGCGAGAACTGCTCCACCCCTTCCCTCAGAAGTCGCCGGCGCAGATCAGTGACGATCGGTAGATCAACCCCTCCGTCCGGGTCTGCCGGGTTGCTCAAATGGCTTGCGGAACTGCACAGCAGGTTGTTGCCGAAGGTTATCCCGAAGTTCCTGGCAATCAGGTTGAGTGATTTGCGCCAATTGCCTGACCACTTGGCCCGACCCAGTTCCCCGACGAGAAAGAGGCTCTTCCCCGAGTTGACAAATCCTACCAGCGTTGCCGCTTCGGCCGGACTGAGCTGCCGTTGTCCGCCCCCTCCTGCATACCAGCCGAGCGAGAAAACCACCACATCATAAGGGGCAATCAAAGAATCGGTGATCTCGGTCGGCAGCACCTGCTGAACCTCAAAACCGAGCCCAGCCAGGGTGTCTTTGAGAACCGAGAACTCGGAACCTCCCCGATCGTCCAGAAAGAGCACCTTCTTGCACGGCGGGCCTCCCTGCCCCAGCAACGGCAAGGGCTCGGACCCGGCCTGATCGAGACCGGACCCTTCCAGGAAGGTGACCTCAGGTTCAGGAAGAGGTGTTGCCGTCCCTGCCCCGCTCCCCGCCATGGTCAGGCCAGAGGCAACCAGAATCAGGAAGCCGAACATCACCAGAATCGTCAGCAAACCTTTTCGCTGTTTCAGCATGATCACACCCTCCCTTTTATACGCTTGAGGACTCAGAAAAAACATGGCTCAAAAAGCAAACCGCAGAATGTCCAACAAGGAATGTCATTTGATTTTCAATACGGGACATTCCCTGCCAAAGGTCTTCAGCCGGCAACCCCATGCCCCCCAGGGCTCTCTCCTTCACTATTCTGCGGTTCGATATTCGCTTTCACAGTAGTTCCTCGGCAGCCTGGCGGATGATTGCATACCATGCCTGGTAATCCCCTGACGGCATCATTTTATCGACACTCTTCAGGATCTGTCCGGTTTCCACATCCACGAGCCGTACGTCAATCCGCGTCTCATCACCGCCGAAAGACTGGTAGGCGCCAAAGACCATCGTACGGGCACCGACCATCTTTCCCAGCCGCAGACGCGTGGACTCGTCCACAAAGTCCTGGCTCCCAAGGTTTTGTTCTTCAAGGATCAGGAGCAGACGCTGCCTTTCGACCACCTCCCAGCCTGGCTTACCCATGATCGCTTGCGTGGCCTCCGCGGCAAGCCGTTCACCCAGGTCCGGCTGGGCAAAGCGCGCCGGGCTCAGGTTGTCAAAATCCCATACCGCCACGCTCGTAGGTCCTTTTAGGACGACGGGGGCTACGGTTGTCCGTTCCGGCACCGAGACACAACCGCAGAGCAGTAGCAAGATGACGAAAAGCCGATAAACACTACCCTTCAACCCCATCTCCTGTTCCTCCTGACATGTGCCGTGCCGCGATCGCTGCCAGGCTGACCGGTGGAGTCTGCCCCAAAAACCCATGCCTCCACTCGCCCGGCATCCTCTTCGCACCTCCAATCTCGCAACTCGCAACCCGTCCCTCCTCCCATGACTACGGGCTGACCCCGCCAGCGTCCATGGCAAGGCTTTCCAGTTTCTCCTGCACTTTGTCATCAGCCTTCAGGGTCCGCTCTTTGCTGAGAATTCTGGCATAGCTGAGATCCGGCTGCACGTCGACCACCTCGAGCTGGCCGACCGGCCGGGTCGAACCCTCGAGTTTTCGGCCCTTGTACTCGATGGTCTGACCTTCATCGAGGACCTCGAATTTAGTGCCCGCTACTACTCCCTGGTTGGCGCCCAGGTTGAGAAGCACCCGGTCGCCCGCCAGTTTCACCACAAACCCTCGCAGAGGATACTTGGCGATTACGGTCTTCAAGATTTCCCGATTGAGCTGATAGAGGTCGTTATCGGAGCCCGGCTGGGGAGCGAGGTCCCGGTTGAGGACCATGGGAATGGAGGTGGTTTCCGTATCGATCAGGCGCATGGTCAGGGAGGTGCCGTTGGGCAGGTTGAGCAGCGAGCCGGTACCGATCAGCTTGGCGGCGAGGACCCTGCCCAGGCGGAGGGCGGTTTGGGGATCGGCAAGCTCCGAGGAGCCGAGGTTCAATTCCTCGAGGAGCTTGTCCATGAGGGCGCGTTCCACCACCTGTACCCGCTTGGACTGGTTGAGATAATCGGTGAGTTGCAGGGTCATGACGGTGGCAATGCCATCCCGTTCCGTGAGGACACCCTTTTCCTGAAAATCCACAAAAGCCAGGATCATCGGGCGCGACGTCCATTCATCC
This sequence comes from Syntrophobacteraceae bacterium, assembly GCA_033812955.1. Lineage (GTDB taxonomy): Bacteria > Desulfobacterota > Syntrophobacteria > Syntrophobacterales > Syntrophobacteraceae > JADGQM01. The sequence goes on along the minus strand of JAPXSS010000073.1, from coordinate 13,131 downwards.
TGATCCTTGGAGGCACTCTTTTTCTGGGTGCGGTAGCGCTCCGCCAGTTCCTTCACGAGCCGATCGATCCGTTCGGCTTTCTGGCGATCCCGCTGGAGATTAGCCATCTCCTCGGCCTGCCGTGCCAGCGCGGTGGCGTAGACATCGGTCTTTTCCACCCCCAGTGCTTGACGGTAGGTATCGAGCGCCTTGTCCCATTTTCCTTCCTTCTGGTAGGTCAGGCCCTTGTTGGTGGTGCCCTCGATGTAGTAGGGATCGATGGCGACGGCCTCGTCATAAAGCTTGCGAGCCGCTTCGTTGTCTCCCTTCTTGGCGTAGAGACGTCCCAGTTGGTTGTGGCCAACCGGTTTCAGGTAGGGCTGTGCCTCTTTTTTAGTGGTGGCCTTCTGGTATTCGGATTGGGCTTCTGCAACCTTGTTCTGGGCATAGAGCACATCACCCTTGATGACATGAGGATAGGAACGGTCTGGGGCCTTTTTCTCGACTTCGGCGGCCAGTTTCAGGGCCTTCTCCGGCTCCCCCTTCTTGACGTGGACGGCCGCGAGACCCTCTTTCCCGATCACCTCCGCCGGCCCGCCTTTCTGAGCCAGTTCCTGAAAGACCTGTCCAGCCTCATTGACTTTCCCCTCCTTGAGCGCGGCGTGGCCCTGGACGGCTTTGGCCTCGACATTCTGGGGATCCTTCTTCACCACCTCGTCGCTCAGGACCATCGCTACTTGAGTCTGCTTACGCTGCAACTCTCTTTCGGCCAGCTTGACGAGCATCATCTGGGAGGTCTTGCCGCCTCCATGGAGATGATCGAGGACCTTGAGGCCCGGCCCGAGGATGCACACGGTCGGCAGAATGGTCTGGGCGTCGTAGCGGCTGCTGATCCCTGACTGATCGAGGAGTACCGGAAAACCGAGAGGGTTCCCGCCGACAAAAGCGCTCACCTTATCTTTGGGGGACAGGGTAACGGCCCACACCGTGACTTCTCCTCCCGGGTAATGCTTTGCCATCTGGCGCAGGCTGAGCAGCCCCTCCGTGCTCGACTTCGAGTCGATATCGAAGAAGTACAGAACCACCATGGGACGATTCTGCAACTGCGACAGATCATGGGACCGGTCCTGCAGGTCTTTGGCCGAAAAGGTCGGCGCAGCCTGCCCTGGAGCCAGCTTCCCATAGCCCTGACCGGTCCCGAACAGGACCGCCACCGCCAGGATCATGACCAAAACCGGATATCGACCTGGTATCTTCATGGAATCCTCCCTTCCAGAAAATGCGCTAACCCCCACACATTGAATATTCGCGAATTGCTCTCACCTTCTTTCTTATTGACTTTCCTCCAGCGGCATCAATTCAACGGGAAGGTGAGTCACCTTGTCTTCCTCAACTTTGACGTTGGCTTCCCAATCCCCATGGTTTGCCAGTACCAGGCGAATTTCATGGGCACCGGGGGGAACCTGGATGCTCAAAGGGGTCGTTCCCTTGTTCTCGCCATCCACCAGGACCTGCGCTCCTGCCGGGGTAGTCTCGATGTTGAGTCCTCCCAGCCTAGGCAGTTTGGGCGGCTCGGGGGTAACCACCACCGGTGTGGGTTTGGGTTTGATGACGATATGGTAGACGGCAAATCCGATGATTGCTGCCAGGAGGACCGCAACGAGCGATATGATCAAGCCCCGCGAGGGAGCAGGGGCAGGTGGGGTGGGCCCAGGGGCAGGCACCGCCCGTTGACCACAGCGCCGCAGCGCCTCCGCCAGGTCCTTGCCAGTGGCAAAGCGCTGGTCGGGACTCTTGGCCAGACACCTCATGATGGTTTGGGAGAGCTCCTGCGGCAGCGCAGGATTGAGCGTTGTTGGCGCCGCGGGATCTTCCCCGGTTATGTTCCGAAACATGGCCGCCAGATTTTCCCCTTGAAAAGGGCGTTTGCCGGTTGCCACTTCATAGAGAATGACGCCCAGGGAAAAGAGATCGGACCGGCCATCCACCGGCTGACTGAGAACCTGCTCGGGAGACATGTAGGCGGGCGTACCGAGGATTTCCCCGGCCTGCGTCTGCTGGGTGGCCTCGGGATCTTCGATGTGGGCGATCCCGAAATCCGTGATCTTGATTTGCCCGTCGGGCTGCACGATGATGTTGCTGGGCTTGATGTCCCGGTGGATGATGCCCTTGCGGTGGGCATAATCGAGCGCTTCCGCCACCTGCACGCCGAGATCGATGATTTCCTCAGGCTGGAAGGTGTCCATTTGGATGATTTCGTTGAGCGGCTTCCCTTCCAGGAATTCCATGGCGATATAAACGGTGCCATGATCCTCACCGACATCATAGACGATCACCATGTTGGGATGGGAAAGCCGCCCGATGGCCTTGGCCTCCTTCATGAACCGCTGCAGAAAGGCCTCCGTGGTCACCCGATCCGGTCGGAGCACCTTGAGGGCCACCAGGCGATCGATTTGTGGGTCATGGGCCTGGTAGACCACTCCCATGGCCCCTTTTCCCAATTCCTTCACGATGCGGTGCCGTCCATAATTCATGAACAACTTATCTCCCGAGAAACTCCAGCACGATCGAAACCGGAATCAGAAAGCCTATCCAATTCGTTCCTCGAAACCGACCTTTGATCACCCCAACCAGATTGCCCCGACCATCGAATACCGGGCTGCCGCTGCTCCCCGGGAATACCGTCATGCCAACCTGCCAGAGGGGCATGGCATTGGCAAGTCGGGGAGGACTGTTGACGGTGCCGACATAAACGTCGCCAAGGGTACCCTGGGGACAACCGATGGCATAAATGGTCTCGCCGAGATCAAGGGTCCGTCGGCCGCGGGCCGGGGAGATCGTATGACCCGGTCTGAAGTCGGCCTGGATGAGCGCCAGATCGCGAAGATGGTCCAACTTCACAGTGCGCCCATGGAAACGCCGGCTGTCCCCGGTGATGACCGTCAAGGCTGAATGCTCTTTCATGTCGTGAGCAGTGGTCAGGATCAGTCCCGAATCATCACATACGAATCCGGAAAGCTGAATGTGACCGGTTCCCGCAGCATTTTCCAGACAGACCGTCGCTTCCTGATGCCGGAGCACCGCCGTCGGGGCTGACCAGTTTCGAGCTGGCTCCGCCGGCCGGGATTCCCTCTTCACCTGCTGTGAACTTTTGGCATATTGATCGAGCGCCGCCCAGAAGGTTTCCAGTCTTGCGGCATCTTCCACACCAGCCACCGAGCATCGTGCCGAAACCCCGGTATTGAGTGGTGACGAAGGTTTCAGAACGATGTTCCATTCTTCGCCAGCCTTCTGAGCGCGCACCTGCTTATCCCCGCCTCCCGTCTCCGCGACCGTGGTCTGGAAGCTTGACGCTGCAAACCAGCGGGTGATCATCCGTTCAGCCTCCACCAAGGGAAACGGGAACAATCTGGCATTGACGACACTGTCAGCCGCCTCCGCGACCATCACCAGGCACAGATAAAGAACACCGGCTAAGGCTGTGATCCTGGTCATGGGGCAACGACTTCGCTTAGGATGACGGTAATGTTGTCATACCCACCGGCTGTTTTGGCGGCCTCGATAAGCTTTTCGACCTTTTGGGGCAACGCATCGGGCAAGGCAAGAATACTCTCGATGAGGATGTCGTCAATCATGTCTGTGAGACCGTCCGAACAAAGCAAGAAGAGATCGCCGGCAAAAGTGTTTCCCCTCAAAAAGTCCACAGCCAAGGTTTCCGTGATGCCAACCGCCCGCAGGATAACATGGCGCAGGCGATGGGTGCGGGCCTCCTCCGGGGTAATAATGCCCTGGTCGACCTGGTCCTGCACCAGGGAGTGATCGCGGGTGAGCTGTTTGAGCTGACCTTTGCGATAGAGGTAGGTTCGGCTGTCACCCACATGGCCGAGGACAAATCTGGAGTTCCACAGGATGAGCAGTTCCGCGGTGCAGCCCATGCCGCGGTGTTCCGGCTGAGTCGCAACGTGATCCAGAATTCTGCCGTTAGCCTGTTCGAAAGCCTGTTGAACCAGATGCAGGCGCTCTTCCTCGGTTGCCGGAGGGGTGCGGGAAAGCTGATCGCGAGCAGTTTCGGCAAAAATCTGACTCGCCAGTTCGCCCGCGGCTGCGCCGCCCATCCCGTCCGCCAAAAGGTGGAGCCCCACCTCCGGGGCAATCAGAAACGCATCCTCATTATTGAATCGTCTCAGACCGGTATCGGTTTTTCCAAAAGAACTGACGGGAACCATATCGTCTATCCAAGAGAAGGGGCCACAAACCGTGCGCGAGGCTGCCACGAAAGCTCTGGTGTCGAAAGGTGCAAGGTTTTGGTCCGGGCTCGTCCGGATTTGATTTGTAAGCAACGCCCCGGTAAGGGTATAATAATTGCGTCTGTCATCTGAATGCAACATCTTCGTCAGCAAAAATCGTTTTGTACTTCGTTATGCTCCCAGGGTGGGGCATGAGGATAATGACATATGAAAGGTCCGCCGGTGATTGTCGTACAGCTTGTACACCTGCATGGTCCACTGCGGGGAGAGATCCAGGAGTTTACCGCGGAGGCCATAACCATCGGACGACATCCGGAATCTCTGCTGCGGTTTCCCGCGGATCTTGCCATTGTATCGCGCCGGCATGCTGAAATCATTCGGGAAGGCAACCGCTTCAAGCTGATCGACCTCAGCACCAACGGGACCCTCGTCAACGGGAAGAAGGTCAAGGAAATCTTTCTGAAGGATGGCGATGTCTTGACCTTTGCCGAAGGCGGCCCCAAGGTGAGCTTTCTGACTCAGATGAAGGAAGAATCGACCCAAGCCAGACCAATCCCGGTACCGAAGCCGCAGCCCATCGTTGGCGAAGCGCCTTCGCCGCCGATGCCCCGGGAAGCCCCACCACCCCCACCCCGACCGCTGGTGGAGGAGCCAACTCCCGTCCCGGTGCCAACCGTGAATATGCCGGTGGTGTTCCAGTACGGCCCCACTCTGCGCTCCTTCAAACAGCTCCCCATAACCCTGGGAAAGCATCCCAACTGCCAGTTGACGCTCGATCATCCGGGAATCCTGGATATGCATGCGCAAGTCTTCTACAGTCTGGACCAGTACTGGGTGAAAGACCTGACCGGCAAGGGCATGGTGCTCGTGAACGGACAACCCGTTAGACTCCAGACCGCCCTCAATCCCAACGACCTGATGAGCTTGAGCCCGCAGGGACCGGTGTTTCGCTTCCTGGGGCAAGGTCGCTTTGCCGAGGCGGAAGAGGTCGCGTCGGAAGTCTCGGGGCCGTCGCCCGGAGGTGACCGGGAGGCCGCGCGACCGGCTGCTGGGGGGGAAAAACCCCGTCAGGAGGAAAAAACCGGGCTCAGGCGATTCTTTCGCTAGGCGGTCTCCAGTCGCCATCTCTCATGATCTTCGCCCCCGCCACCGTGATATGCCCGCCATGATGGTTTCGTGGGCCTTCGACAACCAGGTATCACCAGTACGGAGGGGAACGTTGCCGGTCCCCGTCTGCACACCCTGTCAATGATCGGTAATGGTCCGGGGCATGCGGATCAGCAGGGGCAAGGGAGAACGTCCCTCGGCATCCACCAGGAGTCTGCCGCCGTGATCCGAGATGAGCTTGCTGGCCAGGTTCAGGAATAACCCGAGGTTCCAGGGCTTTCTTTCCAGCTTGGGACTGGGAAGTTCACACCAGCGTCGGTCGTCTATACTCTCCCCGCAAAGAATGGCCAATTCGTTGGCGGAATCAGCCAAGGTGATCGGAAGGTCCGCCCCCGGGGCAACGCTGGGCTGAATCTCCCGGATAACCAGCGAGAGCGCTCTTTGGAACAGTTTGGGGTCTATGGGAACCATCAAATGCCGGGCGTTGACCTGAACCACCGGGTGAACCCGCTTCTCCTGCCAGATGGGATCATGGAGGGCCAGCTCCGCCTGGATGATCCGGTCGATTCGAGTCAGGGTTCGATGCGGGACCGGTAGTTTTACGAACTGGTCCACCTCTCGCAAGACGGATTCAATCCTTTCCACCGACCTTACGACTGCCTGCACCTTGGTTCCCTCTGCCCCCGGCAAACCTGCGGTCATTGACGTAGACCCCATTGGCACTTTCCAGATCCTGAATCCAGAGCTGTCCCCCGATCTCGAGAAAGAGCGCATGCCAATGGGAGATGGCCGGGGCGGCAAAGGTCAGGTCAGCCCCTGCACCACGCCCCAAAACCGACGGGGGGCGTGATCTCGTAGTGCTTCTGTGATGACAGTTCCTGGAGAATGAGTGATGGCTTCATTAAGATCTCGATATCCTTGTGAACCAGCGTTATCCAATGCTTTGGCGGGCAGGCGTCTGAGCTAGCCTCAGCCCCTTCGAAGCTCCGTCTTCCGGAAATCAAAAGCGAAATGCTTTTCTCCAAGGAGCCGATAGACCTCAACCGGCTTCGCTTTTCCCTTGACCGCCACTGGCGCCAGCCGTTCCGCTTCGAAGAGATCCCGCACCTGCCGGAAGGTATTCCCGGCAAGGAGGATGTCTCCGGGATCGGCGATAGCACAAAGCCGTGAGGCGGTATTGACTGCATCGCCGATCACCGAGTAGCTCATGGTCTGGGTCGAGCCGATGTAGCCGGCCACCAGTTCCCCGGTATTAACGCCGATACCGATTCTGATCTCAGACTCATCTCGGCTTCTTCGGCCATCGTTGAAGGCCGCTACCGCCCTCTGCATCTCGAGTGCGGCCCGGACGGCCCGCACAGGATCATCCCGGTGGGTCACCGGTGCTCCCCAAACCACCATGATCTGGTCTCCCACGAACTTGTCCACCGTCCCTTCGAAGCGAAACGCGGCTTCGACCAACAATTCGAAATACTCATTGAGCATCTGCAGCACCGCAGCGGCGGGCATGGATTCACAAATGGTCGTGAACCCCCGGATATCGGCAAAGAGGACCGTTGCGATTCGGGTCTGACCTCCCTTCTCGACTTTGAGTTTCCCCGACACGACCATCTCGGCAAGGGTGGGAGAAAGCAGGCGCTGGAAGCGTTCCCGCGTTCTGGCTTCAAGCTCGATCTGCCTGGCCATCTCGGCAATCTTGATGAACTGGGCGGTCTGGTTGGCGATGTTGCCGAAGAGCAGGAGGTCCTTGTCGGTGTAGGCTTTGACCGTTGCGGCCGAGTCGATCATCATGATCCCGAGCAGCTGTGTTTCGTAGAGGATCGGCACGGTCATGGCCGACCGGATATGCTGGAGGATTACCGATTCCGCTCCGGCAAAGCGTTCGTCGGTCAGGGCATCGGAACTGATGATCGCCACCTTTTCATCTTGTACATGCTTTAGAATGGTGGAGGAAACGACAAGCCGGTCGGTCTTAGTGCGGGTCTTGGACGCCCGAACGATCATCTCACCACGGTCGTCCGGGCTCAGGATGACGGCGCGGTCGCAGTCGAGCAGTTCAAAGGTCCGTGCCAGGATATGCTGGAAAATCCGCTCGAGATCCAATTCGAGTCCGAGGTCCCGCTGAAGCTCATGCGCCACTCGCAGTTTTTCATAGTCTGCGCGCAGGATCTTTTCATCCCAGATGTCCCGTTCCGGCAGGAACCGATTCTTCGGCATTTTCGAAGGGGTTTGGCTCAGGATGTGGATCGTCCCTTCCGTCTCGAGCGACCGGGGTTCCGTTGGTCGCTCGCCGGAGGCAAAGAGGCAGAGCGTGGCCCCCATCGTGATGCGGTCCCCATCCCGCAACAGCCAATCGCCATGAAGCTGTTGACTGTTCACGAACGTGCCGTGCCGGCTGCCCAAGTCGCGAATGACGTAACTGCCGTCCTGATCGCGGAAAATCAGGCAGTGTTTCTTGGAAACAAGGCGGTCGGGAAGGGAAACCTGATTGCTGGGGTGACGCCCGACCGAGACCCGGTCAATCAGGTGAAACTCGAGGCTGCCTTCGGCTTGCTGGACGATCAACCTGGCCATTGGCAAACGCTTCCTTTCATGCGAGCAGCAAGGCCAGTCAGGTCTGCCGCTGACAGGCTGCACTTGATGATGAGGTCCAGGGTCTTACGGAACATGTGCCATCCGGGATAGGTATTGTAGCTGATGCAGGCAATCCCCTGAGGGGCGAGATTGGCTGACGAAATGTTCAGTATTCGTTCCTATACTTCATCCGGCACCCATGAATAGACAGCGTGGTACACGATGTAGTCGAAATATCCCCATGAACGGTCTATTTCAAGAACCTCGGCCTGCCGCACCCGAACATTCGACAGGTGCAGATCTCTGATCGTTTTACTGGCTATTTCCACCTGCCGTCCGGAGAGTTCAACTCCCAGGAATTCGCTGCCGGGCAGATGAAACGCCATGGGGATTAGATTGCCGCCGCCGGCGCATCCCAGTTCGAGGACGCGGCACCGGGTCACGGGGACCGGGGAGAGCCCGAACAAGTGTCTGAGGGTCGCAAGATGATCCGGATGGCTGTCGGAGTGAGGTATGTTCGAGTAGGGTATCTCATCGTAAGGATTTGCGGCCATGGCGTTCTCGGTATCGGACATGATCACAATGGTCAGCGGCAGCTCGGTGGAATCTGTGAAGGATATTCCCTGTCGATCCACTTCTTCACTCTAGCATAACTCGAACCCTTTTTCAGCAGTGCATATCCTCTCCCCGGCGCGCCGCCGCATGTTTGTCCTTGACAACGGCCGCCGATTTCCGTAGACGGAATCGAGCCAGGAGATTCTTCATAGAGCTCGATTTTCTCTATCCTGAGAATTGAATCGCGGGCTTCTCTGCGCAATGTTGTTTCACCATTTCTTCTTCATAGTGGGTTGCAGTCATTACGGGGTCTTGGCAGCAAGTTTTGGCTTGGCAAGAGGGCTCAACGTCAGGCAGGGAGCAGGCAGGCGGCAAATGGTTCGCCTGAGGCGGAATGGATCGAATATCCTTATAGATGGGAGGAACAACATGGCTCTCTTCATAAAATTCGACGGGATCGACGGGGAATGCAATGACAAGGATCACAAGGGATGGGTTGATTTGCTGTCAATGAGTTGGGGAGCCCACAAAGCCGGGGGGGGCGCGACCGGTCAGACCCGTCGCCGGGGCGTGGCTACGGTGGAGGACATCATCGTCACCAAGGAGTTTGACAAGTCCACTCCCAAGCTCGCTGAAGCCGTCCTTTCGGGAAAGGTCTTTCCCAAGGTGGAAATCCACAACACCGCTACCTATGGTGATGCCAGGGCAACTTTTCTCAAGTGGGAATTCAAGAACGCGATCGTTACCTCTTTTAACACCTCTGCCGCCGGTGCCGGCGATGCCGTGCCGGTAGACAATTTCTCCATCAACTTCGAAGAAATCAAAATGACTTACGCGGAATATGATTCTACCGGGAAGAAGAAGGGCGAGGTGCCGGTAGGCTGGAAAGTCGAAGAAGGCGAGAAAGCGTAAACGGCGCTCCTTCCTGCCCTCAGGGCTGTTGACCTGTGCAGTCGCCGGTCAAGGGGCAGGCAGACAATAACCGATAGGGAGCTTCAACCTTGCTGTGGAGAGTGCCTCGTTTGCCTTGGGCTGCCTGCTGTTGGAAGCCGGTGAGGTGGGCGAGGCCCTTCCCCACCTGAAGCTCGCGGCGCAGGCAGTGCCCGACAACCCGGCAATCCTCGAACCGCTCGCCGTTGCCTATGGGGGCAACGAGCAACTGTTACCCGCCCTGAAAGTCTACAGTCGTCTCATCGAATTGGGCGCCGCTACATGAGGTCAGCGCTGGAGGCAAGCCCGGCGTGTGATGCCGTATCCCTGGCGCGGGCGATGGAGGAATTTCTACCGGGGAATTCTCTTAGTTTTGGCCAACACCAGCATACCCCTGTGAATCCCAACATTATCGGTCCCTTCCTCCGAGCAATCGCTTCCCTTCCTCGGGGGAGAACACAAAGTGACAATTGACTGCAAAAGATCAGTCAGAGTAGGATCAAGCCAGGAATCATGGCACTAACTTCCACTCCGGAGGGATTCATGGCATACACCCAGGATGAAAAATCGATGGCCATCCACACGCCGCTCGGCAAGGATGTCCTGCTGTTGGGCAGGCTGAGCGGGACCGAGGGCCTGTCTCGGTTGTTCAACTTTGACCTCACCCTGTTTTCCGAAAATAATAACATATCTTTCGACAGCATTGTCGGTCAGAATGTGACGATCTCGATGGTCCTCCCGGATGATTCCGAACGGTACCTCAACGGCATCGTCTCCTATTTTTCGCAGAAAGCGGGAGCCGGTGGGGACAATCCGGAACTGTCGACCTACCATGCCACCATGGTGCCACGGCTCTGGCTGTTGAGCCGGACCACGGATTCGCGGATTTTCCAGAACAAGTCAGTGCCCGATATTATCGAAAAAATCCTCACGGAGAAGGGAATCACCGACTTTCGCATGGATGTCGGCAGCCACCCGCCACGGGAGTATTGCGTCCAATACCGGGAAACCGATCTGGACTTCCTCGCCCGTCTTATGGAAGAAGAGGGCATCTATTACTTCTTCGAACATGACATGGGTAAGCATACCCTGGTGATGGTTGATTCCTCCGCCAAGCACAAGGCCTGTCCCCACCAGGAGACGGCCAGCATGCTCTTTGAAGAGGTGGAGTCGCGGGAACAGGACTACATCGCCAGTTTGGAAAAGCGGATGCAGGTGCAAGGGGGCAAGTACACGCTGAACGACTTCAATTTCAAGATGCCTACCACTGACCTGAAAGTCACGGTCCCCGCCAGCAAAAGTATTGGGCCGACGGAACGCGAATTCTACGATTATCCGGGCAAGTATGAGAACCAGGGTGACGGCGACCGGCTGGCCCGGATGCGGATGGAAGAGCAGGAGGCTCGGATCATCACCCTGAATGGGTCGAGCTCATGCCGGGCCTTTGTGAGCGGCACCCATTTCCGCTTGGTTGGGTGTGACGTGGAAGGCATGAACAATAAGGAGTATCTGCTGACGTCGCTCGGCCACGGCGCGTGGCAGGGGGGATACGGCACCGCCGAGTCTTCGGAAGAGGGCGGGGGCACTTTCTCGTACACCAACAATTTCACCTGCATTCCCCTGGACACCCAGTATCGGCCGCGGCGGACCACCCCCAAGCCGGTGGTCCACGGTGCGCAAACCGCCATTGTGGTAGGTCCTTCCGGGGAGGAGATCCACACCAACGAACACGGTCAGGTCAAGGTTCAGTTTCACTGGGATCGTGAGGGCCAGAAGAATGACGAGAGTTCCTGCTGGATCAGGGTGAGCCAGCTCTGGGCCGGCGCCAACTGGGGGGCGATGTTCATCCCGCGGGTCGACCAGGAGGTGATCGTTGATTTCCTCGAAGGCGACCCCGACCGGCCGATCATCACCGGGCGGGTCTACCATAACATCAACAAGCCCCCTTATCCGCTCCCCGACGAAAAGACCAAGAGCACCATCAAATCGGAGTCCACCCCCGGCGGGGGTGGGTTCAACGAGCTCCGTTTCGAGGATAAGAAGGGCGATGAGGAGGTATTTCTCCACGCCGAAAAGCATAACCTCATCCAAGTGAAGGGGGACGAAGACCACACCATCGGCGGCAGTCACACCATCACCATCGACAAGGATGACAGCAAGACGGTGAAGGGCAAGCAGGAGCTCCAGGTAATGGGACAGCAGGACGTCACGATCATGGGCAACGTGACTCTTCAATGTTTGCAGGGGGTCACTATGACCGTCGGCCCCTCGGGTCTCACCCTGAGTTCCGCAGGCCCCATCTCCATCACCGCCCCCACCGTTACGGTCAGTGCCGGCACCATCACTTTGGCGAGCCCCATAGTGCAGGTCGCTGGCATTGTTCAGTGCACAACCCTGACAGCCTCGGTTGCAGTGGTCTCACCAAGTTACAGCCCTGGTGTCGGAAATATTATATGAAGCCTGATTCCATTGAATCGACGATCAGGGATGCGCCCGCCCTGGCTCCCCGTTTGAAAAGCTCCCAGGAAACCACGCGGCTGGAGGCACTGGCCGAATTGGTGGGATCGGAGCAGGCAATTCCGGATTGTCTGGACGACGTGGCAGCTTGTCTCGCTCACGACAACGAGCGGGAGCGCACCTTGGCCGTGGAAGTGTTGACCCGGATGGGAGTTCCTGCCGTGCCAGCCTTGATCACGGGACTGGAAGAGAGCCAACCGCCAACGGTGCGGATTGCGACGGCTTCCGGTCTCGGCCGGATCGGCCCTGCGGCTGCCCCCGCCATTGACTGGCTCTGCGCCGCTTTCACCAGCGGCGATCCGACGGTCCGTTGGCATGCCGCCTTTGCCCTCGGCAGGGTCGGGCAGGCCGCTGTTCCCGCGCTCCGACCTCTGTTGGAGTCTTCCGATACTCAGGTGGTGGCTGCGGCGGCCGATGGGCTAGATTGGATCGGCGAGGATGCCTGGGAAGCGGTCGAGGATCTGCAGCGCCTAGCCGGGACGACTTCGTCGCCTTTGCTGCAGCTGGCTTGCACTTCCGCCCTGCTCAAGATCTCAGGCGACGCTGCCGCAGCCCTGCCGGTGATTGAGTCCATGCTCCAGGACGAAAACCAGGATACCCGCAAGGCCTGCCTCGAGCGCCTCGGGATGCTGAGCGGTAAAGCTCGTGAGTTTGTACCGCTGATTCTGGGCTGTCTCGAAGATCCCTCCGGCGAGGTGCGGGCAGCGGCGACCCTGGCGTTAGCCAGGATTGAGGAGGAGCCGTCGCGGATACTCGAGGCCCTGAGCGAGCGGCTCGGCGATCCGGAAGGCGAGGTGCGGGCCAACGCCGCCATGGGGCTGGCCCGCTACGGCCCCGCCGCAGCTTCCGCCCTCCCGGCTCTGCGTGCCCTGCAGCAGGAACATGATCCGCGCCTGGTGGCGATTGCCGATGGAGCGATCGAGCGCATCGAGGGGTTGGAGCCACAGGGGGCTTCCGACATAACTACCGAATAGCCCTTGACGCTAATAATTGATTGGCCCACATGTGCTCGCAAAAATTGAGGTTCATCCGGTTAACGAGTACCTCTGACTCATCTTCTACAGTATTTATAAAAAGATTGTGCGATATTAAGTGGTTAGGCATGGCGATATCATCTTTGGCACTACAAATCGACGATCTGTTCATCGGGAAACTACCCGGTAATTTCACGGATGGTCGGGGGCACTGCAACGCCGACAGCCTGGAACACCTTGCCGCAGGT